>JBIOJM010000266.1:0-14567 GCA_044450785.1 Isosphaerales bacterium
CACAAAACCCAACCAACCCGAGACGATACCTCGACATGACGCGCCGATCCTCCCAACATCGTTTGGCAACAAGACCACGGAGAGAGTAGAAAATAGACCGCAGGAGAGCGGGCAACGGCTTTTCTGCTCTCCTCTCTCCGCTCTCCCGCGCTATTCTTGGCCGCACGCGGCCAAAAATCGCGGCCACCCCGGCCGCTCCGTCGAATAATTCGACGTATCCTAGCCTTCGGCGCCGACAGCGACAAGAGACCGATCAATTTCGTATTTTTCGCTCGCGACAAAATCGATAACAATACTGACAGACCCGCGATCGTCTTCCAGCCGTCGATCGAAATGGCGACCTTGGGGCGGAACCCGGTCTTCTCCCTGGTTTTACGAGTCACCATGGCACTTCTAGCAAGGTCAATCCGCAGCCGCGGAAAGGAAGGCTCGAAACCCGGTTCGAGGACCAATTACTGGCTTCTCGACCATCGGCCGGCCTCCTACTGGGCGGCGACTCGGCGCCCGTTCCCTTCACTGCTGATGGTCGCTCCCCTGGTTTTGGGCTACGAGTCGGCAATCCTCTGGTTGGGGAGAGCGACCCCCGAAAACCTGAGGACGGGTGCCGATACATGGATGAGGCAAGCTCTGGCTTCGCTCGGCCTGGCCGACCACTGGCTGCTTCCGCTCCTGCTCGTCTTGATCCTCATGGGTTGGCAGATCCTGAGCTTCCACGGCTGGAGACTCTCGCCGGGGATCTTGGTCGGGATGGTCGTGGAGAGCCTGGTCTGGGCCGTCGTGCTTCTGGGCATCAGTCGACTGATCGACGTCGGCTTCACGTACCTGGAGCAGACGAGGACGCCGATTTTGGGGATTAATCCGCGCGGGGCTGATCAGACCTTCTCGGCGCTGATCGGCTATATCGGCGCCGGGGTATACGAGGAAACGCTCTTTCGCCTGATCTTGGTTCCCGTTTTCTTCGGCACCTTGCGCCTTTTGCAGGCGCCCCAGATCCTGGCGAGCACGCTGGCCGTCACCCTTTCTGCCTTGCTCTTCGCTCTGGCTCATCACGCCGGGAGCCCCGGCGAGGCGTTCACCTGGTTTGCTTTCGTCTTCCGCTGGATGGCCGGTGTTTTCTTCGCCTGGGTGTTCATCCTGCGAGGCTTCGGGATTGCCGTCGGCACGCACACGATTTACGACATCCTCGCCGGCTGGATTGCCTGGAATCTCTGAAACGCCTCTCGGCTCAGTGTTCAGTGTTCAGTGTTCAGTGTTCAGTGAGTGGTGGCTGGCGGCTCGTGGATAGTGATCCGTTGCCGATCCCTGATCGGTGGTTGCCGAGTCCTGGTGAAAGCGAAAACAAAACACGTGCTTCTCGGCCGCCACTGAACACTGAACACTGAACACTGAATACTATTCGAAGGAAGTCGCCCGTTGCGCATCGTTCATCTCTCGGACATCCATTTTTGGCAGTATGAGTTTCACCCGCTGAGGCTTTTCAGCAAGCGCCTGATCGGGATGTCGTCGCTCCTGCTGGGACGGGCGCGCCGATTTCGACTCGAACGCGTACCCGAACTGGTCGAGTACGTACGAAGCCTCGCCCCGGACCATCTCTTGATCACCGGCGACTTGACGACGACGGCCCTGCCGGCCGAATTCCGGGCTGCCAGGGCCGCCCTGAAGGACTTGCTCGACGAGCCGGCCCGGGTCACGATCGTGCCGGGTAACCACGACCGCTACACGCTCCGGGCCCATCGCTCCCGTCGCTTCGAGGAATACCTCGGCGATTTCTCGCCGGGGCGGTCATACCCATGGCTGCGGATGCTCGAAGAAGGGACGGCGATCCTGGGCCTCGACCCGACCCGACCGGACATTTCGGCACGAGGGAAGCTTCCCCGAGCGCAGTTGATCCGCGCTCAAGAGGTGATGGCGAACGCCGAGGGAGTGGCGCGGCTGTTGATCGCCTGCCATTATCCCGTGGCGGCCCCTCCCGAGCACCAGCGTGAGTACGCGCGAAAGCCGCTGGTCAACGCCGGCGAGGTCGGACAGTGGCTCAGCACGATCGGCCCGCACCTATTCTGCTGCGGCCACGTGCACGCCGCCTGGGCTTTTCAACCCGAGTCGATCCCGAACCAGCTCTGCCTCAACCCAGGCGCTCCCCTGCTGCGAGAAAGAGCGGGCCACCGGCTGCCGGGTTTCCTGGAAATTCTGCTCGAAACGGGCGACGTGACCGTGCATCATCATGCCTGGACGGGTGAATCCTGGCGGGTCCGTCTGCTTCATTTTGCGCGTGATTTCTTCCCGCCGCCGCTGGGAGCGGAGAACGGACGCTCCCCGACCTAGCGTTCTCGACCGGCCACGCGCAGCATGCCCCGAGCGCGGGCGACCGCCTGGACGTGGCCGGCATATTCGAGGTCAGTCACGACCCGCTGATTGCCGAACGCTTCCAGCTCGCGAGCGGCGGCGGCCGCGTCGAGCTGATCGGCGGGGATCGCGCGTTGCGTCAGGACGGTGACGACGTCGTGACGGACCTGGGCGAAGCCGCCATCGACGAAATACCGGCGGACGACTTCATCCGTCCTGGTCCGCAGCTCGCCGAATCCCAGGCGGCCGATCAAGGGCGCCCGGCCCGGCAACAACCCCAGCTCGCCGTCATAGAGCGGGAGCGCGACAAAGTCGACCAGTTCGTCAAACAAGGTCTTCTCGGGCGTGACGACCACGCACTGAAGTTTCTTCTCGCCGGGTTTCGACGGCCGCTTCTCCGCGCCCACTTCCTCAGGTTGAGTTGCCATCCGGTTCGTCACTTTCTCATGCCAGGAGCTTCGTCAAGCATTCAGCTTCTTGGCCTGCTCTTCGGCTTGCTCGATGGAGCCGACGTACATGAAGGCACCTTCGGGCAGGTGGTCCCATATGCCGTCGCAGATCCCCTTGAAGCTGCGGATCGTGTCGGGGAGCTTGGTGTACTGGCCGGCCTTGCCGGTGAACACCTCGGCCACGAAGAACGGCTGAGACATGAACCGTTCGATCCGGCGCGCACGATGAACGTTGAGCTTGTCTTCTTCCGACAGCTCGTCGACTCCCAGGATCGCGATGATGTCGCGCAGCTCCTTGTAGCGCTGGAGGATCTGTTGAACCCGGCGGGCGACTTCGTAATGCTCTTCCCCGACGTACTGTGGATCGAGAACGCGCGAGGTCGAGCCCAAGGGGTCGACCGCCGGGTAGATCCCCTTCTCCGAGATCGATCGAGAGAGCACGATGAAGGCGTCCAGGAAGGCAAAGGTGGTGGCGGGAGCCGGGTCGGTCAGGTCGTCAGCCGGCACGTAAACGGCCTGAACCGACGTGATCGCGCCTTTCTTGGTCGAGGTGATCCGCTCCTGCAAGGCACCCATCTCGGTTGCCAGGGTCGGCTGGTAACCGACGTTCGACGGCATCCGTCCCAGGAGCGCGGAGACCTCGGAACCCGCCTGGCTGAACCGGAAGATGTTGTCGATGAAGAGCAATGTGTCGGTCCCGGTGGAATCCCGAAACCACTCCGCCATCGTCAAGGCGGAGAGGGCGACCCGGAGCCGGGCCCCGGGTGGTTCGTTCATCTGGCCGAAGCACATGACGGTGCTGTCGATGACGGACTTGCCGGTGCTGCCGATCTTGGTCTCCTGCATTTCGAGCCAGAGGTCGTTCCCCTCGCGGGTGCGCTCGCCGACGCCCGCGAAGACCGAGAAGCCACTGTGGACCGAGGCAATGCGCGCGATCAGCTCGGTCAAGATGACCGTTTTTCCCAGCCCCGCGCCGCCGAACAGGCCGATCTTGCCGCCCCGCACGAACGGAGTCAACAAGTCGATGACCTTGATCCCGGTCTCGAACTGCTCGGTCTTGGGCGAGAGGTCGTCGAAGGCCGGCGGGTCGCGATGGATCGGCCATCGCTCCTTGGCCTCCACGGGACCGCGGCCGTCGATCGGCTCACCCAGGAGATTGAACACACGGCCGAGCCCCTCCTTGCCGACGGGTACGCTGACCGGGTTCTCCGTGTCGAGCACCGGCATCCCGCGCACCAGGCCGTCGGTCGAGCCCAGCGCGACGCACCGCACGCGGTTGCCCCCCAAGTGCTGCTGCACTTCGCCGGTCAGGTGGATCTTGACCCCCTTGACCTCACCATCGATCTGGATGGCGTTGTAGATGTTCGGCAGATGCCCTTCATCAAACTCGGCATCGAAGGTCGAACCGATCACCTGGGAAATGCGTCCCATCGTCGTCGCGGTGGCCATGTTGAATGATTCCTTTTCGTTATTTGAGCGCCGAAGTCGCCCCGACGATGTCGGCCAGCTCACGCGTGATCTGATTCTGCCGGGCGCGATTGTACTGGCGCGTGAGCGACTTGACGAGGTCGTTGGCGTTCTTGGTGGCGCCACCCATCGCAACCATCCGCGCGATCTGCTCGCTGACGGCGGCGTCCAGGAAACACTTGAATAACCGCACCTTGAACGAGACCGGCACAATCTCCTCGAGGATGCTCCGGGCATCGGGTAGGAACTCATAGGAGACCGGCTCCGCCTTGCCGGCGGCGGGTGCCTCCCGGGTGGCCGGATTTGATTGGCGGACCGAGGGAGCGGCCCGGCTGATGTCGGCGGTCGCGATCGGCAGCAGGGTCTGCGAGATCGCGACCTGCCGCGACGTCGTGACGAACCGCGTGGAGACGACGTCCAGCCGGTCGATCGCCCCCTGAACGAACAACTTGATGTACTTGTCCGCGAGAGTCTCCACCTCGTGGTACTGGGGGCGGTCCTCGAACTGGGTGTAGGTCGCATCCGGGACGATTTTCCGGAATCGGAAGTAGCCGATTCCTCGCTTGCCCGCGACTTCCAGCGACGTTTCCGTGCCCTCGGTCTGGTTGTCCTGATAGCGGGCGATCGCCGCTCGCAAGACGTTCCCATTGTAGCCGCCGGCCAGTCCCCGATTACTCGTCAGGACCAGAAGCAACGCGCGGCGCACCGGATCACGGCGAGCCATCAAGGGATGAGCCACCTCCTGGGAGGTCTCACCGAGATCGGCAACCATCTCGGCGATCTTGCGAGTGAACGCCTCGGCCTCGGTCGCACGATTGAGCGCCTTCTTGAACCGATTGGTGGCGATCAGCTCCATCGTCCGCGTGATCTTCCGGATGTTGTCGACCGCCTTGCGGCGTTTGACGATCGCTCGGGCTTTGGCCATGGGGGGCGCCTCCCAGGATCAACGAAAATGCTTCGACTTGAACTCCGCGATGGCACTGGCGAGCTCGGACTCGATTTTCTCGGTCATCTTTTTCTCGCGATCGAGTGCGGCGCGGAGCTCGGGTTTCCGTTCGCGAATGAACGTCAGGAAGGCGGTCTCCCAGCGCGAGACATCGCGGCGCGGCACGTCGTCCAAGTGTCCCTGGGTGCCGGCGTAAATGCTCATGACCTGGTCGATGGCACCCATCGGTTTGTACTGCGGCTGCTTCAGTAATTCGACCATGCGATAGCCGCGGTCGAGTTGTTTCTGAGTCGCCTTGTCCAGATCGGTGCCGAGCTGTGCAAACGCCTCGAGCTCGCGGAAGGCCGCCAGGTCGAGCCGCAGGCCGCCGGCGACCTTCTTCATCGCGGGGATCTGAGCCTTGCCGCCCACGCGCGAGACGCTGATGCCGACGTCGATCGCCGGCCGGACACCCGCGAAGAACAGGTCCGGCTGGAGGTAGATCTGCCCGTCCGTGATCGAAATCACGTTGGTCGGGATGTAGGCCGACACCTCGCCCTCGAGGGTCTCGATGATCGGCAACGCGGTGAGAGATCCGCCGGAGGTCGTGGTCTTCACGACCTTGTGGCCCTGGGGGAAATGTTCCTTGAGAGCGTGGCTGGCCTCTTCGAGACCGGGAACGCCGATGTAGACCTTCTTGTCGACACCCATCTCGGCCGTCACGTTGTCGGTCGCGGCGTTCTCCGGCAGGATCACGTAGTGGTTGGCCAGCTTCGCCGACCGCTCGAGCAGGCGCGAGTGGGCGTAGAAGATATCGCCGGGGAAGGCCTCGCGCCCCGGAGGCCGCCGCAAGAGCAGCGAGACCTCGCGATAGGCGACGGCCTGCTTGGAGAGGTCGTCGTAGATCACGAGGGTCGGCTTTCCTTGCTCGTACATGAAATACTCGGCCATGGAGCAGCCGGCATAAGGCGCGACATATTGCAAGGGGGCCGGGTCGCTCGCGCCGGCCGCGACCACGATCGTGTAGTCCAGGGCGCCGTGGCGTTTCAACACATCGACCAGGGCCGCGGTGGTCGACTCCTTCTGGGCGATGGCCACGTACACACAGATGACCCCGGTCCCTTTCTGGTTGAGGATGGTGTCGATCGCGATCGCCGACTTGCCGGTTTTGCGGTCGCCGATGATCAGCTCGCGCTGGCCGCGCCCGATCGGCGTCATGGAGTCGATCGACTTGATTCCCGTCTGAAGGGGCTCGTCGACCGGCTGCCGCCCGGCGATCCCGGGCGCGACCGATTCGAGCGGCCAGGATTTATCGGTGAGGATCGGTCCCTGGTCGTCGATCGGCTCACCCAGGGGATTGACGACGCGGCCGATCATCGCCTCGCCGACCGGCACACGGAGCAGCTCGCCGGTCGCCGTGACGGAGTCTCCCTCCTCGATCCGGGTGTAATCGCCGAGAACCATGACGCCCACCGACGACTCCTCCAGGTTGAGCGCAATTCCCTTGACGCCGTTTTCGAACGCCACCATCTCGCCGGACATCAAGCCGGAGAGGCCGTAAACCCGCGCGATCCCGTCTCCCACCTCGAGGACCTGCCCCACCTCACTGCGCGTGATCTCGGGGGAGAACTGCTCGATTTCACGCTGGATGACTGAACTGATCTCGTCGGCTCTGAATTTCATGCGTCTTTCCTTCGATCAGCCGTTGGCGAAGCTGTGCGAGAGAGGTCTTCACCGACAAATCATAACGCTGGTCGCCAACCTGGACGACCAGGCCCCCGATCAAATCCGGGTCGATCGACACCTGCAGAATCGGCGTCGCGCCGGTCAGCCGGGCTAGCCGCTCACGGAGTATTGTCAACTGGGTCTCATCGAGGGGAACAGCCGAGCGAACCTGAACCGGGACTCGCTGATTCCGCCGATCCCAGATGGAACGCGCCTCCCGGACCACGACATCGAAGAGCCCCAGCCGTTCGTGTCGATTCAAGACCCGCAGGAACCGCAAGACGAGACTCGAAGCGCGTTTCTCGAAGACGTCGAGCAGCATCCGGTCCTTCTTGGACGGCGAGACCCGGGCCGATGCGAATACCTCGGCGAAACGCGGAAAGGCTTTCAAAACGTCGCGCTGGATCTCGCCGAGCTCTTCCAGCAGGGAATCGACGGCGCGCTCCGGAAAAGCCGCGTCGATCAAGGCCAGCGCGTAGCGGCGGGCGATTTCGACGGTCGCGCCCGTCACGACCTGATCGTCCAAAAGGCCCGTCTCAGTGGAGTCGCTCATCGGACTTTCGCTCCATGCCCATTGGACCCGGGCGCGGCGGGGAGCTCTTGGATCGCGACGTCGAGCAAGCGGCGATGTTCGGTGTCACTGAGCTCCTTGGCAAGGACCCGCCCGGCAACCGAAACGGCCATTTCGGCGGTCTTTTGCCAGATCTCGGCCAGGGCCTGGTCTCGGGCCGAAGCGATATCTCTCTGGGCTCGCTGTCTGGCCAGTTCGGCCTCGCCCTGGGCTTGTTTCACGCGCTCGTCGAACGCCGTTTGGCCATCCTGCCTCGCCTTGTCCAGGATTCCGCGCACCTCATCACCGGCCCTGGCGATCAGCTTACGGTGCTCGGCGAGATTCGCCTCGCTCTCGTTGCGGGCTCGCTCGGTCTCCGTCAGGACATGCTCGAGGTGCTTTTCCCGATCTTGGAGCGCGTTGATGAGCGGCTTCCAGGCGTATCGGGCCAAGACGGCGAACAGCCCCACAAAGACGACAAAGGTCCAGATGGCCAGTCCCGGCTCACGTTTCAACGGGTCCGGTTTTTCCGAGGATGAATGCTCACCCTCACTGGCGGCCGGCGTTGCCTCGGCCTGGACGCCCGGCGGGGCTGTCTTGTGATCAGACTGGGCGAACACCCGGCGCTCGCCGCCGGTAAAGATGATCAGAACAGCCAGGAACCCCAACCGGGACACCAAACTCGATTGACGCAGCATGTGTTGATCTCTCGCGCCAGGCGGAAAAAACCGAATGACACCCGCGTCTCATCGATCGGGCACCAAGCCGGATCGACTCCGGCTCTTCCCCGGACGAACGGCCGGCCCGTCCGCGACCCGGATTACGAGAATCTTGAGGCAGTCCACCAAGGATCGCCGCCGATCCTCGCTCGTCGCGGTTGCGGCGGTTACTTGTTCAACAAGACGATCAAGAGCGCGAAGAACGTCACGCCCTCGATCAGCGCGGCGGCGATCAGCATGGCCGTAAAGATTCTCGGCGCGACCTCGGGCTGGCGTGCCATGCTCTCGACAGCCCCTTTCGCGAGGCCGCCGATGCCGTAAGCAGCCCCGATGATGACCAGGCCCGCGCCGATCGCATTCCAGTCGGAGAACGGCGCCTTGGCGGGTGCCGCGGCGGCTCCCTGGGCCAGCGCCCTTCCGTCCGCCAGGAGGAAAATGCCGCAGGCCAGGACGGTGAGCTTGAGCAACTTCATCTGAATTTCGACTCCTTTAGTGGGGATGCACGGCCGCCCCGATGAAGAGCGCCGACAAAAATGTAAAAATGTAAGCTTGTAATAACGCGACAAACAACTCCAAGAGGCTCAAGGCGATCACACCGCCGATGGAAAGCGGCATCACCAGGAAGAAGACCGCCCCCTGGGCCACCAGGACGAAGCCCAGAATCACCGACAGGACCACGTGGCCCGCGAACATGTTCGCAAACAAACGCAAGGCCAGGACGATGTGGCGGATCACGAGGCCGGCGACCTCGATGACGAACATCAAGAGCCACAAGGGAGGCTTCAACCACCCGGGAACGTCCATCGCGGGCACGATCGCCAGCCAGTAGCCGACGAACCCGAGCTCGCGCATTCCCGCCCAGAGCACGAAGACGAACGTCATCAGGGCGAGCACCGCCGTCACGTTGACGTTGCCGGTGGCTGACGCACCGCCCGGGAACATCCCCAGCAGATTGTTGAAGAGGACGAAGAAAAAAACCGTCCAGAGGTACGGCAGGAAGCGATCAGCGCCATGACCGCCAATCGCCGGTCGCGCCACGTCATTGCGAATGAACAGGAGCAACGCCTCGAACAAATTCATGAACCAGCCACGGCTGTACGGCGTCCGTGCGATGTGCCGGACAACCGGCACGAGGACCAGCACCATCAGCACGGCGACCACGACCTCCATGACCATGAAGCGAGTGATCTGGAACCCAGCGATCGAAGGCAGGTCGATCCGCAATTCGTAGGTTGGCGGATTCCACCACGGAAGCTCGATCGTGTCGTGATCGATCACGTGGCTCAGAGGGTTCTCGGCGGGTCCAGCCATGTTGATTGATGGTCGCTCGATGCTTGACTAACGGCTAGGGGACCTCTCGTGCGATCCGCAACGTCTGCAACATACCCAACACGAATCCGAGGATAGCGCCCGCGATCGTCGCCGCCGGGGTCGTTCCCCACCAATGATCCAAACCGAAGCCAATCAGGGCCGGCATCGAGAATTCCAGGGCAACGGTCGTGATCCTCGACGCCCAGCGGATGCCTTCAGCGAGCCCGGACGTCGACTCCCGTTCATCAACCAAACACAACCTCCCTTCCACCCTGAGGTCGACGAGACCGGCGATCGCGCGAACGACCGGACGAGTCGGTCAGGGCGATCACGGGCCTTGCCAGATCAATCCGTCGGTGGACTTCGAGGAGGGCGACGACGGTACGGAATCAGTTTTACGGGGCAAGTCTCCCATGTCAACTACTCAGCCCCCAGTTCGAGAAATTTTTCACAAAGTCGATCGCATCGATTGGTTAATGGCATAAATAAGCGTGGCATATGGAATATTGCGGCGGTCCTGAACGCAGAAGTAAGCGGTCACGGAACACGTCTGTGCGACCATCCGTTTCCGTACAACGAAGGGTGAGAACGACGATTGACAGGCGTTGCGTCGATATGGTATCTGATAAGAAGCGATTTCAAGCAAACGCTTTCTCCTCCGAAACGACGCTCCTCGATCCGTCCGGTTCGACCCACTCCGGGGGCCCGTCATGCTATCGCGCGTGCGCATCGAGTCCGTCCGAACAGCGACTCAAAGGCGGCTTCGAACCGGAACGACCGGTTTGATGGCCGCTTTTTTTTTGTCCTGAACGCGTGACGAACATTTGGCTAACCGACGGCGGGGCTCGCTCGACCTTGGAATCGCTGGCTTAGACCGCTCGAAGAGCACCGAGCCATAGCCTGCTCAGTCCGGGATGCATGGAGTTTTCCGGATCGGTCCACTCACGGATGAATGTCGCATTTAATCACATTCATCCCTCGCGGCGGCCGGTCGGGCGAAACGAGGGGTGTCGGAGTGGCACCGTATGACTGCCGATGCGCTCAAGGACTGCAATAAAAGACGTCTTGCCCAGTTGGCCAAGGAAAAAGGGATCACCGGCTGGCACGCGATGAGGAAGGATCAGTTGATCCGAGCGTTGTCGCTTCCGCGTTCCGCGCCGTCGAAGTCCAATAAACACAGGCGGTCGCCGGCGCCGGTCGCCGCTCGCCGCAAGAAGTCGGGCACGGTCCCATCGTCTTCCCCCGCCCGCCGCGCGACACCTTCCGGATCACATCATCCCCGACCGATCACACCCATCCAACCGCTGGACCATGCTTGCCAGAAAGACCGCATCATCGTTTTGACGCGCGATTCCTACTGGTTGCACGCTTACTGGGAGTTGAGCCGGACCACCCTTTCGCGAGCGCGAGCGGCCCTGGGACAAGATTGGCACGGGGCACGCCCCATCTTGCGAGTCATGGATGTCTCCAGTGACGACACGACCTCGGCTGCCGAGTGCCAGGTGCGCGACATCTCCATCCACGGAGGCGTGAACAACTGGTATATCGATGTGCTCGAGCCGCCGCGATCCTATCGGATCGACATCGGATATGTCTCTCGCCGGGGAAGATTTTACGTACTGGCCCGTTCCAACGTCGTGACAACCCCCAAGGCCGGCGTGACGGACGCCCTCGACGAAAACTGGACGAACGTGCAGAAGCAGTTTGAGAAGATCCAGAACCCCTCCGCGAATGGCAATGGGGCCTCCCACCACGCTTCCCCGATCGACCTCCGCGATCTCTTCGAGGAGCGGCTGCGCCACCCGATGGGCAATGCGACTCTGCAACACCTGGCGACCACGTCACTGCCTTCTTTCGGACGTGACTTCCATTTCCACGTCGACGCCGAGTTGATCGTCTATGGCTCGACCGAGCCGAACGCGCGGGTGACGCTCCAAGGTGAGCCGGTTCAGCTCCGGTCCGATGGCACGTTCACCGTCCGCTTCAGCATGCCCGATGCGCGCCAGATCATCCCGGCCGTCGCGTCCAGCGCCGACGGAATCGAAGAGCGGACCATCGTGCTCGCCGTGGAACGGAACACGAAGCAACTGGAGCCGATGATTCACGACAATAACGAGATTTGAGATTTCGATCCTGAGCGGCCCGGCGGTCAAGTCGATCGGGATTGATTCGATTGAGCCAAGATATAGAACGCCTGCTGAACGACTGGGAATTCGAGCCGGACCAACTCCAGGTCCGCGTCATCGTCGGTGACGACGGTCGGGAAAAAATCCAGATGCGGATCGACCTGGGAGTGGTCCAGATGGAACTCTCCGGCCGGCCCGACGGCACCCGCCCGGAAGGACACGAGTCGCTGCTCGACTTCTACGAAGCCAAGGCGAAAGACGCAATCGAAACGGGCACTCCCTTATCGTTGAGCCCGGACGATTGTGCCCAGTTGATGCGAGAGGGACTCCAGTATTACCACCGCTACCTCTCCGCGTTCCATCTCGAGCGATACGACCTCGTGGTCCGCGACACCGAGCGAAATCTCCGGCTGTTCGCTTTCGTCGGCCGCCACGCCGCTCGTCAGCGGGACAAAATCGAGTTCGACCGCTACCGGCCTTACGTCCAGATGATGTACACCCGCGCGTTAGCGTCGCTGTCGCTCAAAGCCGAGGATCATCGCGGCGCCCTCTCCAAAATCGATGACGGAATCAAAGCCATTCGCCGATTCCTTCGTGAATACAAGCAGGAGGAACGCGAAACCGAATGTTCAGAGCTGCGCTTCCTGGTGCGCTGGCGCCGTGAAGTCGAACGCGAGCGACCGATCGACCTGCTCGAAAAGCTGGAACACCAACTCGAGCTGTCCGTCGCTCTCGAGGACTACGAAGAGGCCGCCCGGCTTCGCGACAAGATCCGCCGGCTCCAGGCTCCCGACTCGCGATAGAGTTGCCGAGCACCGGAATTCGCACCAGAAAGCTTTCAAGAATCCGCCGGCACGCGGCAGCTCCATCTTGAACATCGGTCCCGACATGGTTAGATTGATTCAGTCTGGTTCATCCGGACACAACCTCTGCCTTGTTCGATACGGGGTGGTCCTTTTGGCGAACCAACATTAAACCCGTCGGGAACCGATGTCGGCACCTAAGAACTTAGTTCCTTGTGTGTCTCAGGTACCCACTTGAACTGCGGGTTCTCAAAAGCATCCCACCGGCATTATGGTGGAGGTTCATTTTGCCCGTGCCTTCCCCCGCCTCGCGGGGGCGGACGCGGGCAATCTCTTTGATTGGGCTCGTGGATCAGTTCTTCTCGAGTTCGAGAGTCGGCGGCCTGGCATAACCATCGAAGAGCCGGTGGAGCGCGGCCGTCTCCATCTCCCCCTCGTGGAGAATGACGCGGTAGCGGAACGCGATCGTTTGCCCGGCGGGGATTGTGTAGTCACCTTTCTCAGACTTTCCAAAGTCGTGCCATCCGAATGGATTGGCGGCGAACAAGCCGTAGGGTCGCACGTGCCATGTCGTGGGGAAACGAAAACTACCGGGATGGTTGAACACGGCGATGCCGACCGTCTTGTCGTTCACCGGTCCGATATAATCAACCCAAGGGGATGCTTGACCCCATGCTTTTTCATCCGTCAAGCCTTCGGCATTGGTGATCTTTCCACCCTTCCTCCTTGTAACGTCCATCGAGGAGGCGACGCGCAGGCCGAACATCCCTTCCTTCGTGTCGTGGAAAGTCACCGGGCCGTCGGTCGCATGAAGCTTGATCTCGAAATCAAAGATCCGCGCGTTTTTCGTGCGATAGAACGTCGCCACGCGCTCGTCCCGGCAGACCCTCCGAGCGTCGGGCCCCTGCCAATCATCCTTGGTGGCAAGACGCCCCATTACCGGCCCTTCGACGACGATCGACCGATCGGTCTCCCGAATCGTCCCGGAGTTCTTTGCCTCCCCCCAGAAATCCACACCGTTGACGTTGCCATGAGTGAACCAGCAGGATCGCTGGTGCGGATGATCGTGATCCTCGCCGGCAACGGTCTCCATGGGGTACGCCCGGGTGTACGGTGCACCGGTCGGGCCGATCAGTGGGAAGAAGAACGGCTTGTTACCGGCGTCGACGTGGTACGCGGTCAAGAGCCGTTGATCCAGCTCGACAAGGAGGTCTCGTCCCCGGGAACGAAACGCGATCCCTCGGCTCAAATCCGGCTCTCGCAAGGATCGTTTCGTGAGAATGTAGCCAGTGGCTCGACCTTTGGCGACATTGGGCAGAATCGTCGCCAGGAAGCGTCGATCACCCTCCTGAAAGACCTGGGCCGGAACGTTTTCGTTCGGGCTGGTCGAAACCGCGAAGTAGAAGCCGACGGCGAGGCCAGCCTCGACCTCGGCCACGACGGGTGTCTCGCCCAGGTCGACGTCTCCTCCTCGAACCAAAAGGCGCCACGACTCCGCGCGGGCAGGCTGGAAGGCCAGAGCCACGCAGAACCAGAGTCCAATGAAGACAGCACCCTTCGGACGCTTAAATTCACACATGGATCTTCGGTCCTCGCCTTCGTCTGAGATGGTCAAACACCGGCACGCGCGTTTCTTGAACTTCGCCCCAAAGGGGCCGTAACAGCGGTTTCCAGGCCCCTTCCGACTGCCCGCATTCCACCTCCCGGTTCCCACTGCCCACTATTGTAGCATCGGTCGGATGCCCGAACGATTTCGGAGTGATCGTCATTTTGTCGTTGATGCAGGACGGAGGAGTGATTATAGTTTTTTAACGATTCGGACTCTGGTCACTGTGGGTTGTCTTTTTTTCGTACAGGTCGGTGGAGAGCCTTTATCGGGCGATAGCGATGGCGAAGCGGCTTTACGTGGGAAACCTCAAGTACACACTCTCATCGGCACAGCTCCAGGAGTTATTCGAGCAGTACGGGACGGTGAGCTCCGCACAGGTCTTGAGCGACCGGGAGACGGGGCGAAGCCGGGGATTTGGCTTTGTTGAAATGTCGAATGACGACGAGGCCGTCGCGGCGATCGAGAGTTTGGACGGGCAGGAATATGACGGACGCCGGCTCACGGTCAACGAAGCGAGGCCCCGCACTCCTGGTGGAGGAG
>JBIOJM010000267.1:0-14365 GCA_044450785.1 Isosphaerales bacterium
ACCGGTGACTATCCGCTGAAGGAGGGTTACCCAGATGAATACCCCGAGACGATGAAAATCCGGTTCGATGAGGAACTCCCCCTATGGAATTACCGTGCCATTCCGGACAAATGCGACAATTAATAAATCTCGTATCCTAAGGGGCGATTCGACTCATCGCGGTGGACCGACCCAAGCGTCACCTGAGCCGAGGACCAACGGGTTCCCGTGATGGATTGCCGGTCATCTCCCGAGCTCGCGCCCGCACACGCATTATCCGAACCAGCGATTTGACTTGCAATCAAGGAGACATCATCGCTCGGAAATCCCTAATTGAAATAGGGATGCTGATCGCGAGGCTGGTAAACCTGTTTTTCGGCCGCCGTCCACTCGCCGGCGCGGGCTTTCTTGATGATTGCCGGCTGGTCTCGACGACGGCAGTGCGAAAGCTCGGTCAGCAACGCCTCGATGTCGGTGAACGGGCGATTGCCGACATGGGCCCAGCGGACCAGGCCGTCGCGATCAACGATGAACGTGCCGTGCTGCGCCTCCCCGTCGTCCTTATCCCCGCCCGGGACCGCCTTCCAAACGCCGTAGGCCAGGGAGGTCGCGTGGTCGGAGTCGCTCAAGAGCGGAATCTGAAAACCACCGAACTTGCGAATTCGTTCCCGCGAGAACTCGGGGGCGTCTCCGCTGACCGCCAGCACCCGCGCGCCCTGCTCGTGGAACCGCGAGATCGCCACGTCCAGCTCGACCAGGTGGGTCATGCAGGCCATACACGTGGCGCCCAGGTAGAAGACGACCACAACCGGTCCGTCCGAGACGTCTTCACGCAGATTCCAGGTCTTCCCCCGGGTGTCCTCCAGTACGAGAGCCGGTGCCGGGCGGCCGAGCAGGGGGTGGTCCTGACTCGGGACGTGGTGTCCGGGCTCTCTCTCCGGCACGATGGCCGGCGCGGTCGAACGGGCCTGCTCGGCCATGATCTGCCGCATCAGGTCGACCTGGACGATGCCCCGGGTGTGCCCAAAGCCGTCGACCTTCGACTGGTGGAATGACCCCGCGACGGGCCGGGTTGGGCGCTGGCCGTGGAGCTTCCAGCCCGCCCAAGCCGCGGAGAGGGCGACGACGGCGATCAGGGCTGACGATTGGATCAGCTTCTTCATGGGAGGACGAGCCCTTGTCGGGTCACTTGAAGTAGGGCTTCGACTCGCGAAGTTCGTAGGCCTGTTTCTCGGCCCCGCCCCAGTCGCCGGCCTGGGCCTTCTTGGCGATCTCCTGCAAGTCCTTGTAGCCGTCGTCGGAGAGCTCGCCCGAGGCGTGGCGGTCGTCGATCCGCTTGACGTCCTTGTCCAGCTCTTTCTTGTTCTTGAGCGAGATGGCGGTCAGCAAAGCCTCGAGCTCACGGCGATTCTTGAGCTCACGGACCGAAGGTTCGCCGCAGCCGGCGAGCGTCAGCAACAGCGCCAGGAGCAAGGTTTTTCGGGGTCCGCGACCTCCAGATCGGCTCACGGGCTTCGCCGACGACTCCACCTCAATAAGTGTCTGCACTGATGACCTCCCCGTTACTGCGGCTACTGAGGGCGGCCCACGTCAGCAAGTTGATCGATTGCTTGATGAACCGGACGGAGCCGTCTCCCATCAGGACGTTCGCACCGCCGGGATGCAGCGAGTACATCTCGTCGGTGTGCCCCAACGGACTGTTGGGCGGATGGATAACCACCGGGTCTTCGTAGAGCGAGGGGCCGCTGTGGGCCGCGAGGATGGCGTTGGCATAGTCGTAGTTGACGCCCAGGCCTCCCGTGCCCAAGCTGGCGAAGGCGTTGTAGGCGAAGTGCCGGTAGCCGGGGATGATGCCCACCCAGGTGGCGTCCGAGAGGTACGGCGTCCGCTCGCCCGCGACGACCGTGTTGCTCAGGCCGTCAGTCACGCCGGCGTAGGTGATATGGCTGTTGCGGTAGAACGGCCCGTTGCATCCCGTGACCGTGTTGTCATAGTTGACGGTTACCGGCATGCCCGAGTCGTTCCAGCCGACGTTGTAGACGTAGTCGGCGCGGGCGAAGTACTGACTGGCCACGGGCAACAGGTTCAGGTTGGCGTCGACCATCGAGACCGTCGGCGTCGGGTTGTTCGCGGACGGGCAGTTGTAGACGCTGATCTGAATCAACACGACCGTGCTATTGTGAGGCACCCAGGTCGGCAAGTTCACGTTGATCGCGTTATAGAGAGGGCCTTGCTCGATATACGGCAGCAGCAGGGCCAACCAGCCCCAGCCCGGCCCGTTGTCGCCCGTCTGCGGATCCGGGTTGTATCCGGGCACGCCGAGCTGAGCCAGCGGCACGGTCGAGCTGATGTATCCCGAGACGATGCAGCCGAGGCTGGATTCGTAGTTGGCGATGGCCAGACCGATCTGCTTCAGGTTGTTGGTACATTGAGCTCGCCTGGCCGCTTCGCGCGCCGACTGGACGGCGGGCAGCAGAAGCGCGATCAAGACGGCGATGATCGCAATGACGACCAGCAATTCGATCAGGGTGAATCCGGCGATCCGGCCCCATTGTTTGCGGCGAACGAGCATGAAACGGCTCCTGTGACGAAATCAATCATCTTTGTCGAAGGATAGTCTAATAGTTAGTTTTAGTATTTGCAAGATTGGTTTTTGGGAAATCAAAAATACAAATCGGGTTCACCCGTTCTCTTGAACTGGAAGAGGAAAAGTTGGGCTTGTATCGCGCACGCGGTCACGCTGTCTTCATTGACGAGCGAGCCAACGCCGAAACGGCGGCGGTTTTTGTTGGAGTCACGCCTTCAGGCAGTTTCATGAAACCCGGATTCCGCCTGAAGGCAGGACTCCAAAAGAAAGCAGCCTTTCGCCTATTGCCTACCGCCGGCATTCCGGAACGCCGCGCCGGAGACAAAGCCGCGGACGGACTCGATCAGCTCGTCAGCGGCGCCGCGCGTCCGGTCCGGGCCCATGGCCGTCCGCGCCGGGTTGTGCTCGAGCCGTTCTGCCGCCTGCCGCCGCTTTGGCTCCTGGCCGAGCTGCCGGTAGGTTGCCTCCAGGACGAGGTCGGCAGCCAGGCGGCCGAGGTCGTCGTTGGCTTCGCCTCGTAGCGTTTCCCACCGCTCGGCCGTCGACTTGAGCCGAGTGTCCGAGAGCCCGGAGAGGAAGGTCTTGGATGCGAGCGGCAGCAAGGCCAGACCGCCGACGAAATCAGAGAGGTGGCGGCTCAGATCGAGCGGGTCGGAGGACGGTTGCGTCGCGGGCAGCGAACGGCGCAGTTTCAGGAGGGCCGGGGCCAAGCTTTCGGTGGCCAGCTCCGCGTACAGGTCGTGCTTCCCCTCGAGTAACAGGATCTGAGACAGGACCACGGCCGCGCTGAGCCGCGCGGCGTCCGACTCGCCCGAGCGGGAATCAACAACCGCTCGGAAATAAGCCCGTGCATCCTCGCTTGCATCCAGGCTGAGCAAGACCTCGGCGATGTACAGGTCTTCTAGCAGCCGTGCACAGAGCCCGCCCGGCCGCATCGCATCGCGAAACCAGGGCTGATCGAAGGGAAAGCCGGAGCCATCCGAGGTCGTCGCGCCACTTGGGGGCGGCCCCGTGGGAAGGTGAGGCGGGTAGGAGCGCCGGAACTGGTCCAGCTTGGCCTTCGCCTCCTCATGCCGTCCGAGCTTTGTCAGACAGTGGAACTGGAAGACCGCAATTCCACGAGGCGAGAACAGTCGGCTGAGCCACTCGGTCGGATTCTTCAACTCCGGTTCCGGGGTCGAGGCAACCTTCGCACCGGGGTTTGTCGGCGGGGCGGCCTCGGCTCGCTCGTATCGCTGCGACGCCGCGAGGTACTCGCCTTTGAGCTGGAGGTAATGGCCGATCTGCGCCTCTTCCAGTGGGCTGACGGCCATCCAGGAAAGCGAGCGGGTCCGCGCGTCGAGGAGCGCCGCCGGGTCACCCGACCGCAGCCCGCCCCCCAGGAACCGGGAGAGCACCGAGCGGTGCGACGGGCTGAAAGTGCACCAGAGAGAGAGCACCTCTTCGTTCGACGACGGCGACCAGTGCGGGAACGTGACGCGGAGCCCGGAGAACGCCGGCTTCCCACCGCGCTTCCCCTCCGCGCTTCCATCGCCGGCGGTGATCACGACGGCGTCACGGGACAGCGGATCCGGGATCAGCAAGAACGACCAGAGCGGATTCTCGGCCCCGAGGACGTCGTCCGGGACGACGTACGCCAGATGGTCCCCGGCGGCGCACCAGCCCGCGAACCGGCGCACCAGCCTGGTATTGAGCGGGCCCGAGAGACCACCGCCTCGGCTCCAGACATGGAGGGTCGAAGGCGGGTTTGAAGCGACTGCGGGCATCGCTCTCACGGCCGGTGCCGGCGCCGGCGCCGCTGCCAGGAACGGCGTGGGCTCCGTCGCGCTGCGCACGAGGCCAAGCTTGTCGCCGCGCGGCGACCAGTGCAGGTCCTGGAGCCGGGCCGTCTCCCGAGCCACTTGCTCGATTCGGCGGCCGGCGAGCGTGCCAATCCAGAGCCGTGACTCACCGGGGTCACTCTGAGAGGCCCGCGCGCGATGGGTGACGAAGGCGAACGACGCACCGTCGGCAGTCCAGGCCGGGCGGGTTGCGCGGAGCTGCTCCAGCAGGGACCCGAGATCCGCCTCCGCCAGCTCGTTCGAGCCCGGCACGTGCCACCATGCCGAGGGGTCTCCGTCCGGCTGACCGATCCAGAGGCCGTCGCGGTCCGAGCCCGTGCCCGTGCTGCTCAGCACGCACGCAAGGTGTTTGCCGTCGGGCGACCAGTCGAAGATGAGCGCGGAGGCGTCGTGGGGGAAGATCCGCCGCGAGGCTTTCGTCTTCAAGTCGTAAGCAAAGAGGGCGTGGCGCCCGCTCGAAACAGCGTCGACATGAAGGATCCGATCGCCCTGGGGGTGCCAGCGCACGGCGAGGTTTGCGGCCACATAGCCGGCGTGGTCGCATTTCGCCTCGAACAGCTTCACCGGCGGCTCGCCCGCCGCCTCGTCCCGCAGCCAGCAGGTGTAAACGATGGGAACCCCGAAGAAGAGGTCGCCGGCCGGATCGGGGTCGGCTCCGCCGCGCAACAGGCCCCGGACCTGCGCCTGTGCCTGAGTCGAAGCCGCCGGATCGCCGTCAGCCGCGCGGGCCGTGGTGAAGACCAGCCGGCGCCCCTTCGGCGACCACAGCGGGGTGCTGGTAGCCAGGACGTCGGCACCCGGCTGAAACACCTTCTTGAGCCCGCCGCCGTCCTTGTCCGCGACGAAGACCCCCTGATCGCCGTGCTGGAAGCCGACGGAGCCGGCGTCGGCGGAGAACTCGATCGTGCGATCCTCTTGTACCGCATCGCAGCCGGCCGCGGTGAGCCCGAAAGCCAGCAAGCCCAGGCCCAGCGCGAAGCGCAGCGGCGCCGTCAACCGGCCAAGATGTGCGGCCATGTGTTCACTCCCATCCCAGAATGATTGAATGGCGTGGAATGAATTCAGCGCGGGCGTTCGAAAACGAAACGCCCTATCTCAGAATACGTGAAAAGGGCATCGATCCGTTGGATCTTTACGGAAGAATGTCGGCCACGGCGATCCGGCCGGCCTCGACGCCGTCGATGATCACGGGGATCTCTTGGCCGGAAGCGAAAACCTGGCACGACTTGTAGCCGCCTGGACCTGGGTCGGTGTGGACCTCGACCCGGCGATGGACCAGGTCGACGATCCAGTACACCGGGATGCGGCCATGCGCGTACGCATCCCACTTCTTGCCTTGATCGCGGTCCAGGGTCGTCTCGGCGACCTCAACGACGAGCGCGACGTCGCCGGGCTCCGGAATCCGGTCCCGGTAATCATCAGGTGAGCCTCGGACAACCGCCACGTCCGGCTCTGGCTCGTCGAAATTCGGAATCCGCACCGGGTCTTCCTTTCGCCACGACCAGCCCGATGGCAACAACCGGGCCAGAATGTCGATGATCGTCCGGGTAACCCAGATATGCGGCGGATTTCTTGCCATCTTCTTCACCAGATAGCCATCGATGAGCTCAACCCGGGGATCGTCAAGCACTCCAGCTCGTGCCAATCGCTCGTATTCGTCGACGGTCAAGCGGTAGATCGGGGGCGGTGGGAATGACCTGGTTTGTGCCGGTGCGATTATGGACATGATTCCTCCTCTCAATCTCGACGGCGTCGAGCCACAATTTCTCATTATACCGAGGAAGGTCAGATGTGGAGTGGCTTTGGAACCATAGCGCCCCGACTCACTTCCAGAAATCCTCGCGCCCTTCCGCCCCGGGCGGCGGCGTTCGAGGCTTGGGCTTCGACGTGCCGATGATACGGCCCAACAGGCCGGGCCGCTTGACGCCGAGGACCTTGCGCAGGTCGCCGGCGAGCTCGCCTGCCGAGGCGTATCGCGCGGCGGGGTCGGCGTTCATCGCCTTGAGGCAGAGCGTCTCGAGGTCGGCCGGGACCTGAGGATTGATCGCTCGCGGCGGCCGGGGATGGCGGCTGCCCTGGTCCCGGTCGGGCAGCACACCGGTCAGCAGCCGGTAGAAAACGGCCCCAAGGCTGTAGATGTCCGTCTGGGCCGTCGGTTGCGCGGGGCTCCCCGCGAGCAGCTCGGGGGCGACGAACGCGCGGTCGCGTTCGGTGGAAACGGCTGGCCTGCAATCGAGGCGCGCCAGCCCGAAACCGGTGATGCGCGGCTTGCCGTCGTCCGCGATCCAGATGTTGTCGGCCATGAGGTTGCCATGGATCATGTTCTGCCGGCCCCCATATTCGAGCGCCTCCGCCAGGACCAGCACGAGACGCACCGCTTCCCGCGGATCGGGTAGCCCGGACTGGCTGATCCACCGGGTCAGGCTCGGGCCCGCGACGTACTCGCTGACGATGGCGATCACCAGGCCCGAGCGAGCGTCACCGATCAACCGCAGGATCGGCACGATCGCCGGATGCTTGAGCCCCTTCAGCTCCTTCTGAAGCTTCGCGAAGGCGGCGGACCCGGCGACGTTGACCGGGTTCTTCAACACCCGGACCGAGACCAATCGCCCGCGCTGATCACGACCATTGTACAACGTGCCGTGCTCGTCCTGACCGATCTCCTCGAGCAGCGTGAATCCCTCCTGGCGCAACAGGTCTTCCGGAGTCGAGGGGGGAGGCGTGGGCGACGTGGGCGAAGGCCGGCGAGAGAGCCGAGCGGCCGATGGAGCCGATTGAGAAGGAGGGCTCATATCGGGCTTGGACATCAGATCACGCAACGCGAGACCTCGAAACGTGCTCGGAGGAGACGCCGATGACCCAGTCATCGTCCAGAGGCACACATCAGGGTGCATAGCAGATTCGGGCGCGCAGAAACCTACGTAGCCAGTTGTGGTCGCATCCTCGCCCCACCCCGCCGGCATCTCCACCGGCTGCGTGATCTTGTGCACCTCACCCCCCTCGTTGACCACCGCGGAACGGTCGACGGCCACATAGGCCGTGAACCGGCACAGGACGCCGAACCGCAGGGAGGTCGCGATGATGGTCTGTTCGAGAACTGAGCGATCGCACTGGCCCGCTGCGTAGCGGTCCTCGAGCTGGCGCACCTGGCCGCGCGCCCATGCCGAGGCGATCGCGGGATTATCACGGAAGTTTGGAACAAGCGCTTCGTGCCAAGCCGTGCCGCCCGGGGTGTTGCCTCGCACCTCCACCGGCCCATGCGGGCGCCCTCGGTAGCGCCCCAGGAGCAAGAGCGGCGAGCCCGCGAAGAGACACGGCAGCCGATCGGGTACCTGCGTATCAGCGACGACCTCGAACCCTCCCGCGGCCGGCTCCAAACGCACGTCGGTCACGACCGGCGTGCCGATCCGGCGGTGGACCGAGTCCATCACGGCGTCGAGCCTCTGCTCCGACTCGACCAGCTCGCACGAGCCGCCCCCCTGCCCCAGCTCGGCCAGCCGGCGCAGGAACCCTTCATTGACCGCCTGGTCAATCCCGAGCGTGAACACCCGGATTCCCTCGAGGCGCACGCCGAGCACTTTGAGCACCTGGTCCTCATTGCCGACCTGTCCGTCGGTGACCAGGAAAATGATGCGGTCGCGATCGTGGTCGCGCTTCGCGCCGGCTTCGGCGAGCAGCCCGACTGCCTGGTCGAGAGGCTGGGCGATCTCGGTGCCGCCGCGCGATTCCAGCTTCGCCAGGAACTCGACGGCCTTGAAGCGGTCGTGGTCGGACGCCGCGATCAGTTGCGAGAGTCCGTCTTGGCCACCCCATTGCGGCGTCTCGATCCGATCGTCAAAGGCAAACACGGTGAATCGATCCGATTCGTTCAGGGTGTCGATCATGCGGGCCATCGCCCGGCGAGCCGCCACCATTTTCCAGCCGGCCATGCTGCCGGAGCGATCCAGCACGAAGACCACATCGCGGGGGCGCGACATGGCTTCTCCCAACAGCGGTGGCACCACTGTCAGCGCGAACGTTCCCTCGCCACTCTCACCGGTGTCGGGATGGAGCGAGAGCGACGTCCGTACGGAGTCGCCCCCGAGCCGGAACCGTAGGATGAAGTCGCGGTCGAGCCGCTCGCCCGGCTGGAGAATCAATCGGCGCATGCCCCCCCGCTCTTCCCCCCAGACCGTGAACAGGCTGACGCGCAGGTCGTCGGCCGGGGCGGCCGACTCGTAGAGGTCGATCGCCAGCGAGAGCCGCACCGGATTGGGGAAGCCGGGAAGCAAGACGGGCGGCGAGATCCGCGAGGCGTCGGGCACGGCGTTCGTATCGACGGCGGTGCCGTCGCCGACCGACGCCCCGCTCAGAGGAATACCGGGTATGTAACGGGGCGCAACCACCAGTGGGAAGCGGAACGTGACCTCGCCGTCGCTGTAGGGCAAGACCCCGACCATCGTGAGCTCGATGCTCGCGACATCGCCGGGCATCAGGTTGCCGACACGCAACGTGAAGACCCCCGGCCGCTCCTCCTCGGCGATCGACGCCCGGTGTCCCTGGCGCAAGGCCTGGGAATACTCGCGCCGCGCCTGACCGCGCTCCTCTAGCACGCCCTCGACCACGCGCCCGGCAACCTCCATGCGGAAATCGGTGACCGCGCCTCGGTCGGGCAGCGGGAAGATGTAGGTCGCCTCGAGCGGCTCGCCGGTCGCGTTCACGAACGTCTGGCGGACCGTCACGTGCGACAACAGGCCGTCGATCCGGCCCGTCACGTCCATCGCCGCCAGCGGCAGGCGGCCGCGGGACGTCTCAAGGGCGCCGAAGCCGGCGTCGTGCTCCGACTGTGAATCGTAACGAGAGGGTGGGGCAACGTCGTCCAGCAGGGGCAGCGGCCTCGACCGGGTCATCGTCATCGCGCGTCTCCTTGTGGTGGTTCGGCCGGGCCGATGCCGATCAGCCCGCGCAGCCTGAGGATCTCGATCAAAGGGGCCGCGGCCACGCGAATCAAACAAAGACGGAGCGAAGGGCTCTCGAGGACGAGCATCAGACGAGGTCTTCGAAGTCGGCTTTCTCGTCGCTGGGCAGCGACCAGCTCTGGGACAGGATGATGCGTGCGTCCGCCACCCGGTTTGCCGGAACCTGGAGCTTCACGCTGGCGGGTTGCCAAGTCGTAAATCCCAGGGCTCCCATCCGTTCCCCGTCCAGGAACGTGGGGATGCCCTCGGCCTCGAGTCGAGCACGGGGCACCGCGGCGGCCAGGCTATTCGGGAACACCGTCACGGTGACCCAGGAAGTGGAGCGGCCGGACGTGATCGGCTCGCTCGAGATTGGAGGGGCGGCTTCGAGAACGACGTCGTGCTTGGGACACAGCGCCCCGACTCCCAGAAGCCAGCGATCTTCACAGACCGGGCAGTAGCCCTGCGGAATCAGAGATCCGCCACACTCCCGACAGAGAGGGGCCGCGAAATCGTCCCGTTCCGCAAGCCTGCATTTCGGGCAGTAGCGAGGGCCGAGAGCCGGCGATGTCTTTTTCTGGTCCGGAGGCATGGTCTCCTGTCCTCATCACAGTGGGACGATTCGCGCCGCGCCCGCTTCTCTGGGAGCGGTGTTTGGCGGATGTGGAACGCATTCTCAGCATAACCCGCCGTGGGCGGGCCTGCCAGTCGACGGGTTGCGGCCGGGTGTTGCTCGAGGCTGGTATCAGCGGACGGGGACGTCGTGGGGAATGCCGGCGATTCGTCCTGACGGAGCGTCTTTCGACGTCACTCGCGGGACGAGCTCGATCAGATGGATTGAGCCGGACCGGGTGCCAACGGCGAGCAAACCGCGGCGCGGCGAGTACGCAAGGCCCGTGGGCCGCGTCCGGCCGAGGTTGAACGGTCCCATGAGGGGAATGCGTCCCAGCGAGTAAAAGGGCGCGGTTTCAAACAGCTCCAGGACGGAATCCCGGTGCCGGGTACAGGCGAGGTACCGGACGCGACCGGCCGGCGAGGCCACGGTGCCGGTCGCCGGCTCGCTTTCGGTCCGGGGCGGCTCGATCACCGTGGCTTCGGATTGCGAGGCGACCGGCATCATGATCCAGTCGGCATCCGGGGATTGCGAGACATAAGGAAGTTCGGTGCCGGAGGTCTTGGTCCGGCCGATCAGGCGAGGAGACGCGGGTTCCGACAGGTCGATCGCCATGGTCTGGTTGGTCTTCGGCAGCAAGACCGCAGCACATCGACCGGTGGCGGACAGAGTGAGCCGCGTCGGATCGTCGGCCTCATCGAAGTCGAGGCGACCGACCAAGCGGCCCGAGCCCGCGCTCAAATCGGCGGCGACGATTTCGAGGGCCGGCGAGGGTTTCTTCGGGTCTCCCTCGGCCCGGCCCGAGCTGAGCAGCAGCAGGAACTTTCCGTCCGGTGAAACAGCCATGTCGTCTGGGTAGAACCCGGCCAGGTTTCGCCCGCCTATGCGATTGCCGTCCAGGTCGAAAGCCTCCCACCAGCCCGGCTCGACGTGTCTCCGGTCACCGGAGGGACGCTCGAGGACGACGAATCGATCGCCGAACGCGGCCAGGGCGACGGGGCGCCCCTCGAGCTCAATTTCCCTGACGAGAATCAGCTTTCCCCGCGGCTCGACGCGGTAGACGACCAGGCGGTCGTAGCGCGGACAGGTCACGGCGAGCCGGCTCCCGGCCGCGGCGAACGCGACGCGATCGACTCGCTGCTGCCCGGTCGTCACACGGTCGGTCTCGCGCAGCATCCAGGGGCCGGCGTTCGCCTCGATCGGCTCGGTCACCCGCCGGTAGAGCCGGATTCCTCCGATCAAGCCCAACGAGAGCAGGACCAGACAGGCGACCAGCGGAACGACGATCTTGCCGCTCGGCTGAGCCGGGCGGTCGGATTCCGAGCCACCCCGGCGAAAGTAGACCCGCCTCTCAGTGCCTGCCCAGATTCGGGCAAGGTTTCCCCGATGCCGGTTGAGCAGCAGGGCCATGACGGCGATCGAGAACAGGCTCATTGCGATATGCTCGCGGCTAAAGGGTGGAGGGTCGCGGAGGAAGTGGCACACGACGAAGGCCAACCCGCCTCCCAGCGACGAAAGGGATACGTAACGAGTCACCACCAAAAGGACGAAGAAGGCCGCCACCGCGACGGCACAGGAGATCGGGTCGAGAGCAAGGACTCCGCCCAGGCTGGTCGCGACTCCCTTGCCCCCTCGGAATTTGAGATAGACCGGAAACGTGTGACCAAGGATCGCCGCCAGCGCGACCAGGACCGGCAAGTCGGGGGAAGGCGAGCCGGCGAGGCTGTTCGCGATTCTCGGGAACCCGATCGTGGGCAGAAACCCCTTGAGCAGGTCAAGCGTCAAGACGAGCAGGAAGTAGCGAAACCCCAGGGTGCGCCCGACGTTCGTCGCGCCCAGGTTTCCCGAGCCGGCGGTGCGGATGTCGATTCCCTTGACCCAGTAGGTGATCAGGTAGCCGAACGGGATCGACCCGGCCAGGTACGCGCCCAGCACAGCCAGCGCGATGGTTCCGAGGGAATTGGCCATGAAGAGCTCGTTCACTGGTCGCGCCCGATCAAGAGTCTCCTCGAGGCGGGGGTCCCCAGGAACGCGCCGCGGCGAGCCTCGAAGATTTCATTGGCTGTGTCGTAGTCGTCGTGGCGGCCGATATCGAGCCAGTAGCACTCCTGGCGGTAACAGTGGATATCGTGGCCGCGGTGACGCATCGATTCCAGAAGATCCGGCATTGGCAGCGGCTGGTCCGGGGTGAGGTAGCTCCAGGCGAGGGGGTCGAGGACGTACACTCCCATGCTCACCTCGAACGAGTACTCTGGCTTTTCCTGATATCCTGTCAAGATGTGGGGATCGTCGTCGAAGAGCAGCACGCCGAAGTCGATCTTCACCTGGCGGGGATAGGAGGCGATCGTGGCCGCCGCCCCACGCCGGCAGTGGAAGGCGTACATCTCGGCATAGTCGAGCGTGGTCAGGATGTCGCCGTTGATGACGAGCACGGGCTGGCTCGGGCGGTCGAGCAGCGTGAGGCCTCCCGCGGTCCCCAGCGGCGTCGGCTCGCGGCGATACGAGAGGTGGGTGCCGAACCTCCGGCCGTCGCCGCAAAATGCCTCGATCAGCTCGGTCAGGTAGCCGGTGATGATGGTCACGTGACGAAAGCCGAACCGGCCGAGCTGGCGCAGGACGACCTCGATGATGGGCATCGGATCGTCGTCGCCCAGCGGCATGAGCGGCTTGGGGAGCACGTGCGTGTAAGGCCGCAGCCGCGTCCCCTTTCCTCCCGCCAACAGTATGGCCTGCATCATTGAGCCCTCCTGGCTGGTACGTCACTGCTCGTCTCTAGGCGACCGGTGGATGGAAACATACCCAGCACGCAGTGTTTGTGGGACGGATTGCCAATCCGTCCTACGGCGCATTTCCATCCGCCGGGCGCCTTACGTCTTCCAGCGCCTTGATTTCTTGGATCGATCGAAGTGAGGCGCGGCCTGCCTCGACCTCTGTTTGGATGAGAGAGGCGCGCGCCACCGCCTGGACGCCGCGACCTCCTCGAAGATCGCAATCAGCCGCGCGACGTGCTGATCGAATGTTTGCATTCGGCCCAGCCGCGACGCATGGTCCGACATCGCGCGCCGCGCCGCGTCGTCGGTCATGTGGTCGAGCGCGGCGACCAGCTCGCCTTGGGCGTTGGGAGTGGTCAGGATGTATCCTTCACGGCCGTCGACCATCAGCTCGCTGGCCCCATTCTGTGCGGTCGTGATCACCGGAAGGCCGCAGACGAGGGCCTCCATCACAACAAGCGAGCAGGGGTCGTAGTAGGTGGGCTGAACGAAGAAGTCGCTCGACCAGTAGCAGGCTTCGACTTCCGGATGGAAACCGAGGAAGTGGACCGCGTCCTCGAGACCGAGCCGGGTTGCCAGCCGGCGGTAGGCGGCCGGTTCGCCGCCGCCGCAGACCAGGAGATGAATGGGGCGGCTGCCGTTCCGCCGCTGCCGGCGGACACCAAGAGCCGCCAGGAGCGGCTCGAGCCCCTTGAGCGCGAAGTTGTGGCCGGCGAAAAGACCGACCAGGTCGCCGGGCTCCAGTCCCAGTCGATTGCGGAAGGCGCAGCGGACCGCGCCCGGCTGCGAGACCATGAGCCGCGTGGAATCGATCGCGTTGGGCACCACACGGATCTGCTGGCGCGGCACGTGATGAAACTCCTCGATGTGCCGCTTGACCATGTCGCTGACCGCGACCACCCGCGCCCGTCGTTCCGGATCGTATTGCCTGCGCTCGATCGACTGGTAGATCCAATGCTTGGGATTGGCCGTCTTGGCCAGTAGATAAAGCTGCCGCAGAGGGGTGGGGAAACGCTGGGCGTTGGCCGTAAGGCTACCGCGGTGAACGCCCCCCTGGGGGATGATCACATCGTGAGCCCACGTGTTGACGAAGCCGACTGAACAGTCGTGATGCGCCTCGCGGAGCGCCGACTCGGAATTGCGGGCGAAGCTCAGGATGCGCTCCAGCTTGTTCTTCCCCCGCGAGGCGACTTTCACGAGGTTGGCTTGCGGGGGAAGACAGCCGTCGGCCCAGCTTTCGGCGTAGAGGTCGACGCAATGACCGGCCTGGACCAAGTACCGGCACAGATCGGCGACATACGTTTCGGCGCCACCTCGCGCCGGGTCGACTCTCTGAAAGTTCAGGGCCAGGTGCATCGTTTCGTTCTCCCTCGCTGGAATCCCAGATTATCAAGTCCTACGCTTTTTCCGGCACTTCGCCCGGAAGAAGTGGCCCCTGCGGGGCAAGTCGAGCATACTGACCCGACGCGCAAGCTTTGAAGTTGCGCATTTGCGTCTTCGCCCCGTAGGGGCCGTAACATATCAGCCCAGGGCAACGCCCTCGTCGTTACACACATCTTTTCGTTATTTTGGAGGCTATGGGGATTATAGATAAGTGCATGTCCTATTGTTAAGTTGGGACGTCTTGGTTACCCTGC
>JBIOJM010000268.1:0-14280 GCA_044450785.1 Isosphaerales bacterium
GGACTACCCCCCGCGTTTGTCCAACGACGATTTCCCACCGATGTTCACCTATCTGATTCATCCTTCATCTTTCCGCCTTCATCCTGACAAGGCATCGCCCCCAAAATCCGCATCCATGGCGTCTCCATGATTTTCCACAGAACCGGCGAAAAGCGTCTCGTTTCCATCACGAGCACAAAACCTCCGACTACCGAAGAGTCGCCACACGTAAATGTGAGTGGCATAGAGAGTTGCTCCCACGAGCTGATGAACGGAGACCCGGACGCAGCCCAAATCCCGGCGACGCCATGACGCTAGATGACGCTAATGACGCTGGAAAACACGCTGTGTGTGTATTCTCTTCGCGTGGGAAAAGGGCTCAGGAACCGTTGCCGGAACGGCCCAGAGGGTGCTTCGCACACGGTGCCTGCCCCTTTTTGCAAAATCACGGACGGGAGGCCGCGAACCGTGGTCCGACGGGATGTCGTCGATTACAATCTGAATAAGAGGTCTTCGTCGAATCTGGAGCCAGCGCGGTGAACCGGGGCTACCAGACAGCCCTCGCGCGGCAGCGATTCTGCCATGTCCTCCGAGAGGGCGAGAAACGCCACCGACCGCCCGGAACCGAGCAGCCGGCAGGGTCATTTCGTTCCTGCCGCGATCGTCCTGACAGCGGAGTACCGGTCGGTCAATCGGCAATGCAGAAGGGGAATAACGAGATGCCACGCACGATGTTCCTGAACGCAGCGCCAGCCTCGCGCGGATGGCCGATCGTTGTTGCTGTGCTCGTGGCTTGGTCCGTGCCGGCGTCCGCACAAACGCCGCGGGCGGCGGCGGGCAAGGGAGCGCCGCAGGCGGCGGCGGGCAAGGGAGCGCCGCAGGCCAAGCCGGCGCGGGCAACCTTGCTGCGCGGTGAGTACGGCCCTTTTCGGGCCAACAACGACTTGCTCTACTATCACCTCGACGTGCGCGTCGATCCGGTCAAGCAGGCGATCAGCGGCAAGAATACGATCCGCTTCCGCATGCTCAAGGACGACGCCAGGATCCAGCTCGACCTGCAGGCGGCACTCGGTGTGGACAAGATCCTCTTCGGCGACGTCTTGCTCAAGTTCGAGAGGGAATTCGGTGCCGTCTTCGTCGTTTTTCCCGAGACGTTGAAGGCGGGTCGGGTCTATTCCATCGACTTCTACTACTCGGGGAAGCCGGGCTCGACGGGGGGGCGCGGCGGCATCGTATTCCGGAAGGACCCGGCAGGCCGCCCCTGGATCTTCACGTCCTGCGAGATGCAAGGCGCCAGCGCCTGGTGGCCCAACAAGGACCAGTGGCGCGACGAGGTTGAGTCGATGGAGCTCAGCGTCACGATTCCCAGCGGGCTCGTGGACGTTTCCAACGGGAGGCTCATCGGCAAGAAGGACCTCGGTGACGGCAGCACGCGCTGGCACTGGCGCGTGAACTATCCGATCAACAATTACTGTGTGTCGCTGAACATCGGCCACTATGTTCATTTCGCCGACAGTCTGGGCGACCTCACGCTCGATTTCTACACGCTGCCGGAAAACCTGGAAAAGGCCAAGAAGCAGTTTGCGCAGGCCAAGGGGATGCTCGAAGCCTTTCAGCACTACTTCGGCGAGTACCCATTCAAGAACGACGGCTACAAGCTGATCGAAGTGCCGTACGCCGGGATGGAGCATCAGACCGCGGTCACCTACGGAAACCGGTATGCAAACGGCTACCTGGGGCGCGACTGGACGGGCGTGGGGATCAGCCCACGATTCGACTTCATCATCATTCACGAAAGCGCTCACGAGTGGTTCGGCAACAGCATCAGCGCGGCCGACAGGTCCGACATGTGGATCCAGGAGGGCTGGACGACGTATCTCGAGTGTCTGTACGTGGAATACATGTACGGTCGCCAGGACGCCCTGAAATACGTCAACGGGTACAAGTCGAAAGTGCGGAACACGAGACCCATCGTCGGCAGCCGCGGCGAGAACGCCTCGCCACCGTCGGATCAGTACTTCAAGGGTGCCTTGTTCCTGAACACATTGCGAAGCGTGGTCGACGACGACAAGCGCTGGTGGGCGCTCTTGCGAGGCTTGCACGAGCGCTTCAAGCACAAGAACATCATGACGGAGGACATTGTGCAGTACTTCAACCGAGAGACCGGAAAGGACCTGACGCCGATATTTGACCAATACCTGCGCCATGGTGCGATTCCCGTCCTGGAGTTGAAGTTTGACGAGCCCAAGGGCATGGTCTTCTATCGCTGGAAGGCCGACGAGACGTCGTTTGCGATGCCGGTGCGCATCGGACCCAAGGACAACTGGCAGGTGATTCAACCGACGACGGACTGGCAACACACGAAGACGTCGCTCAAGAAGGACCAGTTCGAGGTGGCGACGGACCTTTACTACGTCGTCGTCAGCAAATCCACCTCGGGGGCGTGAGCTAACCCGAACGACCCACGCACGACTTGCCCGCGAGGCGTCGCGACCGGCCCCACGTCCAGCGAGAGCAGCATGATCGAGCCTCTCCCCGTGCGTGACGCGCAGCCCTTACCAGTCGACGGGCGACATCCTCCTGGATTGTCCGGCAACATGTCGCCAAGTAGAATCGTGAGGAGAGATCTTCGTCGAATCTGGAGCCAGCGCGGTGAACCGGGCAGAATTGCGCAGACTCGCCGAGGATCGCGTGCTTGATGCGGCGGCGCTCCTGAAGGAAACCCGGTGGTCCGGTGCTTATTACCTGGCGGGTTATGCTGTCGAATGCGGACTCAAAGCGTGCGTGCTCGCATTCGTCGAACGGACCGGCGTCATATTCCAGGACAAGAAGTTCCTGGAGAAATGCTGGACGCATGATCTCGAAACGCTAATCAAGGCCGCGAACCTCGAGGTGACGTGTGGCCTTGACATCTCCGCAAACTCGAACTTGGGCGCGAACTGGCTGATCGTCAAGAACTGGACCGAGTTGGCCCGCTACCAACAATGGACTGAGCCCGAGGCCCGCAAACTTTACGAGGCCGTCACAGAGACCGCGAACGGGGTATTACCATGGATCAGGGTACATTGGTGATCGAAGAAGCCGAGAAGGATGCTGGAAGGGACCTGATCGACCGAATCAGCGAAACCCGACCCGTTAAATTAGCGTTCTGGCTCAAACCCGCTGAAAGTGGCAAATGGTTCCTCTACATCGCGGCCGAGGGAATCGATGATTCGAATGTCGATCGGGGATACAAGGAGGTCCTTCGGCGGGTCAAGGAGATGCGGACTCCGTACTTTGACCCCTTCCAGGTGAAATTGATCCAGGGCGACAATCCGCTGGCCCGTGCCGTGATGGAAGTGCACCAGCGCTATCCGGGGAGTTTGGCCATAAACTACAAGGGGAGCTACCTCGGGGGCATGAGCATTGAAGGTGCCTATCTTTACCCGTTGCCGAACACCTCGCCAGTCAACTAATGCAGCCTCGAACTCCGGGCAGATTGCCTTGGCGCGAAACGTCGAAATGGGAGTTCTCGACGACGAGTCCATCCGTTGCCGAGCCTGGTGAGATCGTGAGGGCGCCGCTATCGAAGTCGAGAGTGGGCGACTGAAGCTTCGATCCGTTTGGGGCTCATGACGCACGTAAGCTGGGGCCGACCTGCCGACCTCAAAGCACGAGCTCGCCATGGCAGGACCAATGCGCGCAGCACACCAGAGGTCGCCCTCAAGTTTGAATCGCCCGGCGTGAGGATTGCCAGGGTGTGCAAGCGACCCAGCACGGCGCTACCGGACACTTGCTTCAGAGAGATTACCCAGCGAGTGTTTCACGATGAAGGACAAGGTCATTCAACTGAATGAGCGCAGGATCCGGGCCTACAGCGAGTGTCCAGCCGACATCAGCGAGCACTTTGGCATCGAGCAGACTGTGCTGGCGGGCGGCTATGAATATCGCCAGATCCTCGAACTCGTGCAGAACGGGGCGGACGCGATTCTGGACAACGGTCCACCGATGACGACCGCATTCATGTGCGGCTGGCCAATTCGCGGCTCTATGTGGCCAACACCGGCGCACCGTTAAGGCGAGCGGCAGGAAATAAACTACCGGGGCCACGGTCGTGCCCACACCAACCCGACGCGCCAGTTTTGAAGTTGCGCTGTTTGGATTCGCCCCGCAGGGGCCGTAACATATCAGCCCGGTGCAACGCCCTGGGAACATACAAACGACACGAGTCAGCAAAGAACGATGTCCGGTCAGGCCTCCGGCCCCTCGTCGATCAACCGCCCCAGGGCGCGGACGCGCCTCGCCTGGTAGGCCGCGATGAACCCCATGGTTGCAAGGCCGGCGAGGAAGTCGAGATGTCCGTAGCGATAGCCGATCGGCTTACCGCTCGCCCAGCCCTCGGCGATCAAGACCACGTATCCGATCATCGCCAGCGCCGTGGTGAAGGCCACGACACGTGCTCTCGACCAGAGCCCCGATGCGGCGATGAGCACGGGGTAGACTGCCGTGAGCGGCGTCATGGGTTGGCCGTCGATGATCAAGAGGACTGTCGCGAGCACCACGTCGGTGCTCAGCCATGCGCGGATCAGGGCCTCCGCCCGCCTCGTCCGTCGCAGGGAGGCCTGGAAGCCGGCCGCGGCCAGCCCCCACGCAAACAGCAGCGTCAGGTTCACCCACCTCAGGGAATCTGGGCCCCCGGAAACCGGCCCGATCGACCAGCCGGCAGTCCGAGGCTGATAGATCCCGGCAACCGCGGAGAGCCAGTTCGCCCCGATCACGGCAGTACAGCCGATCACGATGGTCAGTCGCGTGGCGAGGCCGGGTTCACGCCGGGCCCACCGGCCCAGACGGGCGAAAAGTCCCGGGGAATGGGTCAATTCCAGGGGAAGATCGTGGCGGAAACGGTCAAGCTCGTCGGCCAGCTTCCCGGCCGAGTCGTAGCGATTGGCAGGGTCGGTCGCCAGGCACTTCAGGCAGATCGCTTCCAGTTCGACGGGAATCTCTGTGGGTCGTCCCGCAGCCTGTTCCACCAGGCGCACCAGGCCGAAGTCGGCCACACGAGCCTGTCCGTGCGCGTCGAACAGGATATTGGCGGGCTTGAGATCACGGTGAATCATGTTCTTCTCATGCAGGTACTGGACTGCCCGGGCAATTCCCGCCATCCAGCCGGCCGCGGTTTTCGGGTCGGGCAGACTCCCGTCCTTGAGGCGGCTGGTCAGACTTCCCCCGACCATCAGCGGCATCGCCAGGAACGGCCGGCCATCCTCGATCCCTGAATCGAGGGTCGACACCAGTCCCGGGTGATCGAGCTCCGTCATCAGCCTCATCTCCTGGAGAAACTTCGCAACGTCCCCTTCCGCTGCCAGTCCCTCGGCCCGCAGAGTCTTCAGGGCCACGGTCTGCTCGACGGCTCCCCGTTGAAGCGCCTTGTACACAACACCCTGACCACCTCCGCCAAGGTGTCCAGGGATACCGCGGCGAGTTTTGCTGCAGCTCAGTCGGGCGTGAACACCTTGCGCGGGGGTACGCCGTATCGTCTATCCCGTATTGCGAGGCATCTTTGCACCGCCTGGACAGGCCGATTGAAGATGCGATCAGCCGGCTTCGCCGGCTTGTCGGCCCGCCCAGGAGCGGGGTATGGTTAATCCCTGATATGCCTGGCGCAGAGGGGCAGGCGCCGGGGCGTGGGGACGCGGAGGCTCAGAATGGCCAGGGGCGGGACACAAATCGATGCGGGGACCCGAACCGGAACCTTGGTGGAGGTGGGCGACCGGCGACCACGGTTTGCTCGCGTTGCCTGGGCCCTGGCGGGTGCCGCACTGATCACGGGAGCCGCTGGAGTGGCGTGGACCTGGTGGTCGTCCAAGGGGCGCGGACCGGAGGCCCTGATCCTGCCCGGCGTTGTCGAGGTGCAAGAGGTCAGGCTCGGGTCGAAGGTCGGCGGGCGAGTCCGCGAGGTTCACATCCTCGAGGGGGACCTTGTCGCGCCGGATGTACCACTGGTGACCATCGATGTGCCCGAACTGGAGGCCCAGCGGGCACAGCGGCAGGCGCAGCTCCGTTCCGACTTGGCCGGGCTGGACAAGGCTCGGAACGGGCCGAGGCGCGAGGAGATCGAGGCCGCAGCAGCCCAGGTTGCCGCCGCCGAGGCGCGGTATGCGCGGATGAAGCGTGGGTTCCGTGAGGAGGAGGTCCGTCAGGCCAAGAGCGACTGGCTCAGCGCCGAGGCAGACCTGAAGTTCACCGAGGAGAACTTCGGCCGGTACGACCGGCTCTCCCAGCGCGAGAGTGTCACGAAGGCCCAGCTCGATTCAGCCCGGGCCGACTTCGACCGGGCGCGCGGCCGGGCCGCGGCGGCGCGGGCGCACTTCGACCTCGTGTTCAAGGGGAACCGCCCCGAGGATGTCGCCGAGGCCGCCGCCCTGCTTGACCAGGCCCGCGCGAACCTCAATCTCCTCAAGGCGGGCACCCGGCCAGAGGATATTCAAGCGCTCGAGGCCGAGGCTGAGCAGACCCGCGCGCGGCTGCGAGAGACGGAGGTCAACCTCGCCGAGGCCGTCGTACACGCTCCGGGGAAGGCTGTCGTCGACGTCGTCTCCGTCCGAAAGGGGGACCTCGTATCCGCCGGCCAGGCGGTGGTCAGGATCCTCAAGGCCGACGATCTGTGGGTCAAGGTGTTCATTCCAGAGACCGAGCTGGGGCGCGTCTGGGTCGACGAGGCCGTGACGGTGACGGTCGACTCCTACCCCCGCTCGAGCTTCCCAGGCCGGGTCGTCCAGATCGCCCCCCAGAGCGAATTCACCCCGAGGAACATCCAGAGCGTCGACGAACGGCGACACCAAGTCTTCGCCGCCAAGGTCCGCGTGGACAATCCACGCGGGATGTTCAAATCGGGCATGGCGGCCGAGGTCACGATCCCTCTCGCCCCGCAGATCTCGACCCCGGAGTCGGCGACGGGAAGGAAGGAGCTTTGATCGACCGATGACTCTCTCCCCCGGTCTGGCAGAGCCCGTCGTCAACGTTCGCGAGGTCACGATCCGGTTCGGCAAGTTCACCGCGGTCAATGGAGTGAGCCTGGCTGTCGGGCACGGGCAGGTATTCGGCCTGCTCGGGCCGAATGGGTCCGGCAAGACGACGCTGATTCGAGCTCTCTGCGGACTGATTCCGCTGGCGGCGGGATCGGCCCGAGTGCTCGGGCATGACGCGACTCGAGAGTCGGAGGCGGTCCGCTCGGTGATCGGGTACATGTCGCAGAGGTTTGCACTCTACGAGGACCTGACGGCCCAGGAGAACCTCGACTTCTACTCCGGGGTTTACGGCCTGTCCTCGGCCGGCGCGCGTGCCCGACAGGACGAGCTGGTGAATCGCGTGGGGCTGGCTCCGTACCTCGGGAGGCGTGGCGGTCAGCTCTCCGGCGGTTGGAAGCAGAGGCTCGCGCTGGCCTGCGCGCTGTTGCACCGGCCCCGGCTGGTCTTCCTCGATGAACCGACGGCCGGGATCGACCCGGTCGCCCGCCGGGACCTCTGGAACCTGTTGTTCCAGCTCGCGGCCGAGGATGTCACGCTGTTCGTCACGACCCACTACATGGACGAGGCCGAGCGGTGTGGGCGTGTCGGTTACCTGTATGAGGGCCGGCTGCTGGCGGTTGGGACACCCGCCGAGTTGACTCAGTGGCCCGGCGTAACCCCGCCCGGGACGCGGCGAATCGAGGTGGCCGCCGATGACCCAGCCGCCCTCCTGATGCGAATCCATGCACGCCCGGGGGTGCTCCAAGCGACTGTCTCCAGCCGGTCAGTCCGCGCGTTGGTGGACGAATCCCTGACCGACGAGGCCTTGAGCGCCGCGCTGGAAGGCTCGCAGGTCCGGCCGGCGTCGCCGAGCCTGGAAGACGTCTTCGTCACCTTGGCCCGTGCCCAGGAGCCTGTACGACCCGGAGGCCCGCGGTGAACCCAGGACCCGGCGCGAAGCGGCTCGGCGCGGTGGCCCGTAAGGAGGTGCTGCACATCGTCCGCGACCCCACCACGCTCTTTTTCGCCGTGTTCCTCCCTGTACTGGAGCTGTTCTTGCTCGGCTACGCGATCGACACCAACGTGCGGCACGTCCGCACAGTCGTTTTCGACGAGGCGCGAACACAGGAGAGCCGCACGCTACTCCTGCGGTTCACCAACTCCGAGGACTTCCGGGTCGTCGCCGAGGTATTCACGGACCGGGAACTCGCCGGGGCGCTGGTAGCGGGCAAGGCGAGGGTGGGGATCAAAGTCCCGGAGTCGTACTCTCGGCGTTTACAGTCGGGCCAGACGGGGCAGGTGCTGGTCCTGGTCGACGGCTCGGAGTCGAGCGTGGCGGCCGAAGCAGTCAATGTCGGCAACGCGATCGCCCTCAGCGAGTCGCTCGACCGCATTCTCCAAGGCCGCCCGATGCCCGTCGAGGCCCGCGCGCGTGTCCTGTTCAACCCCGACACCCGCTCGGCCAACTTCTTCCTTCCGGGCCTCATGGTCGTCCTTTGCCAGATGATGGCCATCATGCTCTCGGCTAACGCGATCGTTCGCGAAAAGGAGCGCGGCACTCTCGAACAGCTCTTCATGACTCCCGTTCGGCCGGCGGAACTGGTTCTCGGCAAGATGCTGCCCTACGTCGGGCTCGTCTTTGCCGAGTTCTGCGGGATCGGCATGCTCATGGCCGCGGCGTTCCATGTGCCGGTCCACGGCAGCTTCCCGACGCTGCTGGTGATCTCCCTGCCGTTCTTGCTGACGATGATCGGCTTGGGCCTGGCGATCTCGACCCGCGCGCAAACGCGTGACGCCTCGATGCAGATGTCGATCGCGACGGTCCTCCCCTCGATCTTCCTCTCCGGCTACATCTTCCCGCTCGACTCGATGCCCTGGGTCTTCTGGTGCATCTCCCAGTTGGTACCGACGACCTGGATGATCGATGCCGCCCGCGGTGTGATCCTCCGCGGCGCCGGCTGGGCCCAACTCTGGCCAAACGCCCTCGTGCTCTCGGTCATGGCCCTGACGTCGCTCGCGGCGGGCGCGGCGCTATTCAAGAAGAGGGTGCAGTGACACCCAGTCGTTTGGCCTGCTCTGCGAACAACGCCTGTCAAAGATGGCCGTGGCGCCCCACGGGTGCAACGGTGCTCGCCTGCGGCCCTTTGTCCCCCAGCTCTTCGACGAAGCGTACCTCCGTCCCCACTTCCAGGTCCTTGAAGTCCGCGTCCAGGACGCTGTTCCGGTGGAAGTAGATCTCCCGACCGTCCGGCGTCTCCAGGAAGCCGTAGCCGCCCTCCGGGAAGACTCTGACGACGCGGGCGTGGGGCATGGAATTGTGGGCCTTGACCTCGCCGTGCTGGTGGCCGGCGTGGTCTTCCAACTGTCGCCGCACTTCGTCGAAGGCCTCGCGGATCATGTTGTCCGAGTCGGCATACTCATCGTGCTGGCTCTGATCGCGCTTCACGACCAGCTCGCCCCTCGGCACCTTCAGGTCGATCCGGATCTGAAAGAGGTTGCCGTCCTTGTGATGCAAGTGCGGGCGGTCCACAACCACCCGGCAGCTCATGATCCCGTCGTGGTAGTGATCGAGCCATTCCGCGTTGGCGCGGATGGCCGACTCGATGTCGGCGTTGTGGGGCATGTTGTGGAATGCGATCTGCAGGGGAAGTCTCATGGCAATCGGCTCCCGTTCGAAAGACGATCCGTCTCCCGGATTACCGGACCTCTGCTCGGAGTAGGCGCTCGGCTTCGAACCAATTCAGCCAGTCGGTCCCCGCGGGCTTCCCCTGGGCCTCCCAGAGCTGATAGGCTCGTACCGCGATCTGCTCGTGCCGCGGAGTTGCACCCCCCGCGGAGGTCGAATGGGGCTTGGTGGCCTCGGGCCCGGCAACCGCTCGCTGCGACGAACCGCTCGCAGGACGAACGGATGACAGTTCAGGCTTCTGGCCCGCGGGCGATTTCGACTCCTGTCGCGCCTTGGATTGCGTGGGCTTGCTCATGACGATCTCCTGGTGAAAAACTCTCGTTGACTTCTCGGGCGGAAAGATGGCCCGCTGCAAGAGGGCCGAGGGAACAGGATACCAGATTTTTCAATTCGGTTTTGCCTCTTCGGCGATCGTCCGCAAGAAATCGTGCCGCGCAACCATCCCGACCGGCACTCCATCTCGTACGACCGGGATGTGGTCGATGTCGTAGCGAAGCATCAATCTCGCCATCTCCTCCAGGGGTGTCTCCTCTGTGCCGGTGATGACTTCCGTGACCATGATCTGCTCGACGATCGTGCCCCGTGTTTCTTGGCGCATTCGCTTGAGTGCCTCTGGGGGCATCGATCGGCTGAACATCTGCAAGAGGGCCTCCATCGAGAAGGGGGCTCCATGCTGGTCGCCGCCGAAGTCCGTCTGGGTGACGATGCCGCTCAACTTGCCCTGCGGGTCGACCACGAGGACACAACCGACCCGGTGATCGACCATGGTCTTCGCAACCTCGGCCACGCTGCTCTCCCGGCGGACCGTGACGACCGGGCAGGTCATGAGTTCTCGGGCCCTCATCGGTATCCTCACTTTTCATACACCGCGGGACACTTCGAGATTTCCTTCGATCAGAAGGCGAGACGAGCGTGAGGCCGGGTGGTCTCGGTGAAGCAGCGCATCTCATTCTCAACGAGGGCCCCGACCTGCGTGAATTCCCCGGCCAAGAGGCTGAGGATGTCGTCAAGGCTGACCAGGCCGACGAGGACCCCATCTCTGCCGATCACGGGGAGCCGGCGGAAAGAGCCTGACCGCATGAGCGAGAGGGCCTCCTCGATTCCTGCTGCCTCTGAGATCATCGTGGGATTCTCTGTCATCACTTCGCCCACCGGGGTTTGGCGGGGATCCCTGCCGTTCGCCACGACACGGAGGACCAGATCACGGTCCGTGAGAATTCCGACGGGCCGATCGGCCAGGTCGAGGATCACCAGAGCGCCCACTCGCCGCTCGCTCATCCGCCTGGCCGCGACCTGAGCGGTCTCGTCGGCGTCGGCCAGGTCCACATAGCGTGTACAGATGCGTCCGACAGACATGGATGGCTCCTTTCTGACGGGTCGCACAGCTCAAAAAAAAACCCCGCCTGTGCGTTGGTACGCACCGGGGGGCCAGCTTAGCCGAGTCACGGTCACCCATCGCGAGCGACCGGACCATTGAAACCTAGTATAACTCTTTGAACAGAGTCTGGCAACCCCCACAAGAACGGGAAAGGTCCGTAGCGTCCCATGCTCGACCGGCTCGCCGCATCCCTGGAGGGGGACCCTCTGGTCCACTACTTCGAGGCGGCCATCCAACACGACCCCGACCTGCTGATGAAAGACATGACCCTGGAAGAGGTCGGTCCGGACCGGAAAGTCAGGTTGAACGGACGGTGGGTGGTCAACTTCGGCTCCGACAGCTTTCTCGGCTTGGACCAAGACCCGCGAGTCAAGGACGCGGTCCGCCGGGGACTGGACCGATGGGGCACTCACAACGGATCGTCGCGCGCGTTCGCCAGTGTGGCCTCGGCCGTCGAGGCTGAGCGAAGGCTGGCAACGTGGCTCAACTCGGAGAGCACGTTGATCTACCCGTCGGTCACTCTGGCCAACCACGGCGTTTTGCCCGCCTTGGTATCCCGTCACGACGCGCTGGTCGTAGACAAAGACGCCCATCACTCCGTCCATGAGGGAATGAAGCTGGTCCGGGCCGGCGGGGGGAAGACGGCCACGTTCGCCCATAACGACCCGGCTGATTTGACCCTGGTTCTGAGCGGCCTCGGCCCCTATCGCCACGCGGTCGTGGCGGTGGATGGGATCTACAGCATGACCGGCACACTTCCGCCGCTGTCGGAACTTCGGGCGACCGCGGAGGCCAACGATGCCATCCTGTACGTGGACAATGCCCACGGAACGGGGATTCTCGGAACACAGGGACGGGGAACCGTCCTCGATGCGCTCGGTGATTACCGCAACACCCTGACAGTCGGATCACTGTCAAAGGCGTTCTCATGCTTCGGAGCGTTCGTCGCCTGCCCCGAACGGGTCAAGATGCTGCTCAAGATCCGGTCCGGACCGATCATCTTCGGCGGGCTCGTCCCTCCCCCGTACCTGGACGCGGTCTGTGCGGTCGTCGACATCCTCGACTCACCCGAGTATCTCACCCTCCGGACCAGCCTGGCCGAGAACATGGAGCAGTTCCTGGCCGGTGTGCGTCGACTCGGGCTGGGTGTACTCGGAGGCGTCGGGGCGATCGCGTCGATTGTGATCGGGGACGAACTGGCGACCTTGAAGGCCGGCCGGGCATTGTTCGATCTGGGGTATTACGTCCAGTCCGTCGTTTTTCCGGCCGTGCCGCGCCACCGCGGCATCCTTCGCGTGCAGATCAACGCCAATCATCGACCGGAATCCATCAAAGGGCTGGTGGAGGCGATCGCCAATCTGTCCGTGGCGCGCCCGTCCTCCGACAGCGAGGCTGCCCCGTCAGGCGGTGATCACGCCACGGGGACGGGATGAATCCCGCGGCGCAACACATCCCGGGTTTTCGTTATCCACCACCGTCCAGCGGCTGTCGTGACTCGTCCCCGGTTTGTCCCCAGGGTGGCTCTGGCGTGATGAAAAGTCGCGGTCGACCACGCTCAGTTTTCCTCCGGATTCGTTGCGCTCTGATTCCCCCCTGAAGGTCTACGGCTTTGCAGCCGCCCATTTCTCGTTCATGAGCGTGTCTACCGCCTCCTCCAGCGCTTTACCGTCCACCCCCTTGAATCGGATCACCCCACGAGAATCCAGGACATAGACCGTCGGGAAACTGTAGACGCTCCAACTCGAGCAGATCGGGCCATCTGCCCGCCCATCCCGCCAGCACCTCCACGTGACTTCACCCGCCTCGATCGACTTCTGCAGGGTCTTCTTGTCCTCGTCGGTATTCACGCTAAGCAACGCGAACGATTTGGCCTTCATCCGCTCGACGAGTCCGCGTTCCTGCGGGTACATCGCGCGGCACGGGCCACACCAGCTACCGGAGAAGGTCAGTACCACGACCTTGCCGCGATAATCGGTGAGCCTGAAGACCACCCCATCCGCGTCTTCCCCGACGATCTCCGGAGCAATATTCCCCACCGATAAGTGGCGAATCTCGTTCAGCGACCGCTCAGCGAAATCCGCGAGGGTCTTCTTTGTCGCCGGGCCAGCCGTACCACGGACATATGCCAGGCCGCCGTAGTCCTGGATCGTCCGCTCACAAAGCTTTTCTGACTCCGCGAGCATCGCATCGGGGTCACAAGACCGGAGGTGCTTGACGTAATCCCCATACCTCCACTCCAGGAACCGTACGTCGTCCTCGGATACCGGGGTCCTGAGGTCCCGCGCCAACCCGGCCTTGATCCGCAGGTATTCAGCCAAGCTCCAGCAGGTCCGGCCTTTGACCTCGCGGTCCGACGTCGTTTCGAAGACCGCCCGCAGGAACTTGTCGCGGTTGGCGGAAGGGAAGTTGACCAGTGTCAGGCAGGCCAGCCCGAGTTTCTTGTCGTTCCGATGATGTTCGAGCAGGAGGTCCATCGCCCGGCCGATCCGGCGAGTTCTTCCTTTCGGGGCCTGAGCGTTGTCGTCGGCCCACAGTCCGGTCTCGACGATCCAGAGGAGCGAGTCGCGTGCTCCCGCATCCTTGGGCTCCGCTTCGGCTACCTGGAGAAAGCGGTCGATGTAGGCATCGACATCGCGCCGGGGATTCTTTTGAACTGCCTCCGCTCGCTCCTCGTCAGTCTTGGCCTTCTTATAGGAATCTTGGCAGTCCTTTCCACGCGACTCCCACTCGGTCAGCAACGCGGTGTACCGCTCGGCGGGCGTCTGTTGATTCGGCCCTTGGGCCGACAGCGATGGCGCCCAAAGAAGCAGGCCCAACACCATGAGTCCCATCGTGCACCCCCTGAGGAAGCAAGTTTTTCGTGATCCTACGACAATTGTCACTATTTTGATTTCTGGTTGAGAGTCAGTCAATGGTGTGAAGGATTGAGTGGAACGGGAACGCAGTTTAGTGTGCGCCGGGAAACAATTGGTGTCAGTTCATTTTAGCACCAGGAAATACTGACACCAATTTACTTGAACTGACACCAATTTACTCTCTGACTGGCTCCTTTCCTGGCCTGTAGGTGTGGATGCGATGGCCCGGCCTAGGATATCGCCCAGTTGCATCAGCCCTGGCCAGGGGGGGTGGTCCCGGCACGATCAGTCGCAAGGTCTTCCCATGCTCCCTCATGATAAGGACCTCTCTCCCAATCATTTCCATCACCCCATCGAGGTTCTCATAGACTTCCGTATTCAAGATACGGACAGTCC
>JBIOJM010000269.1:0-14209 GCA_044450785.1 Isosphaerales bacterium
CAGGAAGGGCTGTCACCGTTTTGGAAGGCGTAATTCGGCGAGCAGTTCGATACGCAGAAGCTGACGACGGGGATCGCTTACGCGTTTTCGGTCGATCGCGGGAAGAACTGGAAGGTTCGCCCCTCGCCGCTGTTGCTGCCGGTTGCGAACGGCTGGGACGACTTCCGCGTCGAAACCGCCAGTGCCGTTGTGGTGGACGGAACCCTGCATCTGTTTTATTGCGCGGATCGGACACAGAAACCCGCCCGCTACCAGATCGGCGAAGCGTCGCTGGCATTGGAAGGTGAGACACTCCGCGAAGCGCTGCTCGTTCACGGGAGAACTCCGTCGCGCGGCCGAGCGACACCGGTGCTGGCGGGAATCTCCGACAAGCCATCCTTTCGAAACAACGTCCAGGAACCGAGCGCGTTGTACGTTGCGGGGCGTTTCGAATTGTACTTTGTCGGCCTGCAATTCTCACAACCGAGCGAAGCGGTCAATCATCCCGGGCAGACGATGCGCCGGGTCGGCCTGGGCCGGGCCCTTCTGGACGATTCGCTGAAACTGATTGAGATCTCCGACAAACCGCTGATCGACTTGGCGAACATCATTGAGGTAAAGCGAACTAAGGACCGTCTGGTGCTGTTCACCACTCTGGCAGGAGAAGGAGAAGCGCACCGGCGAGAAAGGATCGGTTACCACACCTCCCGGGATGGACGAAGCTGGTCCCGTCCCAAAGAGGTCGTGTCGTCGCGGCCGATGGGATTCGACAGTTGGGGTTGCATGTCTCCTACGGTCGTGCAGGAGGCGGATCGCTGGGTCCTGTTCTACACCGCGCTCGAGAATTCTCGCGATCGGCCCAGCGAACGATGGGGAATGCCGCTTGGCCGTGACGGCTGGCTCTTTGGTACGCTCGGTCGGGCGGAATCGATCGCGCCTCCGATTTCCCGGCAACCGCCGCCGACTCACCGATGATACCGTAACGGACCCCGCTGCGGAGATCAATGGCATGGCCTCCGGGCAGAAACGCGACGTCGGCTTTCGCCTTGAGTTCCTGGCGATCGTTGCCCCACTTGAGCTTTTCGGTGCCGCGAGCCACGAGGAGGAGACGGCGCATCCGGTTCTCCTTGATATCGATGAATCCATCCCACGTGAGCTTGACCTCGTGTTGCCAGAGCCGGCCGTCGCCCCCCTGGCCGTCGATGGAAGCTCCCGCGGCCTCCGACCTGCCCTCGACGCGGATCCGGACAGACGTGTTGCCGCCCGCCTCGACCTTTTGCGCCGAGAACTCGCAGTGCTCTAGACTGCCCTTGCCGCCGGTGACGTGGCCGAATGGATTCACGTCCAGTTGCCCCAGGTACGCATGGCTCACGAGCAACCGGCCCAGATCGTCTGCCAACCGGAAGCGGTTGGACCCCGCGTCCGCGACCGTCTTCGCCAGCGCCTCCTGCAGGGCGACGGGCACGTTGAAGCGATCCTCAACATAGTGTTCCTGGCGCAGCGTGTCGGCGACGGTCTTGCCGTCTTCGTCGAGAGCCCGGCCGAACACGCGGGCGACGAGCGTCCCTTGCTGGACTCGTGGCTCCGCCGGACAGCGCTTCCCGTCGGGGTGGTACTCGGCAATCACCGGGGCCTTGGCATTGTCTTCGACGTCCGCGAGCTTCTGGCTCGGGAACTTCATGTAGCGCCGGGCCGGGAACGGCTTCTTCGCATCCGGATAATCAGCGAAGCGCGTCAAGGTATGGTCGAGGAAGGCGAGGACGCTCTTGTCGTCGTCGAACATGAGCGCCCAGTCGAGGACCTTGCCCGCGGAGTTGGCGACGCAGATTCCCTGGGGGGCGAGTTTGGAACGGCCGATCTCACGGTAGAGCCGGCCTTCATCGTCGTCAGGCGGATAATTGACCAGGCCGGCCTTGAGGGCCACGGGCACGAAATCGGCATTAACGCGACGGATGACATCGGGATTGGAGAAGACCGCCTCACGGGCGGCACCCGCGAACACTCAGCAGCGCGCGTCGTCGATGGGCCGGTCGATGAAGACCCAGAGCAAGACGGGCTTGCTCGTCGCGCGCGACACCCTGAGCCCTTCGAGCAAGCAGCTCTTCCAGGCGATCTCGCGCCAGGCGACCCTGGCCGGTTTCAGGGCCTCGATCTCCGCTTGCAAGGCTTCAGGCGTCGGCGCCTTCTTCGCGACACTCGTCGCGTCCTGAGGCCAGGCGATGGCGGCGAACAGCAGCGCCACGCTTAGAGCGACTGTCACGCTCTTCATGGTCAGTTCTCCATTGCGGGCCATACACCGCTTCCGCCCAACAACCCAAGCTCAGCGGACCGGCCCGCCGAGCTGTGCTTTTGATCGTACTCGAACCACGCTCCTGGCGGGAGTACCGAGACCGGCCGCACAGAGAATTGCGACCGCCTCGGCTGCTGGCGTTGAAACGCGGAGACGAATTCGGTCGTACCTGACTCCGTTCATTCTCGCGATCTCGATCACGGGAGGCTTCTTATTCCGCTGGCACCATCTTCAGGACCTCTTTCGGATCGAGCACGATTCCCCCGCGGAGCACCTTCCTGATCGATCGCGTATTGTTGATGTTCGCAAGCGGGTCGGCGTCGAGCAAGATCAGATCGGCGAGCTTGCCCACTTCGATCGACCCCAGGCGGTCGGCCTGGCCCAAGGCCGCGGCGTTGTGCAGCGTGGCGCACCGGAGTGCCTCGGCGGGCGGCAGGCCCGACTCGACGAGTTGCTCCAGTTCCTGGTGCAAGGAGAAGCCCGGCGCCACGAACGGTTCCGGAGCGTCCGTCCCCGCCAGCAGCATGACACCTTCGCGGTAAAGCCGGCCAGTCAGCTCCCGGTACTTCGCCATCTCGCCGCGCCGTGCCGCGAGCGTTTCGGGCTGGAGCGTCGTGACCTTCCAGTTGACCATCTCATCGACAAACGCGGGGACCTTCGCCGGGTCGGTCAGGGCGCGACCGATGTCGCGGTGGAACGGCGGGTCCGAGTCGATCAAGGGACTGCACTTGAAGACACGAGGTGAACGCTGCGGAGACATTTCACCGATGCGTGCGAGGAGAGTTTCGGCGACGATTTCATCTCCGGTGTCGCGGACCGAGGTCACCCCGGCGGCAAGAAACAGGGGCAGGACCTCATCTCCGGTCATGTGCGCGAAATCGAGGACATGGACCAGGTGGAAATGGGCGTCGATCAATCCGGGGATCAAGAACTTTCCCTCGGCGACGATCGTCTCCGCGTCGGCCGGGATCTTGACCGGATTCTCACTCGTACCAATCGCCCGGATCTCGCCGCCGGCAATGACGACGGTCCGCCCCGGTCGCATCACACCGGCCGCGACGTCCAGAACCGAGCAGCCGCGGATCACCACCGGGCGCGGGACTTCGGCGGAGTGGGTTTGCGCCGAGAACGCGAGCGAGCCCATCACGAACAGGACGAAAGTTCCGCGGAATAGCGAGGGCATGGGTCGTCAAGACTCAGCGAGCGGGACCAACGCGTTGAATCAAATTGAACCCGGTGGCGAGGTGGTTGCAAATCTGCCCGAGCGACCATTGGCCAACTGTCGCGTGGCCGGCCAGGAGCCGTTCCACGTCGGGCATCACCTCGTCAAGACTGGCGAACGATAATTCGCGGCGGCCGGCCATGCGGCATCCCCTTTCACCCGCTTGTAGGGGTTTTCAGACCGAGCCGTCAGAAAGAAGGACCCATGGCTGTGAGTCTCGGCCAACACGGCTGATACCGCGCTTGCTCTTTCCGCGACGTTGCGACATGATAATTGAACATTCACCGTCGGTCAAAACAACCCTGGAACCGCCGGAAGCGGATGATGTCTGCCGCCCGATCGAGACGAGTAAACCGTCCGGATCGTTTGCTGCCGCAACGGCGAGAACCTGATTCGGACCGAGGGACCCCCGGCGCGCAGTGCATCCTGCTACGCCGTCTTCTCAGTCCAATCCCTGCCTTGAACACGTCGTTGCCCTCTGGACCTCACGCGACAGTGGTCGTAGAATGAGCCGCGCGCAATCCCATCAGGTCCCGGTCGTCCGCGTCTCCCGTAGCCGCATTCGCCAGAATGCGGCTGCGTCTGCCGGCGGAATTCCGGCGAATTCCGCTACCAAAATGCGGCTGCCTCTGCCGTGGCGGCCACTGCGCAAGGGCGAAGACATGAGTCGGGATCATAGTTACCTCAAGCGATTACCGGCGGAATACTATCGAGGCCAAGCGTACGTTCACTGGTCCATGACCATGCAGGATCGGAAAACCGGATGGCTCGTGCCCATCTTCTACTACAAGTTTCGCGAAATCCTCACGCACGCGTCCTTTCGCTATGGCTTCTGCTGCCCAATCTACTGTTGTATGCCGGACCATCTTCATTTGCTCTGGGTGGGGATTCTGCCGACGTGCGATCAGCTCTTGGCAGCCGGCTACTTTCGCAAGCAATTAAACCCGATCTTGGCAGTTTTCGGCGCTCAGTTTCAGGAGCAGGGTTATGAGCACGTGCTCAGAGAAGACGAACGCGAGCGCAGCGCATTCGAAATCGTGTTCGAGTACATCGCCCGCAATCCCGAACGCGCTGGACTCGTGAAAGAGAACGGCTATCGCGAGTACCCGTATACCGGCTGCCTGGTGCCGGGCTACCCGGAATTGAAGATATGGGACGACAAGTTTTGGGAACGGTTCTGGCGCATTCATGCCTACCTGCAAGAGCACGGATTGACGCGAACGGAAAGCCGTGTTTCGCCGTAGCCGCATTCGCCAGAATGCGGAGCGAAGCGGCCGGCAGCGACGGAATTCTGGCGAATTCCGCTACGAGCCTTCGCCTACCTCCGCCTCCTGAGTTGGATCGGCCACGCCCGGCAAGCGAACACCTATCGGCGGAGCGTGCCAGGGTGCGCAGTCCAGGCCGTCGTCCCGTGTCGGGCCATTAGCCCGGCCAAATGAAGTTCAGGCCCGGCAGGTCTGGTAGGCCGCAAGGCTCGAATGCCCTGCCGGGGCAGTTTCAGATCGCGATGACGAACTGACCGAGGTTCGGGTCCCACTCGGCAAAGCCAGCCAAGAAGAGTTCAAGAGCCGTCTTGTCACCCCATTTTGAGTTTATTCTAGCTTGTGTGGAGATGGCTCGGGGTCTGAAGGTTTCACATGGGCGTCCCGTTCCGGATCAACGCCCCACCACAGGACACCCCCGACGGCCACGACCGCTCCGGCGACGGCCAGGCCGAGCCGCCAACCCGAGTCGGCCCCATACTGTTGCGCGAAGTAACTGGAGAGGAGCGGCGTGAGATAGGGCGACAGGGCCCCTCCGGCGTTGCCGCCCGTGTTCAGCATGCCGGCGGCCGAGCCTCCAAACGAACCACCCAGCTCGACCGCCGTGGTCCAGAACGCTGCTTCGCAGGCACCGAGCAGGGCGGCGGAGACCGCGAACGCCGCAAATGTCGTTTGTGGCGTCTGTCCCAGGATCCCCAGCTCGAACACTCCGCCGCTTGCGAACATCCCGACGACCGGGACGAACGCGCGCCTCGCCCTGGGCGAGAACGACCGTGGAACGCGATCCGTCAGCCGCCCACCGCAGATCATGCCCACACCCATCGCCAGCGTGATCACCGTGGAATACCAGCGCGACACGCTCGCGCTTTCGTGTCGGATCGTCTCGAAGTAGTAAGTGATCCAGTAGAAAAACATGTACTGAAAGTAGCCGTACGCGGCATAACTGAGCGTGATACAGATCACACTTCGGCGGCGGAGCATGAGCCGGAGTCCGGAGAGATCCAAAGGCGGGCGCGGGACCGCCGGTTTCTCTGGGGCGCGTGCAGAGGCTGTGCCGGCCGTCCAGGCGAGTGCGACGACGAGGGTCATCCCGCTGCTGATCAGAAACGCGATCGGCCAGTCAAAGAGATCGATCAATTTTCCCATGACGAGATACGTTGCTGCGATTCCCACACAGGCCGCGGAATTGACCAATCCGTTGGCCAATGCTTTTGACCGTGTAGGCACTTGTTCGAACACCATGTGTGCCGACGCGGGGTGCAGCGGGGCATTCACGAGGCCCAGCAGGGACCTCACGACCATCAGGCCCAACCAGACTGCGGAGGCTCCGTGAAAGACGAATCCCACGCCAGCCGTCAAGGCGACGAATACGGCCGAGCCGAATCCCAGGCCCAGCAGCGCTCGGCGCGCCCCGAAGCGATCGATCAACAAACCACCGGGCAGCATGGCCAGGGTGTAGATTGCCAGAAACGCCGAGTACACGAGCCCCATCTTCGCGGGATCGATTCCATACTCGGGGATGATCCGCTCAGTACCGGCCACCGTGATGCCGACGCGGTTGAAGTGCGCGCAGGCCACGACCAGCATCAAGAGAAACACCGTCTTGGGCATCCCAAGGGCGGCGGGAGGTGGCGTCGACACGTGTGCGGTCCCGGGAGACGAGCAGGAAAAAGCCTGGTGGCCTGTCAATCTTCGATTGCCGGATTGACGAGCGGCTCGCACATGAGAGAAAGAGTAAGATGAAGAGTAAGATTTGGAAGAGGACTAAGAGCAAGAGCACGAGAAAGAGCAGGACTCAATTCGCCGCCTCGCCTTTGTCATAGTGCATGAGGTCCTACTCTTAATCTTGTTCGTGCTCTTCATCCTCTTCTTAGTCGTAATCTTCCTCCTAATCTTGCTCTTCTTTGGATATTTGTCCTGGCCGTTGTCTCTTCGGTCATGTTTACCCGTCAATCGCAGATTGACGGACCATTACGTGAGAGAGACTCCGAAGTGGAAAAGCACGTTTCGCATCAGGCCGGTCCATTTCTCGTCCGCGGCGAGGGTCGAGCCCGAGTTGATGGATCCGGAATGAAACACGCGACCGCCGCCGGGACGGTCCCAGTAGATCATCTCGGCCGCCACGGGAACAGGAGGGGCCTTCCCGAACGGAACCTGTCTTTGGAAATAGTCCCACGGCGCGCCGGCCGAGATCTTCGACCAGTCGGCGACCCCGTCGGCGAGTAACGTGATGCCCGCGGGATCTTCACCCGGCTGCGTGCCGCCGTCGGGAGGGGCTTCGACCAGGAACTTCGCCAGCGTCGACACTCGAACGTCGCCCTCGTGACCGATCGGTTGCGGCAGCGCGCGACCGGGCGTCCCGCCGAAGGTGTCCCCCTCGCGCAGCTTCAAGTCGATCGGCCGGCGAAACAGGAAGTGATCGGGATTGCGGACCTTGTACGGGCCGGCGCCCGGTACGCCGACGCCCACCAGCGAGCAGTACTCCAGCCCGAACAGCCGCCACGCGGGAAATCCGCACTCGCGCGACATCCCCCCGCGCTCCCCGTCGTGGCTGTGCCACATCTCGCCGCGCCGATCGGTGCGGACCTGGGTACCCGGAGCATCTCCCTTTCGGCATTCCATGATCGTCCCATCCGAGTTGAAAGACACTCGCCAGAACGCCGTGTTTCCGGAGAGCACGACCGCGCTGCCGCCGCGATCGAGGAACCCGCTCACCGCTCTCATGGCCTCGAACGACCAGTACTCACTATGGCCGACGACGAAGAGCACCTTGTAGCCGTCGAGCACCTGCGGATCAAGGTGCAGATCGGTGTCGCTCAGCGTGTCGTATGGATAGCCGTTGCGTTCCAGCCAGACCTGAGTAAACCGGTCCTGCCGGCACAGGTGACTGTAGTCCCACTCCTCGGGGCCCATGAGCGTGTAGGGGCCGACGACCGGCCAGGGCAACCGGAACCCCGTCAGATAAGTCCCCTGGCCGGCATGATGCGGCCGGTAGAAGCAAAACGCCGGCGGATCGCCGGAACTGTTGTCGAGCCCGTTGTTGCCGATCGTCTTCTTGAGGCCCTTCCAGGTCCGGCAGAACGGCGTCGCCGCGTAAGCTCTCCAGGTGTTGGTCGAGCAGAGAAAAGCGATCGGCGCCTTGGGACGCGATGCCGCCTTCCTCACGATGAAGACCGTCTGATACAGACGCCTCTCGCCTCCGAGCTGAAAGTGGATGCGGCCGCAGTAGACTCCGGACCGTGCGTGCTCGGGTAGTCGAAATGCGTGCGTGGCTTTCCAGCGGCAGTCAAACAGATCGTCCGAGGCCAGCCGGAGCCCGTGTCCGCGCCGGGGATCCTTGGCCGGGTCGTAGTTGCTGAAGCGAGGCACATTCGCATCGAAGCTCGGGCCGCCGATCATCCATGTGCCGTGATTGATGATCCGTCCATCGCGTCGATGCGAGCTCGAGTCGGCCGCTCGGTCACCTCGCTCTTCGTCAAGCGGCCAGCACGCGAGCAGTCCCGGCTCGGTCGGGCGCGAGAGGGCGTGGGAAGCAAACCGGGCCTGGATTTCAGCGGGCGAGAGTGCCTTGCCATGAATTGCCGGCATCGCGAGGTCGGCATCCAGGAAGGCGGTGGCCAGCCCCTCCGTGCCGGCCGCTCCGACGCGAAGCGGGGCATCGCCGGGCCGCAACGGCCCGGCATGCTTCCAGGCCGCCACCTCACGACCGTCAACCCAGATCTGCTTCGACTCGCGGTCGAACCGCGCAACCACGTGATGCCACTGGTTGGAGAGGACCGAGCTGGGCGTATTATCCGGGAAGGTCTTCAATCCCAGGGGATTGATCTTCATCGTGAGCTGATCGGGCGCGGTCGTGTGCATGTTCCGTTCGGTGAACGCCCCGCCGTCGCCGATGTAGAAGCTCAGCGATCCGTCCTGGTTGACGAACAATCCGAACCCGCAGGAGCTCGGTTCATCGAACTGGCTGATGATCGCCTGGCGGCCCTTCGTGCGCCAGCGTCGAACCCAGACCTCGAGCGTCATCGCTGAGAATTCGCTCGTCGGATCCAATTTCGTGTTGACGAGCATGTACGAGCCGGGATGAATCGGCTGCTCGGCCGCGGGCGACTGGCCGAACGAATGAAGTACCTCATCGCGCTCGGGGCTGTCGACGTCGAGCCCCAGGCGGCACACTTGGAGCTCGTAAGGGTGCGAGCTGCTGACGTGGAACCGAATCGTTTCTCCCGCGGCGACACTGATCCGATCGGTATAGGCGTGGACCCCCTCGACCGCAAGCGGTCGATGAGGCGGAATCGCATCGGCCCGGACATCGTCGTCGCCGGCTCCAGCGGGCGCGACCACGCGCCGCTCGTCGGCGGACAGCGACGAGGCAGCCAGGCTGCCGCCCGCGGCAGCCAGAAACTCGCGCCGGGTCGGATCGGTCATCAGTCGACCTCCCTCAATGAACAGATCAGGCCAGGATTCCCTTGACGATTTCTCCGTGCACGTCGGTCAGGCGGAAGTCACGGCCCGCGTAGCGGAACGTCAGTCGTTTATGGTCCAGCCCGAGCAGGTGCAGGATCGTCGCGTGGAGGTCGTGGACGTGGACCTTGTTCTCGACCGCGTAGTATCCGTAGTCGTCGGTCTTTCCCCAGATCAGCCCCGGCTTGACGCCGCCACCGGCCAGCCACATCGTGTATCCGTGCGGATTGTGATCGCGGCCGTCGCTTCCCTCGCAGGTGGGCGTCCGGCCGAATTCGCCGCCCCAGACCACCAGCGTATCATCCCACAGACCGCGCTGCTTGAGGTCCGTCAGCAAACCGGCGATCGGCTTGTCGATTGCGCGCGCCTGGCGGCTGTGATCCGCCTTCAGATTGTTGTGGGAATCCCAGCCGCCGAGATTGCATTGAATGAACCGGACGCCTCGTTCCGACAGCCGCCGGGCAATCAAGCACTGCGTTCCGAAATCAGCCGTGGTGCTCTCGTCGAGCCCGTAGAGTCGCTGGGTGGCCTGCGACTCCTGTGCGAAATCGAGCATTTCAGGCGCTTCCGTTTGGAGTCGAAAGGCGAGCTCGAATGACGCGATCCGCGCTTCCAGCTCGCTCTCGGGCTCGCGGTCTGACTGCTGGCGATGGCCCATCCGCGCGATCAGGTCGACCTCGAGGCGCTGCAGGTCGCGTTTGGCGGTGCCGTCGCCGATGAAGGGGATCTCGGCCTCCCGGGCCGGGAGTCCCGCGTGCCCCAGCGTCGTGCCCTGGTAGGCAGCCGGCAGGAATGCCGAACCGAAATTGTTCGCCCCCCCTTGTGAGAGGTCCTGGCAGATCGTCACATAGCCCGGGAAATTCTGGTTTTCGCTGCCGAGCCCGTAGTTGATCCAGGACCCCAGGCTGGGCCGGACGAACGTGTCACTGCCGGTATGCCATTCCAGGACAGCCCCGCCGTGCCGCGAGTTGGAGCAGTGCATCGAGTTGATCACGCACAGGTCGTCGGCCCGTCGTGCAAGGTGCGGGAAGAGCGAGCTGATCCAGAGGCCGCTCTCACCCTGCTGCCGGAACTCGAAGGCGGAGCCCACCAGGTTGCCCATGCGATTCGGAAACGACACCACGCGCGGCCGCTTTTCCAGCGGCAGGGCCCGGCCGCTGTCCCGCGCCAGTAACGGCTTGGGATCGAAGGTGTCCAGGTGCGATGGACCGCCGAACATGAACAGCATGATGACCCGCTTCACCCGCGGGGCGAAATGGGCCGGCCGGACCGCGAGCTGATTCTGCGCCTGGGCAGACTCTTCCGCCAGCAGCGCCGACAAGGCCAGTCCACCGAACCCTGCCCCCATCCGGGCCAGGCATCGGCGTCGTGACAGCGGCCGCTCGCAACGTCTACGACTGGATTTGGCGTTCATCGTGGGAGCCCTTGTGGATCTCGGTTGTTTTTCAGTTGATGTACACAAATTCGTTCGAGGAGAGGAGGGCGCGGCAAAGCCCCTGCCAGGCGAGGCGCCGGCGTACGGCCAGGCTTTCCGTGGCCAGTGACGCAGCCGATTGATAGCGCTCGAGGAATGACTCCCATTCCGCCAGCTCGTCCGCCGTCGCGCTCCGCCCCAGCACGCGCCGGCAGGCCAGCCTCAGACGGTCGCGGCCGGGCAGGCTCGAATCGAAGAGGAGCAGCCGGGCCAGGTGCTCTGAGGCCTCTCCCATCAGGCGGCTGTTCATCATGAACAAGGCCTGGGCGGCCACCGTCGTCGTGGCCCGATCGCCGTCGATCACGGCAGGATCAGGGAAATCGAACGTGCGAAACACGTCATACAGGGCGCCGCGCAGCACGGGGAGATAGACGCTCCGCCGTACCGACTGATAAAGAGCCGGCTGGCGCGACGCCGCGCCGTCGGACAGGTTCTGAAACGGCTCGGACCCGAGCGACCGTGCGCCCATGGTCAGATCCAGTTGACCGCTGACGGCCAGTAACGAGTCGCGCAGCTCCTCGACCTCCATCCGCCGGCGCGGCATGTGCCAGAGCAGGCGGTTTTCCGGATCGAGCTGCGAGGCCCGCTCGTTCCAGGTCGTGCTCAGCTTGTAGACCCGCGACAGCAGGATTCGTTTGTGAAGCGTCTTCAGAGACCAGCCGTCGGCGACGAGCCGGGTCGCCAGCCAGTCCAAAAGTTCCGGATGCGAGGGAAGCTGCCCGAGTCTGCCGAAGTTGTCGACCGACCGAACGAGGCCCTGGCCGAAATGCCATCGCCACACCCGGTTCACGATCACGCGTGCGGAGAGCGGGTTTTGAGAGCTCGTCATCCAGCGCGCCAGCTCGAGCCGGCCGCTGTGCGTGGGATCCAGAGCAGGCTGATTGGTGCCGGCCAGGATGGTGGGGAACCGGCGAGGTGCCACGGGACCGCGCGTCAGGTGATTGCCGCGCAGGAAGATCTCGACGTCCCCGATGCTTCCCTCGGCGACCGACATGGCCTTGGGAATCGCCGCGTATTCCCGTTTGGCCTCTTCCAGCAGCGTCAGATGGGCAGCGCGTTCATCCGCCGACATCCGCTTCGGGTTGCCGTTGACGAGTGAATTGTCGTGGCGGTCGATGATCTGCTCGAGATCATCCAGACGGAGCGCCGCCTTGATTCCGCCCAGGGCCGTGCTGTTCCATTTCGAATCGACGCGAAACGAGATCATCGTCCGCGTGCTCTTGAAGATCCCCGCGAGCGAGTAATAGTCGGCGATCCGGAACGGATCGAATTTATGATCGTGGCAGCGGGCACAACCCATCGTGATTGCCATGAACGTGCGGCAGGTGGTGTCGAGCTGTTCGTCGACGATGTCCATCTGTTGCTTGACCGGGTCGTCCTCGGCCAGCATCTTGGGGCCGACGGCCAGGAAGCCGGTGGCCACGAGCAGCTCGTCGCGGCGGTCCGGTTCCGATTCGGCTAACACGTCTCCGGCCAGTTGCTCTTCCACAAAGCGATTGTATGGCTTGTCGGCGTTGAAGGCGGCGATCACGTAATTGCGATAGCGCCAGGCGTCCGTGTAGGCAAGGTTGTCGTCCATGCCGTTGCTGTCGGCGTAGCGGGCGAGATCCAGCCAGTGCCGTCCCCAGCGTTCCCCATAGTGTGGGGACGCAAGCAGCCGGTCGACGACGCGTACGAAGGCATCGGCGCTTTCGTCGCGTAGAAACGCATCGTTTTCCTCCTGGGACGGCGGGATCCCCCAGAGATCGAAGGTCACCCGGCGCAGCAGAGTCCGCTTGTCGGCGGATGGCGCCGGGCGTAGTCCGCGGGCCTCCAGCTTCGCCAGGACGAAGCGGTCGATCGGCGAGCGCGGCCATTGCGAATCAACGACGAGCGGGGGCTGCTGGGGCCGAGGAAGCTGAAACGCCCAGAAGTTCCGGGCTCGTTCGTCCCACTGAAGATCGCCGCTCGCATTGTGTGCGGGCTTGCGGTCCTCATGGGAGTCGGGCCATGGAGCACCCATCTTGACCCAGGCCGTGAGCGCGTCGATGTCGTGCTGTGCGAGCTTCTTCTTGGGCGGCATGCTCAGCTCACCGTCGTGACGGACGGCGCGGATCAAGAGGCTCCGGCCAGGATCGCCGCGAACGATTGCCGGCCCCGACTCGCCGCCCCGCAAGAGTGCGTCCAGAGAGTCGACGCGCAGCTCCCCTTCGCCCTCGTCCGAGTCGGGGCCATGGCACTTGGAGCAGTGCTCGCTCAGGATCGGCCGGACCTTGCTCTCGAAGAACTTGATCCCCGCTTCGCCGGCTGGTGAATCCGCTGCCCGCGCCGGGGGCGCGAGAAAACACGCCAGCAAGCTGAGAACTCTGAGTCCTTGGTCCATAGTCCTCAGTCCTTGGGCTCGCTGCGACGGATGGAGCTCAGGTAAGCGTTCAAGCAGGGGGCGAGGTTGTCGAGCACGGGCTTCAGAAGTAGGGAAATTGTGGCATGGTTCAAGAGGAGGTTACAGTTCAGGGTGGCTTGGATCGACGCGCGCGGGGTCTTTGTGTCGTCTTTCGCTCCGCGAAAGCACGCCCTTTCGCGGAGCGAAAGGCGACTTACCCGCGAAACGCGTAATCTGAAGCATGCCGAAATTGTAACAAACTCTTGCCGTTCCGGCTCCCACCCGAAGGTCCGGCCAGGGCTATGGCACGGGCTGTACTTGGCCCCGTCGATTTTCCCCGGGGGCGACCCGGCCCGATTGTTTGCCCCCGAAGACAATGGAGATGCCCCGCTTCGTTCATGGGACCTTGGCGTCACGTTCGTCAAGTCGACGTTCGATGTCCACCATGTCGTCTCTCGGATCTTGGTGCACCTTTTTCGAAGCTCGTCGCGGAACGGTAGTAGTCAGTAGTCAGTAGTCAGCAGTCAGCAGTTATCCAAGGCCGTAGAGCGCCGCGACGGGATGGGGCCCGACGGACCGGATCGCGGCGGCCATCCAGACGATCAAGAGCCGGAAATCGGGCTCGCCGAGGTTGGCGTAGCGGCGGAGCAGGTCGATCGAGCCCTCGCGGCTGGGCGCGGGCAGGGGCAGTTGGCCAGCGGGGCGCCGAAAGTGGACGCGGGGGTGTTCGACAACCGACCAGCCGTCGGGGCCGATCTTGACGGCATGGCCGCTGGTATCACCGAGGTCGAGGTAACAGTCCGACGCGCCGCCGTCGCCATTGGCGTCGTGGCCGACCCGAATGAAGATCGCCGGCGTGCCGCCCTCAAACCGCGCGGTGGCCTCGAGTTTGCCAAGCACGCGGTGGATGGCCCAGTCGGATGGGATCTCGCGACTGGCCTGGAATATGCAGAATCATGTTTATTGAGCGTCAGGTTAATAGGTTCCGCTTGATTTTCAGGTACGCAAACCGGCGGCTAGCGCCGTACCGCTGACTAGAACGCTCCGCCGCCGTCACCGGCAAGATTGATGTGCGAGGGTTGGCGGAATCGGAGGCCGCATGATATCTGAGCGGCACGGCGCTAGCCGCCGGTGTTTGGCTTCCGGCACGCGGGGGGGA
>JBIOJM010000270.1:0-14101 GCA_044450785.1 Isosphaerales bacterium
GGGCTTGAGTTCGTGGCATATCCAGACACCTTCGGCGGATCGGTCTTCGACCCGGATACCATTCATGAGCTAGTCATCTCGTGTGCTCTGTCGGACGTAGCCGCCAAGGTCGCACGCACGCTCATACTTCCTTGGGTCGAGGGTAAGGGTGTCTGCTTCGACGTTTACGAAGCTGGCTTGATCACCTCCGATAATCCCATAAGCGAGAGTATCTTTGCCGATGACAACCTCGTTTCCCAGGCCGGATTGATTACTTCCAGCGAACCCACGGAAGAGAGAATCTACGCAGAACTCCGCGCCGCGTAGAAATCCGAGGGCTACGGACAATGAAGCATTTCGAGTCTAGCGGACTCTGGTCGCCTAAAGACGATATGTCGAACGCTGTCGGGGGCACATTGCGCTATGACAGCGAAGGGTTGAACCTGAAGTTGTTGGGGAGCTTCGGTGAAGCCTGGTCTGCGGGCGTGGAACGCTATTCGATCATCCGTGGAGTCGTTGATGAGAATCCTTACGGGACGTTTGTCACCTTGATCGACTGCTTCAGAAAGCAGTCGCGCTTTAACATGGCTGGCGTGACGTCGGAGACGATCAGGTGCGGCAGGGCGGCGATTGGGACGACTCACTTACCCGACGGAATGTTCCATTTCGAGAAGCTCGAACTTCACTTCTCCTATTTGAACGATTGGGTCGGACAAACTGGTATCAAGTTTGAGGTAATCAACGATACCGGTTACTCGATCAATTATACGAAACCCGAGATACTCTCCTTCTCGTTCGGCGATCAGAAGCTGACCTTGGCCCCCTCTGCCAGGTGGACGCGTGGAATCCATCATGCGGAATTGGACGAGGAAACCCTCATCGTTATCGAGCCGATCGGCGAGCATTCGCCCGCGGAGCTGGGTGGCGATCGCGTTCAGATTTTGCAAAACTTGCTCACTTTTGCGACAGATACGCCTAACGAAATTGCAGATATAACTTACCTAGGAACGAAGTATGATCAAGGACTACACGCCGAATACCACCTAGTGTTCGATCCGATCTTCCGCCTTAAGAAGGATAAGGAGCCACTTCATTCGAGCGACATGCTATTCACGTTCAAAGATGCTCAGAGCCAGGATCTGAATATATTCCAGAACTGGCTTGATTTCACCGAGAGGAACCCGTCATTTTGCACGGTTTTTTTCGCTAATCTGTATGCAGAACCCAGGTATCTGAACGATCGGTTTGCGACCCTAATGCTAGCTTTCACGCTGCTAGCCACGACGATCGGGGAAGTCTCCGAACGGACAAAGCTATTCCTCAGCGACGTTGAGGCGGCGTTGAAATCGCGCTTCAGCGACGAAGCGCGGGAGTTCCTCGACCATATCATCCCGACCTCTGCCGAGATCGAGATGCCCTATCTTTTCCTCCGTCTCCTTCAAGAGAACGCCGATACGATGAAACTGTTCATTGATGACATGCCTGGCTTCGTGAGGTCGGTGTTCGACACTTTGGACTTTTTTCAGCGTAGGTCGGAAGGGAAGCGCCCTCACATCCAAGGCGTGAGCCTCCTCCATGCGATGCTGAAAACTCGGATGTTGCTAAAAATCGTGGTCCTCAAAGAGCTCGGCTTTGGTGAGGATGTAGTCAGGTCCCTCGTCCTGAGGAACAACAGAATTAATTTCCTTCGAACGGTTTGAGCTATCTACCACCCGGCTCTTCTGGACGAGCTGAACGCGGGGAGCCCTGGACATTGGAATAGTGGTCAGTGGTCAGTGGTCAGTAGTCAGTAGTCAGTAAATACCGAACGGGGAACGCAGACGTCGAACGTCACTGAACCTCTTCGAGGCCATCCGGCGGCTGATCTGCTGAAATGCCGGCACCGAGGGCTCCCATGACCGATCCGCAGTCTCAAGGTCTCGACCCCACCGCCCTGGCCCGTTTCGGCCGGCTCGAGCTGATCGCGCGGCTGGTGGTCGAGGGAGTGATGTCGGGCCTGCACCGGAGCCCGTTCAAGGGGTTCTCGGTCGAGTTCGCCGAGCATCGCCAGTACGGGCCCGGAGACGAGATCCGGCACATCGACTGGCGCGCCCACGGCAAGACCGATCGCTATTACGTCAAGGAATATGAGGAGGAGACGAACCTCAAGGCCCAGCTCGTGGTCGATTCGTCGGGGAGCATGGGGTATGCGGGACGGACCGTCTCGAAGTTCGAGCACGCGCGGCGGCTCGCGGCCTCGCTGGCGTACTTGATGATCAGCCAGCGCGACGCCGTCGGGCTGGTGACGTTCGACAGCAGTCTCCGCGCAATCGTCCCGCCCCGGTCGGCGCCGAGCCACTTCTCGGTCGTCGCCCGGGTTTTGGAAGACACGAAGACCGGCGGCGAAACTCCGCTCTCCCGCATCCTGCACGCGCTCGCCGACCGGATTCGACGGCGCGGGCTGGTCATCATCCTTTCCGACGGGTTCGATGAGGTGGACGCTCTGACCAGGGCCCTGCGGCAGCTTCGGCACCAGCGACACGAGGTGTTGTTCTTTCACACGCTCGCCCCCGAGGAGGAGGAGTTTCCATTCAGCCGCCCCGCGCGGTTCCGCGACCTGGAGCGGCTCGACCATCGGCTGCGAGTGGACCCGCTGGCCCTCCGCGCGGCCTACCTGGAACGATTCAACAGCTTCTGCCGGACCTTGAAGGAGCGCGTCCAGGGAATGGGCGCTGACTACCACCGGGCCTCGACGGCCGAGCCGGTCGAGAAGACCCTGCTGGACTACCTTTCGTCGCGGTCGCGGCGGGGAGGGTGAGGCCATGAGCTGGGGCGTCCTGAACGCCGCGATGCTGGTGGGCCTGTTGGGCGCGGCCGTGCCGGTGATCATCCACCTGCTGAACCGAAGGCGCGGCCTGGTGATCGACTGGGGGGCGATGCAGTTCCTCGAGCCGGGCCGGCTGGCGCGGCGGAAGATCCGTCTGACCGAGCTGCTCTTGATGCTCGCCCGGATGACCCTGCTCGCCGTGGTCGCGCTGGCGCTGGCGCGGCCGTTCTGGTCGCGGCGGGCGGTGGTACGGGGGGGCGAGGGGTTTGCGCTCGCGCACGACGCGCCGCCGCGCGACATCGTCCTGGTTCTCGACGGCTCCGACAGCATGGAGCGCAGGAGCGGCGGCACGACCCCGCGCGCCCTCGCGGTGGCGTGGGCCCGGCGGTTCGCCGGTCAGTGTCGACCGGGCGATTCGATCGCCCTGCTGGTGGCCGGCGACCGTGTCCGTGCCGTGATCGACCCGCCGGTCTTCGACCGGGGCAAGGTGGATGCCACGCTTGCCGGGATCAAGATGGTGCGCGGGTCGAGCGACCTGCCGGCCGCGCTGGCCGAGGCATTCCGCGTCCTGGAGCGAACCGAGAACCCGGGTCGCGACGTGGTCGTGCTGACCGACGGTCAGCGCCATGCATGGCGGCCGGGCGAACAAGGCCGCTGGGCATTGGTCCGCGCGCTCGAGCGCCGTTTGCCCGTTCCGCCGCGGATCTGGTCGATCGCCTTCGGCGCGGGCAAGGCGGCCGATGCCCCCAACGGTTCGGTCGGGCCGCTGGCCGTCTCACGCGCGATCGTCACGCCGGGCATGCCGATCGAGGTGACGACGACGCTGGAGAACGCCGGCCCCGGCCCGCTCACTCGCACGGCCGAGCTGCTCGTGGACGGTCTTCCCTCGCCCGGCTCGGCGCAGGTCGTGGGGCCGATCCCGGCCGGTGGCCGCGCACCCTGGGTGTTCCGCACTTCGCTCTCCGTCCCTGGCTCTCACTTGCTGACCGTTCGCCTGATTGGCGGCGACGACGCCCTGCCCGGCGACGACGAATCGGCCGTTCCCGTCGAGGTCACGCCGGCCCTGCCCGTGCTGCTGGTCGACGGCGAGCCGGGCCTGGAGCCCTTCTCTGGTGAGACCGACTTCCTCCGCGCCGCCCTGGCCCCGACCGGCGACGACACGCCACAGGTTCGGGCCCGGGTCGTCACGACCGAGGCATTGAATGCCTCGGCCTTGACGGGCGAGCGCGTGGCCGTCGTGGCGAACGTCGCCCGGCTGGCGCCGGAGCAAGTGGCCGCGCTGGGCGGCTTCGTCGAGGCTGGCGGCGGCTTGCTGATCGCGCCCGGAGACCGGACCGACGCCCGCTCGTGGAACGGGATCGCCTGGATGGCCGCCCGGCTTGGCGACCTGAAAGGCAGCGGCAACGACCGCAAGGCCATCGCTCATCCCGCACCTCGGACCTTTACCGGGCCGCTCATGACCCGGTTCGGGCAGGGCGACTCGCCTCCCCTGGCCGAGGCCGGCTTCTTCGCCTACCGGGTGCTGACCGCCGTGCCGGGGTCCGCGCCGGCGGCCCTTTTCGACACGGGCGACCCCTGGGTTGTCGAGCGCCCGGTCGGCCGCGGACACGTGCTGGTACTCTCCACCGCGATCGATGCCGAGGCGGGTACCTTGCCGGTGAATCCTGACTTCGTCCCCCTCGTTCACGAGTGGGTCTTCCACCTGGCCGGCGGGAGCGGGCCGCCGATCGTGCGGGCCGGCGAGCCGCTCGTCTTCAAGCTCGCCTCTCCTCCCGCGCCCGATCTGAGGACGCTGCCGCTCCAGACCCCGGACGGCAGCCTGGCGCGGGCCGATGTCGTTCGCGGCGCGGGCCAGGCGCAGGCACGGTTCGACGACACAAGCGAATCGGGCATTTATCGCCTCGCGCTCCCCGACCCGCCCGGCGGCGCCGTCTACGCCGCGGTCGCGCGCGACGCTCGCGAGTCGGACATGACCCCGCTCGATCCGGCCGAGGCCGCCAGGCTGTCCGAAGGCTGGCCTCTGGCCTTCGAGCCCGACCCGGACCGCCTGATCGCCGGGCTGTTCGCACCCGAGCCCGGCGGCAAGCACGAGGTCTGGCGGTTGCTGGTGCTGGCGGCCCTCGGAGGGCTCTGTCTCGAAATCTACCTGACCCGGCTGCTGGTCCGCACCCAGGGGCTCGTTTCAGGGTGATCGGGATGGCTCGATCAGCTCTTCAAAAGGCGGGCTCTGTCGACCTTGATGACATCCAGGTCGTCGATCTGGAGGAGGGCCGGGAGGTCATGCCTCGGTGCGACTTCGAGGACGGGCCGGTGTCGCTAACCCGTGCGTGGACGGCCTGGCCGCCGGGCGAGAAGAACGCCGTCGGCCGGGTCGAGGTGAAGGCCGGCGCCGGGCAGAGCGGCTCCGCGGCGATGCACGTTGAGCTCAGGGCGCCGGCGAACGGCCAGTGGCCCGACTTCCACATCTACCATCACGCCAACCTCCGGCTGACGCGGGGCCACCGCCATCGGGTGACGTTCTGGGTGAACGCCCGGCCCGAGCGAGAACTGACCGTCGGGTTCTACCAGCCGGGACAGACCTACGTTCATCTCGGCGGTCCGCCCGGTCCGTTCGAGTCCCAGATCACACTGGCAGCCGGGGCTGGCGTGAACTTCGTGAGTTTCCCGATCGACCTGCCCTGGCCGAAGCCCGGCCAGTCCGCGGAGTGGACCGCCGTGGACCTCGCTTGCGAGCAAGTCCTTGCCGCCAACCCTCGGGCGCTTCTCTTGCCTCGCATGTCGATGACCCCTCCGGACTGGTGGCAGGAGGCGCACAGGGACGCTGTGATGCGGTGGGAGAACGGCCGTCGCGGCCACGCGGTGGTCGCGTCGCCCGGGTATCGTCGCGACGCGGCCGAACGGCTGCGCGATCTCGTCTCGCATCTCGAGGCGAGGTTCGGGGACCATGTCGCGGGCTACCATCCCTGTGGACAGAACACCGGGGAGTGGTTCTACGAGGGAACGTGGGAAACTCCGCTGAGCGGCTACGCGGTCGCCGACCAGATCGCCTGGCGGCTCTGGCTGAAGGGGCGCTATCGGTCCGATTCGGCTCTTCAGGCTGCGTGGCATGGTGCAAAGCCGACGCTGGAAACGGCGGGTGCTCCCTCCCCCGCCCTCCGGCACGCCGCACCGGCGGGCGTCTTTCGCGACCCTGCGCGCGAGCAAGCGCTGATCGATTGGGCCGAGTTCCAGCAAGAGGCGATGAGCCAGTGCGTGCGCGACCTGGCCCACGCGGCGCGGGCGGCGTCGGGCGGCCGGAAGCTCGTGGTCTTCTTCTACGGCTACCTCTTCGAGTTCGCCGCGGTCCCCACCGGTCCTCCGGTCTCCGGCCACTATGCGCTCCGCCGCGTGCTCGACTCTCCCGACATCGACATCCTCTGAAAGCGATCGACGAGCCACTGCTGGAACACCCCTCGGCGTTTCGGCCCGAGGTTGCGGCCGTGATCGACGAGCGCGCCATGCTGCGGCTCGCAGCCGGGAGCACGGTGGTGACCGGGCCCGGCGTCTACGAGATCCGGGCGCAGCTTGGCCGCATGGGTGCTCCTTACGGCCAGTACCTGCTCGACGACGTGCTGGCCGGGCGCGTCCATGCCCGGCTTTTCATCATGCTCAACGCTTGGCGGCTCACGGCGCAGGAGCGAGCCACGCTCGAAGACAGGCTGCGCGGGTCCACGGTCGTGTGGTGCTATGCCCCCGGCTACTTCGACGGCGACCGGACCTCGCCCGAGGCGATGCGGCACCTGAGCGGTTTTCCGCTGGCTCCCTGCTCGGCGGCCAAGGCGCTGGCGACGCCGACCGAGGCCGGAGTGCGCCTTGGTCTGCGACAGCCCTTCGGCCCGGATCAGCCGGTGCGGCCGCTCTTCTCAGCCGGCGGGGTCGCGCCCGAGCAGGTCCTCGCCGCCTATCCCGACGGCTCGCCCGCCGTCGCCCTCCGGCGGGGCCGCGACGGAGTGAGGATCTTCGTGGGAGTGCCCGGCCTGACCTCGGAGCTGCTCCGCGCGGCGGCGCGCGAGGCCGGAGTCCACCTCTTCACGGAGACCGACTGCAATGTCTACTCCCGGGATTCGTTCGTCGTCCTTCATGCCTCGAAGGACGGACCGGTCTCGCTGGCCTTGCCCGCGCGGCCTGGCCAGCCTGCTGGCCAAGCGTCGTGGAGAGTCACGGACGCCTTGACCGCTGAGCCCGTCGGGCGAGGCCCGAACGTCCGCCTGTCCATGAAGCGCGGAGATACGAGGATCCTGCGTTACGAATAGATGGATCCCTGTAGGCTCGGTCGTTTGGGAATTCCGCCGCCAGCCCCTCCAGACGAGTAAGCGCTGTCCGATAGGCTTACTCCGCCTCTTGGGAATTCCCGCGCGTCTGTAGCTGGTCACCCCGCTGCGCGTCGGCGACAGGGCTCTCCGGGTCATCGGGGTCCAGCTCGGTCTTTTTTGCAGTTGCTTCCTTGTCGGCAGCCGCGCGCCAGAGCTTCACGGACCCGTCCAAACTTATCGTGGCCATTGTCTGCCCATCCGGGGCGAGGGTGGCATGATACTGGCCCTTGATGGTGATCCGCTCCTGGCCAGTGGCTACGTCCCAAAGTTTTACCGTCCCGTCCCTACTGCCGGTGGCCAGGGTCCGGCCGTCCTGAAAAAAGGCAACCGACACAATGCGGCCGGTGTGCCCTTTGAGGGAAGCTCGCAACTGGCCCGTGGCTACGGCGAACAACTTGACTTTCCCGTCCGAATCTCCGGTGGCCAAGAGGTTACCGTCCGGAGAAAACCCCAAGGAAACGACACCATTCGTTTGCCCTAACTGTTTTTGAATGGGTTCCCGTTCCTGGCTCGTGGCGACGTCCCAGAGTCTCACCCAGCCGAATTGAATTCCCGCGGCCAAGGTCTTGCCGTCCGGGGAAAAAACCAGGGCGTGCACGCCGTCGTCGAAGGCTCTTGGCTTGGGAGCAGCCTGCGGAGGATTCTTGGCCAGGTCCCAAAGCGTAATTTGCCCGCGAGGCGGATAGCTGAAAGCGCCTGCAGCTAAAGTCCGCCCATCGGGGGAAAACGCCACGGACCGTAGCGGCCCCGGGTGTCCTCTTAGCGTTGTCGGCTCCCCACCGGTGAGGGCGTTCCACAACTTGACCGTTCGGTCTTCACCGGCTGAAGCCAGGGTTTGGCCGTCGGGGGACCACGCCACCGAGTTGACCGCGGCCGTATGACCCTTCAAAACTGCCTGCGACTGGCCCGTTGGCGTCTTCCACACGTTGACATTCCCGTCTTGGTTCCCTGAAGCAATGGACTTGCCGTCCGGCGAAAACGCCAAGCAGATGACACCAGCGGTGGGATGCAATTTGGTCGGCTCCTCGCTTGGGGCAAGATCCCACAATTTGACGGTGGGGTCCCCGGCGGTGGAAGCCAAAGTTTTGCCGTCGGGCGAAAAAGCCACGCCATAAACGACCCCAAGGTGGGGAAAAGCTCTTTCCTGGCCGGTGGCAGGGCTCCACAAATTCAGGGTCCTTGCCTGCGTACCGAAAGCCAAATTCTTGTTCTTGCTCGCCGTCTGGAGCGCGGCGTCCTTGTCCTTTAACGCCGCCTCCTTCTGATCCTTCTCTTGTGTGATCAACCTGTTGCTCCAGGCCAGGGCCACAACCGTGATCGCCAAAAGCACGAGCGCTGAGACTCCGGTTGACCACACAACGGGCTTGTGCCGCCGCGCCCACTTTCGCGCCCGCTGGACCAGGTTCGGCCGGCTGGCCTGGATCGGCTCGTCTTTCAGGAACCGTTCCAGGTCGTCGGCCAGCTCCTGCGCCGTGGCGTAGCGGTCGACCGGGTTCTTCTCCAGTGCCTTCAGGACGATGGTCTCCAGTTCGGCCGGGATCGTCTTGTTCAGCTTCCGCGGCGGTTTCGGCTCCTCAAAGGCGATTTGCCGCAGCAGCTCCTGCCGGTCGTGACCGTTGAAGACCGGTTCCAGTGTCAGCAGTTCATAAAGCGTGACGCCAAGCGAGTAGATATCGGTACGGTGGTCGATCAGGATCCGGTTGGCCAATGCCTGTTCCGGACTCATGTAGCGGAGTGTGCCCAACAAATCCCCGGTCATGGTCAAGGCGACCTGACTCTGGCAATGAGCCAGACCGAAGTCGGTGATCCACAGGTTGCCGCGCAGGTCTACCAGCAAATTGGCCGGCTTGACGTCCCGATGGATCACGCCCAGCTCGTGGGCATATTCCAGCCCCTCGGCCGCCTGCACGCCAAGTTTTGCGATCTTCCGAAAGAATGACGGGGACTTGATCGAAAGCGAAGAACGGCAGCGAGCTGTGGATAGTCCTGGACATAGCTCTCGATGTCCGGATGCTCGCCGTGGTCGAGTCGCTCCATGAACTCCTCGACGACCTGGCCCATCAGCAGTTCCGCCAACGCGTTGCTGGGCTCGATGGTGGCTTTCAAAGTTGCGACTCCGTTCCTAACGCCTGGGGGGGCAAGAGGCCGGTGTGCCCACGATTTTGGGAATCGCGGGCCTCTGAGTGCGTCTAATCTGTGGAAGAGACCAGCCGTCCAGGTTCGACCGGGAAGCAGCAATGAGTATACCGCCGGCCTGGCAACAAAGGGGTCCGACGTATCATCAACCCAGCTCTTCTTCGAAAACCTATCCGTGGATCGAACCGTCGCCTCACGTGTTGTGGATGAAGACCTTGCCGGTTGCCGCCCGGGCGTACACCGTCCTGGCTACTGTATTGAGGTAATGGCTCGCCTGGCCGATGTCTCCCGCCGCAACCAGCGCCAGTGCGCCGGCCGTGATGTTCACCTCGGCCGTACCGCCGAGGGCAAAGATGTGCCCGCTAAACGTGGTCGTGATCGACACGTTGCCGGAAGTCGAGGCCAGCCGCTCCAGGTAAAGGGTCGTGCTGGCCGCGCTGACGGTAATGTCACTGTTAGCCGTCACCTGGATGAGATGGTACTCGCCGGCCACCGGGAGTTCCACGATCTTGCCCTGGGGTGACCGGATTTGCTGGACACCGGTCGCGATCTGGAGGTCGGCGCGAGCATCGGAGTGGAGATTGGCCACGTCGACGGTCAAAGGCAAGCCGTTCTGGACGACGCCCTGGAGGCTGAGATAAACGTCCCCGTGGCCGGAAACCGTGAGCGACGGTGGCGGGCCAAAGATTTGCATCATGCGGGCGCTCACGCGGTTGGCGGCCGTTCCGATGCTCCCCCCCGCGGTAAGAACGAGGCTGGTTGTTTCCACCGTACCACCGAAGGTCCCCGCCAGGATGCTGCCGCCCACATTCCAGATGGTCGTGGCGCCGGCTCCGTTGTGAATCGGGGTGTTGAGGGTAATGGCGGAGGTACCCTGGTTCTTGATGTTTACCTGGGTGCTATAGATGCTCGTCTGTTTGCTCTCCGCATAAATTGCCGGAATGTCCAGCGAGTTCAACTGGAAGTTCCAGAAGACCCTCTGCAGCGGACTCAGATTGGGGAAGGGCGTACCGGAAAGGGAGACATTCATCGACCCGTCGCTGCTTTGCGTCTGCATGCCGTTGAGGACAAGGTTTCTGGCGGACTCATTGAGGATGGTGACCGTGTCGAACGACTTCTTGAAGTCAAGGGAGTAGCTGCCGACGATCACGCCGGTCCGGAAGGTCACGCTCCCGACCGGGTTGATGTTGATGGGATCGACCACGAGGTCGTTGCCCTGGTTGTGGGCGGTAACGCCGACCGCCGTGACGATGTTCCCCGCGGCATCGACGTGCAGGCTGGGACTCGGTGCGGCCAGCACCGTGACAGCGGAGTTGAAGTCGATGAGGCCATAGCGGTTTTCACTCCCCTGGAGGTACCCTTGGCTAGGGACGAACGGCGTGTCCATTGTCGCCACCCGGGTATAGCTACCTGCCGGCGTGGGCGCTTCCACATCCAGCGCAGCCGTGCGCAGCCGGGAAGTCGGCGCGGTGACGACCAGCGCGGTGGCGACGAGCGTGTTGTCCGCGAGTGCGTCCACGGTGCCTGGGCCGGAGGATTCGCTCGCCCAGGTCCAGGTAGTGGTGTTGTCCTCTCTGGCGAGAATGCTGATTTGCTCGTTTCCAACAACGTCGGCATTCTGCCCGACGTCTGCCCGAGCCAGCGGCCGGGCGTCAACCACGGAGGTGGCCAGGGTCGTGGCATACAACGTATCGGTCGACGCGGTGCTTGTCGCCTCCGCGTGGATGCCGAGGTCCTCGGCGGTCACGAAGACCCGCGCCGCACGGACGACGGCATTGTCCCCGAGGGCTGCGTGTGTCAAGCTGTTGCTGATCCGAGCGTCGGACTGAACCGTGTTCGTGCCGAAGAGGGTGTGGATGTTGTCCGAGGACGCGGCCGTGAGCCAGTCGGAATTCAACGCCTGGAGCGTGAACTGGCCGCCGGCACGAACCGTGTTCGCCGTGCCCAACTGGGATTCGGTCGTGTTGCTCGTCACCTCGGCGTCTGCCTGGACCGTCCCGTCGTTCAACTCGCCACTTTGTCCGCCCGTCGCAAACACCACGTTGAGCAGCGACGATTGGCTGTCGATGCGGAGGTCGCGGCCGGCGACCAGCACAGCGCCAGTACCCGTGAAAGCACGTGCCTCGTTCGCAAAGAGTGAAGCGGCGAAGGTCGAGCCGCCCGTGTAAAAGCCGCTCGATGCGCTCTCCTTGGCCTGGGCTCCCGTCACGTTCAGGGAGTGGGCTGTGACCACCAGATCATTGCCGGCCGTGATGGCTGCGCTGGTCCCGATGCTGGCGTCGATCGTGGCGCGGACGCTCACCGTCGCCGACGAGCCCGCCACGCCGACGAAATGCCGCCCAATCGAACTGGTCGCTGTCGCGCTGTCGTCATACCTGTGGTCGTTGGTAGCCTGTACAAAAACGTCACCGCCGGACGACAGAGTGGTGGCAGCGTCCACGTAAGCTGTCACCGTCGGCCCCCATGAGGCTCTGGCTTGCGACTCGCCGACATCGACGACTCCGAAGGGAGTTGTATCCGTGCCGTCCGCCTCCGCGATGGAGTTGCCGAGTGCCCCGGCGGTGATGTTGGTGGAATGGCCCACCGTGACGTGGGCGCTGCCGCCGATAAAGGCCTGAAGGGTGGGCGAGGCGGCAGCGGTCGTGTCGTTGAGGAATACCCCAGCCACCACCCCTTTCGCAGACGCGACCGTTTTCGCACCGGGGTCCAGCGGCGTGCCCACGTCGTCGGCCGAGGTCGCGCTGATCGTCAGGTCATGGCCGACGGTGAGGGTTGCGCCGACGCCCACGTGCGCCTTGTCGGAGCTCGCCGCCGTCGCATGAGCGCTGCTAATCCCGACACCGACAATCACGCTCTTTCCCGCCCCGAGGGCCAGGGCCCTCACCTTGTCATTCGACCGGGCGATCAGGCTGACATTGTTCCCCGCGCTGATCGTCGAAGAGGCGTCGATGTACGTATCCAGGTTCGGCGAGTTGGTGGCGTCCGCGGTCGCGCCGGCCCCGCCCACGAGTATTGACTTCCCCCCCGACGTGGCCGTGGCCGAGGCGTCCTCCGGCAGCGGATTGCCCAACGGGTCGTAGTTGTGCGCCGCCTCCAGGGTGATGTTGCCACCGGCGCTCAGCGCCGCGCCCTGCCCGACGTGGGCCGTCAGCGTTGGCGTCATGGTTGCCTTCGCCTGGGCGACGCCCACCGCCGCGCCGATACCGGCAGTGTCGCCGCGTGCGTACGCCGTCGCGTCCCCAGCGCCCCGGGCCGCGATCCCGATGTCGAAACCGACCTGGACCGTCGAGCCGCCGCCGATAAAGGCCTTGACGGAAGGATTGATCACTGCGGTCGCGTTATTGTAGGCGCCCGCGGCGACCACCCCGGCCTGGACTGCATGAGCCTCGGTGATCGCGTTGGTACTGGAAAGGGCGTTGATGCTGAGGCCGTGGACCTGCTTGCCGGCGTCCGCGCCGACCCGGGCCCCGGTTCCCAGGTACGCCCGGGTCGAGCCGTCGGCCGTGGCCGTGGCCACCGAGGCGCCGAGCGAAACGGCCGAGAAGGCCCCGCCGATGCTGCCCGCGTCCAACGTGCGATTGGCCTGCGCCTGGATTTGCACGTTCCGGGCCTGCGGGACGTTCGCCCCGTCACTCACATAGGCAGCCTGAATGCTGCTGTCATGGAGGACGACGACCTGCGCCTCCGCCGCGAGCGCCAAGCTTGCCGCGCCTGCGTACGCCCGCCCGCGCACATTCTCCGCCAGGTTCGCGTTGACCCCGACGTCTCCTCCGCCCCCGGTGCTCACCGTTGCCTGCTGACCAACGTACGCCTGGGTGCTGGCGGCGACGTCGGCAACCCCCACGGACGCCCCGAAACTGAGCAAGCCGATGGACGCTTGCCCTGCAACCATGTCCTGCGTGATTGTTTCGTTCGCGTTGACGGCGACGTTCTGACCGGCGCTGACCGTGGCCCTGTCGCCAATGAATGCGACCGTTCCGCCCGGCACCCACGTCCCTCCCGTCGTCCCGCCCGATGGCGGCGTGCTGTCGACGGCCGTGTTGACCGCATTGTGCGGCGTGGCATTCTGGATGGGTGCCTGCGCCCCGCTCATGGCGACCGCCACGCGCCCGTTGCTGTCCGAGCCCTGGCCGTGGTACCCACCCAGCGCCCCGGTGACGCTCGACACGCCCGTCTGGCCATCGATATAGCCGCTCAGCGGCGTGCTTCCACCTTCCTTGATCTCGCCCTGGGCGTACGTGTCGGGGCCCGCGCCGATCGCGTAGACCCAGACGGCCCCGCCGATCGCCAGGCTCCCAGCCGATGCGCTAACGGTGTGCGTGGTGACCGTCTTGGCGGCAACCGCGCTGATGACCACGTCCTTGCGGGCGTTGACCCGCGCCCCGTTGCCGACGTACGCGGCCGTGTTGTTCTGAATGATCCCAACATCCACGCTGCCCGCCAACGCGCCGCCCACGGCCACGGCCAAGGTGCCGTCGAAGGCAAAGATGCTGGTTTCGTTGACGGCCGACACGTTAACCGTCTGCGCGCTGCTCGCAGCGGACGAGCCCGTGTTCACTTGCGCGCCATCGCCGATGTAGGCTTGCGTGCTGGACTTGACGATTTCGACGGACACGTCGCCTGCCAGTCCGCCGCAGAAGCCGCCGGCGCCGGCGGCGGTGGCGACGAACAGGTCCTCGCTGGAGCCGGCCTGGACGGCGAGCCCATGAATGGTCGTCGTCGAGAAGCCGCTGCTCGCGCCCGCCCCGGCATCCACGAGGGCCTGCTGGCCGAGATAAGCCCGCGTGTCCTTGGTGATGAGAGTGACGGCCACCGACCCGCCCACCCC
>JBIOJM010000271.1:0-13929 GCA_044450785.1 Isosphaerales bacterium
CCTCGCCGCGACGAGTCGCGGCTCGACCCACCCTACGGCACGCTTCCGCGCCCGCCTCAGCTCGACCCGAGCCTGCTGTAAGACCGTCTCGTTGGTGGTGTTCTCCCGGAGCACCAGGTCTTCGATGATGCGAAACAGCCGCTGACGCTCCTTCTCCTGGGCTTTCTCGGTCGGAAAGATATCCGGATGCGCCGACGGGTCGTCCACCATCTGCGCGAAAATCACCGCCCGCGCCGCCGCCAGTGGCCGACGCGCCCACCAGAGGTGCAGCGTGCTCGGGTGACCATGGCGGATCGACTTTCCCCTCGCGCTGGCCTTGTTGATCGCATCGAGGGGCAGGGCAACTTCGATGAGCTTCTTGCGGTAGGGTAGCGTCATGCAGCGGGTTCGCTTTCGTATACGGAATTGGGTCGTGATTCGGGTCGCATTGGGGTTTACAGTGGATTCTCCGCCGCAATCCGAAGATGCGTAACTCCATGAAGAATTGTGTGTTGCCGCTTCCGCGTTGGAGAGGAATTGCGGCGGATTTGCGTTTTAGTGATGTTGGGGAAGACTACCGTCTGATTTCCGCAAATCACTGAAGCCGCCAAACTTGTGGAGAAATCACTGTGCTGCGCCCGGCGCCGATTCTATCTCGGATTGCAGCGGAATTGCGTATTGCCGAGGCGGATCATGGAGGCTCCTTTCCGAAAAACCAGCGGCCCCCTTTTGTCCGGCCAAGATTGTAAACCTTCCCGTCGGCCTTCAACTCCCTCAGCATGGTCTGCATCTGATCCCGTGACAGCGGCTGAAATTCATGCAGAAGGTCGCTCAGGTGGCTGCCAACGTCGGAATGGGCATGCAGGTAATCGAGAATCCAGGTCTTTGCCAGATCGCGGTCGACGGCTTGTGGCTTGTTGGGAGCATCGTAGAGCTGGGGATTGAGATTGTACGTCGTGCCGCGTCCGCGCCCCAGGGACTGGATCAGCCTCTCCTTCTTGAGCACCTCAAACTCGTCACGATTGCTCCGCGGGACGGGCGCGTTCCGACGAACCAGGTCCAGCACCAGATACTCGTGGGATGAGAGCGGCGGCTGCCGATCTGATTCCACGCGGGCCAGGAACTTGACGAAGCTCGCATCCTGGACATCCCCGTGTAAACGCAGAAAGACCTCATGTTCGTCGGATCGCGAGTAGTCCGGGAGCGGCTTACTGTCTCGAACGGCCTCGACCAGCATGCGGTTTGCTCCCTGGCCGGCCCGCTCCACCAGACCACAGCGGAAAAACGATTCGGCGATCCGCCGATTGCGCGGGAACTACTTGTCGATGATGTTATCCGGGGTGATGCCGGCCGGGAATCCGCCCGGACTGACGATCTCCAGGCGACGCGGGTACTGCCGGACAAACACCGAACCGGGGTGCCGGTAATCCCGGTGGCTGACGGCATTCAGGATGGCTTCACGCACGGAAACTTCCCGGAAGGTCTCGATGGCGTGCATGACGAAGCCTTCCAGGTAATGCTGCTTGTCATTCCGCAGGTTGATCGTTTGCCACAGCTTGTCAAAGAACGTGAGAAAGCCCTGGCGGTATTCGTCGCGTTGATTCGCCGGACCCGGTGCTTCCGAGGATCGGTACTCGAAGACCACCTCAGCCTGGGCGAGAAACCTGCCGAGCGATTTCGGTCTCCCCAAAAGGATCAAGGCGGCATACGTGATGCCCTCCGGCGTGATGAGGTCCGCGTCCGCAAGCAATTGTTCGAGGGGTCCGACAATCATCGGAACAGAAAGTCGGGTTAAGCCGCGTTCGGCCCGACCTTGCTCCCTGCGTCCTCCGGGTTGTGGAACGGTCGCAACTCGCCGCGGGCGACGGATTCCGACAGCGCGAATGAGTATCTTCCCAAGAAATTGATGTTCTCGTGCCCCAAGGGTGAGAGGCGGGCGACATCCTCGGGTTTCGTCTCGACGTCCTGGCGACGCAGATGGGCGAGCGCCGCGTCCATGTACAGGGTGTTCCAGAGCACCACCACGTTGACGACCAGTCCCAACGCTCCGAGTTGGTCTTCCTGGCCCTCGCGATAGCGTTGGCGGACTTCGCCGCGCTGGCCATGGAAGATCGCCCGGGCCACGCCGTGGCGACTCTCCCCACGGTTCAACTGTGTGAGGATGCGCCGGCGGTAAGTCTCGTCGTCAAGGTAGGACAGCAGGTAGAGCGTCTTGGCCACCCGCCCCAACTCGCCGATCGCCCGCGTCAGGGTCGAGGGACGGCTGCTCCGCAGCAGCGAGCCGATCAACTCCGAGGCGCTTATGGTCCCCCGAGCCAACGACCCCGCCACCCGTAGCATATCGTCCCAGTTCCGGGCGATCAGCTCGGTGTTGACTCGGTGCCGCGCTAGACCGTTCATCGCCCCGTGGTTGGCGGCGGGGTCCATGCGCCAGAACCGGGCCTCGCCGACGTCGGCCAGCCTGGGGCTAAACTGGTAGCCCAGAAGCCAAAACAGGCCGAAGACCACGTCGCTGGCCCCTGCCGTATCGCTCATGATTTCCAGAGGACGCAAGCTCGTCTGTTGTTCCAACAAGCCTTCCAGAATGAACAGAGAGTCGCGGAGCGTGCCGGGGATCACGATGGCGTGGAACCCGGTGAACTGGTCGGAGGTGAAGTTGTAATAGGTGATCCCTCGGCCGGCCCCGAAGTACTTGCTGTTAGGCCCGGCGTTGACGGTGCGGACCGGTACCACGAAACGCAGGCCGTCGGCCGAGGCGACCTCTCCCCCGCCCCAGGTCCCCACCAGCGGGACTTTGGTTTGGGCATCGACCAGGAGAGCGTTGGCGCGGATCAAGGTCTCGGCCCGGATGTAATTTTGCTGGACCCAGGCGAGTCGACCGCGGGTCAGGGCTGATACCTCGGGGCGGATCAGCGGCTCCAACCCGATGTTGCAGGCCTCGGCCAGCAGCACCGCGCAAACGCTGACCGCCAGATCGGTCACGCGGGCCTCGGCCTCGCTGACGTGGGTGAACGCCTCGGCGAAGTTGGTCCTGGCCTGAATTTCCAGGAGGACGTCCGGCAGGTCCACACGTGGGAGCAAATCAGCCACTGCCTGACGGAGCGTCCACAGGCCGGCGGGTTCGTCCAGTTTGTCCAGCGGGGTCAGTGTCAGCGAGTCACGCCCCGCGACGACCTCGTTGCGGACGGCCTCGTTGGCCGGGAGATTGTCGGCGGTCCGTCGATAGGCGTCGTCGAGCTGGCGGCGGAGTGATTCCAGTTCGGCGGCGGCGGTCGCCTGGCGACCCAAACTGAGACAGACCTGGGACCGGGCCGCTTCCCACTCCGTCCCCTGCAAGAGCTTGGCTCGAGGGTCGCCCCAGCGTTCGCTACGTTCGACGAACACGTCGCGACGGCGGAGGCCGTCCTGGAGCCGCTGTAGCACGCATAGGCTGTAGGCGCGGCGGTCGATCGTCCGGTCCGGACCGATCACAAATCGCCGCCAGGCGCGCGACACCACGTCCAAGGGGGCTTGTGAGAGATCGGGCTCGCGTTGATCTTCCCAGGCGGCCATGACGCTTAGCGCCTGCGTCAGCGGCCGGCCGGCTTGGGTGCCCTGAAACGCGACAGTCCGGAGCACGTAGGGCCAAAAGCGGCGGACGCGACGGTAACGATCGAGCAGTTCGCTCTGGTAGTCATCTTCCGGGGGCCGCGCCAGCCTCTCGACCAAGGCCACCGCCTCCGCGAGCTTGGGCCTGGGGACGCGGGCGAAGGCCAAGGATCGCACCTGGGCTGAGCTACAAGCCTCGTCGAGCAGGACGGTGCAGACGTCGCGGAGTTGCAAAGCGGCCGTATCCAGATCACCGAGGGTGCGAAGTCGTTCCTTTTCTCCAGCGAGCCTGGCCTGGGCCAGCAGATCCGTGATGATCAAGTCCAGTAGGTCCAAGGCGTCGTCCAACGCCGTCGCCTCGAAGGCCCGGGCAAAGGCCAGCAGGGTGGCGACCCGCCGGTCCGAGGGCATCCGCGCGATCACCGCCGCCCAGGACGTGGCGGCATGACGGGCCAGAGCTTTGAGCCGACCCGCGGGTATCCGCGATAGGTTGAGTTCCGCGACGCCCAGGGCGCGGATCTCTTCGAGCCGCCTCAGGGCGGCGATCAGACTCGGACCGCTCACCCGGGTCGGCGTACGGCGAAGCCGGTCCAGATGGCTCTGGCGGCCGCCTTCGGGCACGACCAGCAAGGCCTCCAGCCGTTCGCGCTGCCTGGCGTTCGGGGCGTTGGCGAGGACACGCCAGAGGCGGGCCGCCGCCCGATCACGCGCCTGGGCGACCTCGCGTGCCAGGACGGTGACGCCCGGCAACAAGACCTTGCGCTCGACCAGCCAGGCCGTCGCCAGGTCGAACAGCAGGCTGGGCCGCTCGGCGCTGACCCAGGCGCGGGCATAGAGCCAGCGGATCAGACGGGAATGGCCGGGCTGGTCGGAGAAATCTCGGTAACCATAGGCCGCCTTGATCTCATTGACATGGTCCCAGTGGGTCTCGCCGACGCCGTAGCGTCTCAGGCACGTGAGGTCGGTGATCGCCAACTGCCTGGCGACATGGGCGACGACAGCGCAAGGGACCTCGGTGGGAGTGTCGAGGAACGTCCCCAGGAACCGGACCGTTCCCAGTTGCAGGGCAAAGCCCAGCCGGTTGTGATCGCCGCGCCGCGTCGCCAACACCGCGCGATCGGCGTCGTCGAGACGGAAGTAGCGACCGAGTTGGGCGGGCGAGGGTTCGGCAGCGTAGCGGCCGTATTTCCTCTGCTGCTCCGAGGTCAGAAAATCGACGGGCATCCGGGCTCCTTCGGTTCCGGTGGCAACGGAGCGGATAACAGACCCGGGGCCATCGAGTTTGCTGGACGGCCGCTCCTCTGGTTCGTCCTCACCACTTCCGCTCGAACTCCTCCTGGATGTGGGTGTCGGTGAAATTGAGGTAGATGGCCGTCGTCTGGAGCCGGTCGTGGCCCAGGATCTTCTGGACCGTCGCCAAGCTGATGCCCTTCTGCAAGGCTGTTGTGGCGAAGGTATGCCGAAGCACATGCGAATCACGCACTCCAACTGCTGGGTGCTGGTACAATATTGCTATATGTTTCGGAGAGGCCTTCTATTTCCTCCGCTGGCCCGTCATGATCAGTATTTAGGTTGAATCCTCTTCGCACGTCAGCGAATCTTCAGTTCCCCCGTCATCGATCGCAAAGCCAAGGTCACGGGGCGGCTACACGCTTCCGCCCGCCAGCGAGTGTCTTGGCGAGTACGACAATAGCCACGGCGGCCACCAGGAGTCCGATCCCCACCAGAGGCCGGTAGGCGATCCACGCCAGGGCGATGGTAACGAGCGTGAAGAAGGCCGCGATCAGTCCGGCCGTGATGGCGACTCCCATCCCGAGAAGATTACCCAGAAGGGGCACCACATCGGCCACGGTCACCAGCGGATTAAGCAGCAACCCGATCCCGAGGGCCATGAGAATATAGCCGGCAAGGCGCAGCATCCACTTGAGCATGGCGTTCTCGCGTTCCATCACGTGCACCATCCCCTGGGCGTCAACCGTCCCGGTTATCAGCCGCTCGACGTCGGTACCGGAGTGGGACCGCCATGGGGCGAAGGTTTGGCCTGACTGCTTGGCCAGGATGCTGACCACGGCCGGCTTGACCACGCGGAACTGGATCCGAAGATCGCCAACCTGAGGCGATCCTGGGTCGTTCCCCACGTAAAGCCGGCCTGCGTCCAGTTTGACCTCTTTCCGCACGTCCTCGGGCATCCTGGCCAGATCGTCATTAGAGATCGGCAAGTCCTCGAACTGATTGAGCTGTCGCACCAGGCCGGGCGAAAGCGTAAAGGCTCCGAGTGCGACCTTGGCCGCCACCTTCTCTTCATTGGGGAACTTCGGCTGCGCGGGGTTCTGGTGCCCCTCGGGATGCTTGAAGTTTCTGGAATCCTGGACATCCCCGGCGCCCCCGGCACCTCCGACACCCTTGACTTGGTCCCCCGATTGGACATGGAACTCAAACTGCTTGGAACCGCTCGAATTCTGGGGATCCCCCGACCATCCCTTGTCATAGGTGTAGGTCGTGACCGTTTCCGTGCCGCCGCCGAGCTTCTTTTTGGTCTCGGACTGCTGGTGCTCGCGCCACTGGTACATTGACACGCGTCGGGCCAGCTTGATCCCTTTGGTTGCGACGTTGAAGACGGTATCCGTGAGGGTTTCGTCTGACGTGGCCTGAACGGTGATGTGGACCGGTTTGTCATTGTTGGCCGGATCCACCCGGTCGGCCTCCACCGAAACGACCTCATGTCCCAGTTCCTGGAGCCCCCGGGCGGTCCGTATGGTCCGTCCTTCGTTCCACCACAGGAGCGGAAAGGCCAAGACAAAAAGGATCAACCCGAAGATCACCCCCTTGATCGACTCTCCCAGCCGCCCTAGCCACGATTGGCTCGATACCTCGGAAAACGAATCCTGTGAACCAAACGACATCATGATTTGCCTCGTTTTGCGTTGATACGAATTTCGTCCGCGAGTCCGATCGGTGGAAAAAGCTCGCCGAGTGAGCGCCGGCCCATCCTGGCCTGGAGCGGTTTTCACAAGGGTGGCTCACGTACCATACTAGCCCGAAGCGTCATCGAAGTAGTTGAACCAGAAATCCTGAGCGTGGCCAACATAATCGATGTGAAATCCGCGGATTCTGATCAACTTAATTGAGGTCTCGGCGATAACCACTATCAATTAGCGTGATCGAGCGAGTGCCTTCGCATCGCGTGTCCTCTTTGAATGTCCTCGTTCCAAGGAGCACACCATGATAGGGCATGAGTTGCATCGAAGTGGGAGTTTCTGGTCGTTCCTGTTGTCGATTGACAAGGACCTGGCCGATTCTGCTCGGCAGAAAGGATGCTCGTGCGGTGGTCGCCTCCACTGCGCCAACTACCCGCGGGCACCGCGGGGCGGGCCGGATCATCTGCCGGAGGAGTATCGCTGCCGGTTCAGCTTCTGCTGCGATCGCGATGGATGCAGGAAGAGGTTGACACCGCCGTCGGTGCGATTTCTCGGCAGAAAGGTCTACCTCGGTGCCGTGGTGATCTTGATCAGCGCCATGAGGCAAGGTCCAACGCCGCGCCGGGCCCGCGAGCTTTCGACGCTGCTTGGTGTTGACCGGGCGACCATCGCGCGATGGCAGGCCTTCTGGCGCGACCACGTTCCGCAGACGCCTTTCTGGAAACTGGCACGGGCTCGCCTCGTGCCAGTTGTTGAAATCGTCGTTTTGCCTCTGTCGCTGCTGGAAGCGTTCCATCGCACCAAAGATCCCTGCCAGGACTGGGGGTATCTCTTGCGATTTCTGTCGCCGCTTTCGGTCCCGAGCAGTCCGCTGATCAAGATGACGTGATGGTCGACGATCACCCGCAGAGGATGCATCGTCTCCGCTTTCGATCAGCGGCGAGCATCGACTCAGGAGGAGATTTTATGCTGTCGAAGGACATGAAAAGAGCTTAGAAGCGTTCCGACTGGGTAGACCTGGTGCCCGCGGAACGGACCCTGCTGGAACGGCTCGTACCGAGACGTTCGACCCTGCGCAGTGACCGGCGGCCTGGAAACAGAGCGGCCTCGCCAAGTCATTCCCCGTTCCTCATAGACTGTCAGGGAACGGAACGTTCGTTCCATGCACCGCGCCATCTGCCGGATTCTGTCGGGGTCTTCATGAACGGCCAAGTGAGGGCACGGCTAGTGCTTCTCAGAAACTGCTCTTCGACGGTCAAACCCTGCGCGAAGCGGCTGGGGACCAGTGCATTGCCGCCCAAACCGCGGGCTCGTGTTGGGCCTACGCGCGGGCCTGACTGGCGGCTGGCCCGCCCCGCGGTTAAAAAGGACTTCGGAATCAACTGCGCGTTTCGGTGGCCGATACCGCATTGGTGGGACGAACCACCTCACTTGAGCCTCCCATGAACGAACACGACCTCCTCACCAAAGCCCTGAACCGGACCGATCCCACCGAGCGGGCCACGTTTCTTGACCAGGCCTGCGCCGGAAATTCGGAGCTGCGGCGCCGACTGGAGGAGCTGCTCGCCGCTTATGCCCATAGCGGCAGCCCGCTCGACCGGCCCCCCGTCGCGCCGGCTGCGTCGACGGCGACCGCCGACCTGCCGAGCCCGATCGCGACCGGGGAGCACCGGCCCGATGGGGCCACGGAGACGCTCGCCCGCCTCGATGCCGATGCCACCACGGCGGCGGCTTCGGCGGTCCCCTCGCCCCGGACGGCCAGGGTCCCGACGGGCGAAGGGATTGGGACCGTCATCGCCGGCCGGTACACGCTCGTCGAGGTGATCGGCGAAGGGGGCATGGGGTCGGTCTACCTGGCCAGCCAGACCGAGCCGGTCAAGCGTCAGGTGGCATTGAAGCTGATCAAGACCGGGATGGATTCGCGGGGCGTGCTGGCGCGGTTCGACGCCGAGCGGCAGGCCCTGGCGCTGATGGATCACCCGAACATCGCTCGCATCTACGACGGCGGTCTCACCCCGGCCGGTCAGCCGTTCTTCGTCATGGAGCTGGTGAAAGGCGTGCCGCTCACCGAGTACTGCGACCGTCAGCGGCTCACGGTGCAAGCCCGGCTGGAGCTATTCGTGGCTGTCTGCCAGGCGGTCCAACACGCCCACCAGAAGGGGATCATCCATCGCGACCTGAAACCGGGAAACGTGCTGGTGACGGAGGTCGACGGCCGCCCGACGCCCAAAGTGATCGACTTCGGCGTGGCCAAGGCGACCGAGCAGAACCTCACGGATATGAGCTTCGCGGACACCGGGGCCATCGTGGGCACGCCGACGTACATGTCGCCCGAGCAGGCCGATCCGTCGTCGATGGACATCGACACGCGGACCGACGTCTACGCGCTGGGTGTGATGCTCTATGAGTTACTGACCGGTGCGCCTCCGATCGACGCCAAGCAGTTCCAGCGGGGGGCCATCCTCGAAATGCTCCGGATGGTGCGGGAGGTCGATCCGCCGCGACCGAGCACGAAGCTGAGCACGGCCGAAGCGTTGCCGAACATCGCGGCGAACCGAAGCATCGAGCCGGCCCGGCTGGCGAAGCTGCTGCAAGGAGAGCTCGACTGGGTGGTGATGAAGGCCCTGGAGAAGGATCGCGCCCGACGCTACAACACGGCCAACGGATTCGCCCGCGACATTCAGCGCTACCTGGCCGATGAGGTCGTCGAAGCCCGTCTGCCGAGCCGTGGCTACCGCTTGAAGAAATTCGTGAAGCGGAACAAGGGGCAAGTGATCGCAGCGAGCCTTGTTCTGATCACGCTGCTGGCCGGGATCGTAGGGACGACCTTCGGGATGATTCGCGCCGAGAAGCGTCGCCAGGAGGCCGAGCGGAACCTGGCGTTCGCCAAGAAGGGGAATGAGATCCTCGGGTCCGTATTCGCCGGGCTGGACCCGAAGAGGAACTACACTGACCTGAGCGAACTCACGGAGGCGCTCAAGGATAACCTCAAGAAGGCCATGAAGGAACTGGACGGGGCGTCCATCGGCGACCCGCTGGAAGTCGCGGCGATGCAGGACACGCTCGGCATGTCGCTTGTGGGGCTCGGTGAGTTCGACCTCGCGATCGAGGTGTTGCAGAAGGCGCGGGATACGATGAACGCCAAGCTCGGCCCCGACCACCCCGACACCCTCAACGCGCTCGACAATCTCGGCTTGGCGAACTGGCATGCCGGTAAGACCACCCAGGCGATCGCCCTGCTCGAGCGCGCTCGCGACGGCCGGATCGCCAAGCTCGGCCCCGACCACCTCGACACCTTCGAGACGCTCAACAACCTCGCCGCAGCGTACAAGGATGCCGGCCGAACCCAAGACGCGATCGCCCTGTTCGAGCAGGTCCGCGACGCCATGATCGCCAAGCTCGGCCCCGACCATCCTTCCACGCTCCAAACGCTCAATAATCTCGCGTCGGCGTTCCTGGGCGCAGAGAGGCTCTCCGAGGCCATCCCCCTGTTCGAGCGCGTCCGCGCGTCGCGGGTCGCCAAGCTCGGCCCCGACAACCCCGACACACTCATTTCTGTCCACAACCTCGCGGCGGCGTACCGGGCCGCGGGTAGGCTACCCGAGGCGATCGCTTTGTTCGAGAGCGTTCGCGACCGCCAGATCGCCACGATTGGCCCCAATCATCCCGCAACGCTGATGACGCTCCACAACCTGGCCACGACGTACCAACTCGTCGGCAGGTTGCCCGAGTCGATCTCCATCTTGGAACGCGTCCGCGACGCGACGATCGCCAGGCAAGGCCCCGGCCATCTCGATACCCTGCGTATGCTCCGAGACCTCGCCAACGCGTACAGGGCCGCCGGCAAGCTCCCCGAGGCGATCGCACTTCTCGAGCGCGTCCGCGACGGCCAGACCGCCAAGCTGGGTCCGGACCATCCTGAGATCCGCACAACGCTCGACAATCTCGCGGCGGTGTACCAGGACGCGGGCAGGCTCCCCGACGCGATCGCACTGCTCGAGCGCCGCCGCGACGACCAGACCGCCAGGCTCGGCCCCGACGATCCCTCAACCCTGACCACGCTCAACAACCTCGCCGTGATGTACTGGAGGACAAAGCGGCTCGACAAATCCGTGCCGTTGTTCGAAGAGTTGGTCAAGCGGGAAGAGGCCAAAGGTGGACGCCAAAATCCGCAAATACTGTTAAACGTCGGCAACCTCGGAGTGAACTACAAGGATGCCGGCCGGCTCAAGGAGGCGATCCCACTCCTCGAAGAAGTCTACCAAGCGTCGAAACGATTCCCCAAGCTTCGCGATGTCGTCAACGATTTGATCGACGCCTATTCGAAGGTGGGCGACGACGCAAAGCTCGCCGATTTGCTCCTCGAGCGATTGTCCGATGCTCGCAAAGCGCTGCCCAAGGACAGCCCCGATCTGGCTGGGATGCTCACACAGATCGGTCTGAGCCTCCTGCAACAGAAGAAATGGATCGAGGCCGAACCGCACCTCCGCGAAAGCCTGGCCATCCGCGAGAAGAAGGAACCCGACGACTGGCGGACGTTCAACACCACGTCGGTGCTCGGCGGCGCCTTGCTGGGCCAGAAGAAATACGCCGAGGCCGAACCGCTCTTGCGAAAGGGCTACGAGGGGATGAAGCAGCGGGACAAGACGATCCCTCCGCAGGGCCGCGTTCGGCTCCCCGAAGCCCTCGACCGGTTCATCGATTTCTACACCGCGACGAACAAACCGGACGAAGCCAAGAAGTGGCAGGCCGAGCGGGCGAAGTATCCGGCGACCGCCCCGCCGGGGAAGAAGTGAAGACGGGTCAACCGGTGAAAGGGATCGAAAGGTGCTTCCCGCGGAGCGACTCGCCCAGGCTGGACCTCATCGAGCGGCCAGGGCGTTTCACCAAGCGGATGGCGGCGTGCCGAAAGGACCACCCGTCGGATGTTCCGTGATCAACGAGGGTCTGAGCGAGATCATCGGTCAGTTCCCCGTTCCGCCACCTAGAGATAAGCGGGAACGGAACGACGATCCGGGACAGAAGGGAAGAGGCCACCGGTACCCAATACATTCATCCAATCACAAGATTTCGATCAATTATCGTGATCGGAGGTCAGTCAATTATCTTGACCGCTCTCACCCGTCCCGGATCTCGATCTTGATGCCGGGCATCGTCTCCGAGACTTTCTTCCCTTTGAACCTCGCAGGTCAGCGTGCCGTCTTTCGGCTCGATGGCTAGCAGGGTAATGGAATCTCGCCGAGAGGGCCCCTGGGACGACATGTGGTTAAAGTACCCGAGCCGGCTCGGGCGGGCAAGGTGCAATGGGCCATGATACAACCATGACAAGCCTCCTCAAACCATCCCCTCCCCGATGAAGATCCCGACGGAACGCGAACGGATCGTCCTCCAGAATCAGGAGGGCGGAGCGTCACTCCCAAGAGATCGGGACGAGACGAAACGCGGAGACAACGTGGTGAAGGGCGCGGTGGAGAAAGACAACGGAGAAAGGCGACGGTCCGCGCTTGTTCGGTTAAGATGAAGGGGGAGGAGCGAGGCCATTCCACACCGGGAGGAATATCGATGAGGACGCTGATTCTGACGGGCGAAGTCGATCGCGACGGCAAGCTGCTTGTCGAGTTGCCGGGAGACGTCCTTCCCGGTCCGGTCGAGGTGACGGTGCGGCCGCTGCCCACCCCCGAGCCAGCCCGAGAGGACTGGTTCCAGTTCCTCTTGAACGCCCGCGGCCGGATGGACGCCGCGGGATGCCACTTCATGAACGAGGCAGAGGTCCAGGCCTACGTCGAGGAGTTGCGCGAGGACGACGACCGGATTCGTACGATAGAGCGAAAGGCCAGGCGATGAGTACACCCATTGTGACCGTCGAAGGGATCGTCAAGCCGGATGGTACGGTGGAGGTCGCGGAAAAGGTAAACCTGCCGGCCGGCAAAGTGCAGGTGACACTCGTCCCATGGCCGGATCTACCGCAAGACGACCCGTTCTGGCAGATGATGCAGAAGATCTGGGATGGTCAGAAGGCATGTGGGCACGTCGCCCGCAGCGCGCTGGAGGTCGAGGCAGAGCGTGACGTGATGCGCGAGGAATGGGACGCTCGCATGAACGAGATCACTCGCATCCAGGAGGAAGCTGACAAACTCAGGGCTGGGAGAGATCCGGGATGACGGTGTATCTAGATGCGAACTGTGTCATTTATCTAGTCGAACTGAATCCGACCTGGGGACCCAAGGTTCTCGCCCGTGTTTCCTCCTTGCGTAGCGGCGGAAACCGGATCGCTGTTGGCGACCTGGCTCGCACCGAATGCCTGGCGCAGCCATTTCTCAAGGGGAACGCTGCCGTCATCGCTGAGGAACTGGAACGGATGGTCCTCAAGGATCTCCTGGGGCCGGTCGGCGGTCCCGACGAGGAGATCGAAGAACAGAGCGTGCGGAACCGCTACCTGGTCGGGATGCTCGCGCCCAAGCGGCAGGCGCGTTCACCCGAGGAATTCGACGAGCTTCCCCAAGGGGGCAGCGGACCGGTCGAGGACGGCACCGCCGAGAGCACGTCCCCGGCGAACAAGACGATGTTCCCGTCGTCGTTCGGGATGACACTGCGAGACGTAGTCGTACCGCGGAAAGCTCTGAAAGACAACTTTCCCGGCAAGTTGTTATCGCGCAGTTCCCAAGGAATGGGCCGGGAATATCTTCCCGACTTCAGCTTGGCGACGGTCAAGCGCGACTCCCGGCCTCCGGCCGTGGGCCCGCGGGCACCCGAAGCGACCCTACGGGTGCCCCCGCCGTCCTCCGTCCTTCCGCCTCGTGCTCTTCCGACCCCTTGATCAATCCCTACATTCAGTAAAATCCAGTCCGTACCTCTTAAAAAAGCAAGTCGTCGGCCTGAATCATGCAACTGATCTCGCGCGTTGGCAGATCATATAGGATAGACGAACCCCGATTGGACGCCGATTGACCGTGAGCCCGAGTGAAACAGTGGTCCGTCACCCCCGCGAAGCTGCACCACATGCTGACGACTCCTCCTCCTGTCCACCAACGAGCCATGAGCCACTCCCGACATTTCCTTGCCCCTCGACGGCGCCCTGGCCGGCCGGTGCGCCCGGCCCCGTACACCGGTGTACACATGCTCGAAAAACGCTCAAATAGTCCGACTTAATCCGACGCCCGTAACGGCTTACAAGCTGCCCAACTGGATCCACATGTCATTTAGGCGCAATGAGATCGGATCAGACCAGTGTATCTCCGAGGAACCAACAGCCTGGTCGGACTACCCCCCGCGTTTGTCCAACGACGATTTCCCACCGATGTTCACCTGTCTGATTCATCCTTCATCTTTCCGCCTTCATTCTTACAAGGCATCGCCCCCCAAACCCGCATCCATGGCGTCTCCATGATTTTCCACAAAACCGGCGAAAAGCGTCGCGTTTCCATCACGAGCACAAAACCTCCGA
>JBIOJM010000272.1:0-13914 GCA_044450785.1 Isosphaerales bacterium
CTGGTTTACAAGCCCGAGGAGTCATTCTTCACCTACGGATTCGGCCTCTACGCCATTGGTGGATTCGGCCTGAACTATCCCGTCAGCAAGACGAATCCGATCCTCAACCCTCAGTTCCCCAACGGTTTTGGAGTTGGGCCGCTCTATAGCCAGTACCAGGTGCTTCAACTTGCTCCGACGATTGCTTACAAGCTGACCGATGAATGGTCTGTTGGTTTTCAGCCAAACCTGGATCTCTCCGATCTCGCGCTCGACCCTGCCATTTTCGCTGACCCCACCCTGATTCAGGGCAGCACCGGCCAAGGACCAGTCTACGGTGATGCGACGCACAGCCGAAGTCGCGTGGGCGGCGGGTTTCAACTCGGGGCCTACTACACCCCGACAGAATCGGACTGGAGCTTCGGTGCCTCGTTCAAGAGTCCCCAGTGGTTCGAGACGTCGACTTATCCTTCCGTAAACCCGCAAGGTCAGGCCGGTCGGTCAAAGATCGACTTCGATTTTCCGATGATCGCATCGATTGGAACGGCGTATCGGGGAATCGATCGTCTCCTGATCGCGCTTGACCTTCGCTATGTGGGGTTCCGTGAGACGAACGGCTATCGCGAGACCGGATTCGATTCCACGGGCGCTCTCCGAGGGCTTGGATTCCAGGACATTTTTGCCCTCTCGCTGGGAGCGCAATACCGCCTGACCGACCAGTTGACCGTGCGCTCCGGCTATTCCTTCAACATGAACCCGATCGGCAACGCCGTGACGAGCTACAACGTCGCCTCCCCGCTCAATCTGCAGAACTCCTTGGCCTTGGGCCTGTCTTATGATGTCACAAAAGCACTAAAAATTTCCGCGAGCTATGTGCACTTCTTCCAAAGCACGAATAACGGACCGATCAACGAGCCCTTCATCGGTCCGCTCCGCAACAGCGACGTCCGCCTCGCGACCACGGCCGACTCCCTCGTTATCGGGGTAAACGTCAGCTTTTGAGCTCGTTTTCAGGCAGCCGCGGCCGTCACTTCGCCCGAGGGATCTGCTCGACCAGGAACACCCCCTTCTTGTTGGCCGTGATGATGTCCAGCAGGCCGTCGCCGTTGAAGTCGGCTACGACGAACTGGGTGCCGATGCCGCTCTGGTCGTCGATCTCATGCGGGGTGAAGGAGACCTTGCCCTCGGGGCCGCGACTGGCTTCGAACCAATACAGACGGGCGGGCTTGTCGGCGCCGGCCTCGCTCCGGCCGTGCGACCAGAACCTCTTGCCGGTAACCAGGTCCTTCAGGCCGTCGCCGTTCAAGTCCGCCGCGATCAGGGCGTGGGTCTCGGAGACCAGATCGGGGAACAGGTCGTGCCTGGTGAAAACGGGCGAACCATCCTTCACCTCGCCCTGCTCGAACCACCAGATGCCGTACTGGTGGGCTGAGCTGTCGATGACGTCCGCCTTCCCATCGCCGTTAACGTCGTAAGCGATCATGTCGGCCACGGCATCACCCAGGCGGGCGGGGTGAAAATTCCAGGGCGAGGAGCCATTGCGGCCCGACTCGGGCTGTTCCCACCAACCCCCCGTGCAGATCACATCCCGGCGCCCGTCGCCGTTCAGGTCACCCACGCCGAGACCGTGCGCGAACCGAAACGTGCCGGGGATGATCCCGCGGGGACTGGTGGGCGGGCTCACCGGGTGCATTTCCCAGGGCTGCGAGCGATCCTTGCCGGGCGTGAACCAGGCCATCTGGCCCTCGTTGTCCTTGCCCTTGGGCTGCCAGCCCATCACCAGGACGCGATGGCCGTCCCCGAACAGGTCGGCATAGAGCGGCGTTTCGTTGCAGGCGCTCGGCCAGATGACGGAACGGGTCCAGTACCCTTCTCTCCCCTGGGGATTCTCGTACCAATAGGCCGGTGACCCGGGGAACCCGATCACGATCTGATCGGGCCAGCCGTCGCCGTTGATGTCGTCCGTCCAGCAGGTCATGCACTCGCTGTAGCTATGCAGGCCATCGCCGTAATCGCCCGGCTTCCGAATGTCGTGCTTGATCCATGACGGAGCCTCGTACCATGAGTCGCCGATCAGGACGTCGGTCTTGCCGTCCTTGTTCACGTCGGCGATTGCAACCCCCTCGGAGCGAAACTTGCCCTCGATCACCGTCTTCTTCCACGAGACGGGTGTATCCTTGTCGCCGCCTTCAGCCAGAGCCGTCATCACCAAGATCGCTGAGAAACCAACCAAGGCCCTGGTGCAGAGTCGCGAGTCCATCATCGTGAGACCCCTCAAAAAAAGGAGGAAGGCGGAAGGATGAAGGATGAAGGATGAGTCTAACGCTTGAGCGAAGACCCGGTCTACCTCTTTGCCTCCAACTTCCTCGGGCCGCCCCGCGACGATGCTGGACATTTTGCAAACAATTGTTAAACTTGGGATTGCGGCACCTTCCGTGGGTTTTGTTTCCGTCCCGCCTGACAGACCTGAAGAGGAGACGCGCGATGAGCCAGTTCGATCCAACAGGGGGAGGCGGGGGCCTCAGCAGGCGGCGTGCGTTCGTTCAGGTGGGATACTCGGGGCTGCTGGGGCTGGGGCTACCGGGATTGCTGGCGGTGCGGAGCGCGGCCGCGACCGGCGGCGCGGGGACGGGGCGCGCGCGGTCGGTGATCGTGATTCTGCTGAGCGGCGGGCTGGGGCAGCACGACTCGTTCGACATGAAACCGGAGGCGCCGGCGGCGATCCGGGGCGAGTTCAAGCCGATCGACACGGCGGTGGCGGGCATCCGGATGTGCGAGCACCTACCCGGCCTGGCGGCGCGAGCAGGGCGGCTGGCGATCATCCGCTCGATGTCGCACACCGAGGGGAACCACCTGCCGGCGGTCCATCGCGTTCTGACGGGCCAGGTGTCCAATCCGCGTGGAGCGACCGACCTCGATCGGGTCGCCTCGCGTGACGACTTCCCCTGTTATGCGGCGGCCCTCGATCGTCTTCGTCGCCCGCGCGATGGCGTTCCCAGTGGGGTGGCGCTCCCGGTCCGGCTGGTCGAGGGCCCGCTGACGTGGCCGGGCCAGGACGCCGGCTTTCTCGGTCCCCGGCACGACCCATGGCAGCTTCGCCTCGACACGGCGCACCCGGAGACGGCCGACGCGAGCCTCGCCTTGCCGGAGGGACTCGATCCGGCGCGGCTGCATCGTCGCCGTCACCTCCTGAGTCAGACCGCCGCGTCGCCGGCCGGCGATGCATTCTCTGGCCACCAGGACGCCGCCATCGCTCTGCTGTGCAACGGGACCGTGGGGCGGGCGCTTGATAGCGAGCGCGAGGATCCGCGCGTGGTCGATCGTTACGGCCGGCACCTCTTCGGCAGGTCGCTCCTCCTGGCTCGGCGGCTGGTCGAGGCTGGTGTGCCGATCGTCCAGGCCTCGATGGGCATCGTGCAGACGTGGGACACGCACGTCGCCAACTTTCCCCGGCTGCGCGACCAGCTTCTGCCGCCACTGGACCAGGCCGTCTCGGCCTTGCTCGACGACCTCGGCGCGCGCGGTTTGCTGGAAGAGACCCTGGTCGTGATGCTGGGAGAGTTCGGCCGCACGCCCCGGATTGCGCGCTTGACTTCGGGCGATGTACCCGGCCGCGACCATTGGCCGGCGGTCTTTCCCGCGGTCTTCGCCGGCGCCGGAGTGGTTGGAGGCCAACTGATCGGCAAGTCTGACCGGCTCGGTGCCTATCCCTTGTCCCGCTCCTTCGGCCCGCCGGACCTGGCGGCGACGATTTATCGCGCTCTCGGCGTCGACCCCGCGGCCGAGTTGCGTGACCGCCTGGGCCGGCCCGTACGGTTGTGCACTGGCGAGACGATCAACCCGCTCTATTCGACGGCGCCGATCTGAGCATACGGGAGAGTCCCGGTTCCAGACGTCGTTCACCGCCTCTTTCGGCCTGGACGACGTGCACGCAACGAGATGGACCGTCCTGTCCGGTCTGGGTCCCCGTCACTGCACCCAGGACCGCTCACGGTTTGCATCTCGGATCGGGTTTTGCCATGATGGAAAGGAGACCACAGGGGTGACGAGGGAGGAGTCTCATGCTCAACACGCGTGATGCCACGGAGGTCGTCGACCACGATTTCCTCGAGACGCGGTGCAAGATCCTGGAGATCGCCGCGATCCTCGACCGGATCGACCGCGCGCCGGCGCGGCATGGCGAGCACCCGGACCCGCGGCTGGGCCAGCTACGTCAGGCGATCGAAGCGCTCCTCGAGCCCGGGCCGGGCCGGGCTGAGACCGTCCAGCGCATTTTTTCACTCGATTATGATCCGGGCTGGCGCAAGCGGATGGGTGTGCCCCGGACGAATTCCCACGTTTCCTAGGCCGGAGGCGTGGCGCCCGAAGCGAACGTCATAGGAACCAAGGCGATTCTCCCATGCAATACATCGACCCTCATATTCACATGGTTTCTCGCGTCACCGACGACTACAAACGGATGGCGCTGGCGGGCTGCGTGCTGGTGAGCGAACCGGCATTCTGGGCGGGGTTCGATCGTTCCGGGGTGGAAGGGTTTCGCGACTATTTCCGCCAGTTGACCGAATTCGAGGGTAAGCGGGCCGCGGCGTACGGGATCGAGCATTTCTGCTGGCTGTGCATCAATGCCAAGGAGGCGGAGAACGTCGCGCTGTCGCGCGAGGTGATCGCAATGATCCCCGAGTTCCTGAACCGGCCGGGGGTACTGGGGATCGGCGAGATCGGCTTGAACAAGAACACGCGCAACGAAGCGACCGTGTTTCTCGAGCACGTCGACCTGGCTGCCCGGACTCGAGAGCTGATCCTGGTCCACACGCCGCATCTGGCGGACAAGTACCAGGGGACGCGGATGATCCTGGACATGCTGCGGGACGACTCTCGGATCGGGCCGGAGCGAGTATGCATCGACCATGTCGAGGAGCACACGATTCGAGACGCCCTTGAAGCTGGTCACTGGGTCGGGATGACACTCTACCCGATCACCAAGTGCACGCCGGCCCGGGCAGCCGACCTGATCGAGCTCTTCGGGCCGGAGCGGGTCATGGTCAACTCGGCCGGCGACTGGGGACACAGCGATCCGCTGGCCGTTCCCGAGTTCATCTTCGAGATGCGTCGCCGCGGCCACGCCGATGCCTTGATCCGCAAGATCGTCCATGACAACCCCTTGGCGTTCTTCTCCCAGTGTGCCCGGTTCGATTTCGTGTCCCAAGAGCGGATGGACACGGCCCACGCCATGTGACGGAATCCTCTTTCTTTGCGTGAGGCGCCCTGGTGATGAAGTCCCCGGATTCCGGCTCGGCGAAGTTCGCGACGAAGCGACCGCTCAACCTTCCCACGATCGGCGGCAAGTACTTCGCGCTGGCGATCCTGTTTTCGATGAACTTGCTGAACTACGTGGATCGTTATTCGTTTTTCGCCGCCGGGTCGCACATCCAGGACGATTTGCATATCAACGACTACTGGTTCGGCTGGCTGGGCGCCTCGTTCATGATCGTATACACGATCATCTCGCCTCCGATGGGTTGGCTGGGAGATCGTTATAACCGCAAGGTCCTGCTAGCAAGCGGAGTTGCCCTCTGGAGCCTGGCGACGGTCGGGACCGCGTTTTCCGCCAACTATTCCCACATGTTTTTCTGGCGGGCGCTACTGGGCGTAGGTGAGGCCAGCTACGGCGTGATCGCACCGGCACTCATCTCGGACCTGTTCACGATCAAGGAGCGTGGCCGGGCGATGGGAATCTACTACATGGCCCTGCCGGTCGGGACTGCGCTTGGTTACATGTTGGGCGGAACGATCGCCGATCGGCTGGGGTGGCCGGCGGTTTTCTTTGTTGTTGGTCTACCGGGACTACTGGCGGCCGGGGCCGGGCTGGTGATGAGCGACCCGGGCCGAGGAGCCTCGGAGGGATCGGTGAGTGGCGGCAAGTCGAGCCGGCCCAGGATGCAGGACTATCTCGAGCTCTTCAAGACGCCCACCTTCCTGTACAACACAGCGGGCATGGCGGCCGTCACGTTCGCCACCGGGGCCTTGGCGGCCTGGGGATCGACCTTCTATCAACGTGTCCACGGCCTGTCCGCGACCTTTGCCGGGCAGTGGATCGGTGGCTTGCTGGTCGGTGCCGGTGTGATCGGGATCTTGCTGGGCATGTTCCTGCCGGATCTGCTGCTCAAATTCACCAAACGGGCCTATCTGTTGCTCGCCGCGGCCGCCGTACTGGGCGCCATCCCGCTGGGAGCCGCGGGCATCCTCGACTCCAGTTACAGGTCATCGCTCGGTTTCCTGTTCGGAGCCTCGATCCTGATGTCGATGGTACTGGGACCATGCAACACAGTGACGTCCTACGTCGTCCCGCCCAACCGGCGGGCGGCTGGTTACGCTCTGTTCATCTTCCTCATCCACCTTTTTGGCGACATTTCCTCTCCGATCATCCTCGGCTGGATCTCGATTCTATTCGGCAAGCCGGCCGTGGCCGGCTCGCCGCTGGGCCGGTTCTTCGCCTCGATCGGCGCTTTCCCGGTGGGTGACACCAACCTGACTGTCGCCTTGCTCTCCGTTGTGCCGGTGCTTGCGCTCGGATGTGTCTTCTTCCTGATCGGGGCGCGCCACCTGCAGCAGGACCAGGCGAAGGCCGGCGCGTCGGGCGGAGTCGATGCCGATCACCTTGCTCAGTTCCATCATTGATCGCGAGCAGACGCGGCTCAATGCCGCAGAATCGCCAGCACGATTTCCAGGGCGATCAAGAGCACCACCGTGATTTCGAGCGCCTCCATGCGCTGGCCGCCGGCCTGCTGGATCAAGAGGTCGTAGACATGGCCGACGGTGTCGAGTTTACGGCGGATGCTCTGCTGCCAGTCGCGCAGGTGAAACCGCGCGGAGGCGACTTCGAAGACCCGTGCGAGGTACTGGTCGCCAATCAATTTCAGGGCGTTATCGACCCGCTCGAAGAGGCTGGTCGCCTCGATCTCCAGCTCGCGGATCTGCCGCACGGCATCGCCGTGCAGGCGCCAGCGGCGGGTGATCCACCGGCTGCGCCGATCGGGACGGATGAGCCGGTAGGCGGCTTCGAGGCGGTCGTCGAGCCGGTTGTCGATATGGCGAAATTCCAGGAGCTGGACGTTGGCGAACTCGATGACCCGCAGGGTGTCGGCGCACTCAGGATCGGCGACGACTCCGGCCGCCCAGTCGAGGATGACCAGGTCGCTGGGGGTGTACGAGAGGGAGAGCCGCGTTGCCTCGCGTACCTCGCCCGGGCTGAGTGGCTCCGACTCGAGGCGCACGAGCCCGGCGATCCAGTCGCCGCGTTCGTCGATCCAGTTGCCGCGGTGCTCCCAGAGCTGAAAGACGACGTACTCTTCGTTCATGTCACTGACGGCGAAGTCGAGGACGGCGGGTTGGATCTGCAGGAGCCGGGGGGCGAGCAGTCGCCGGGCGGCCTCGGTCAAGGGGGCGGGCTCGGCGAGCCGGCCGGCCAGCTCGAGGAGGGCAGTGGGTGTCGCCGTCAAGTGAAACTGGACGGCCAGTGAGATCGCGCCGAAGTCGAAAAGTGTCAGCTCACCGTGCGGCGGGCGTGTGAACGACCAATCGCCTGGCAGCACGACGCCGGTGGGATCCAGCTCGACCCGGATGGGCGCAGGCCGGTAGCCGATCGACTCCGGGGTGCGGCGTCGCCTGGGCAACTGACCGGGCTCCGCCTGAAGGATCAGCCGAGTGCGCTCGAGGTCGATCTCGTCGCCGATGTCGAAGGCGAACGCCAGGTGAACCGTGGCGGCGAGCGGCTCGGTCATCCAGCACGGGTTTTCGTGTTCGCGGATCGACTGATCGGCAGTGGGATTCATCGCATCACCCGTGTGTCGCGTCGATCGGAGTGAGTGGATCGGCGAGCGCGGCTCTGGCCCGGATTCACATGGGGCGGGGTTCCGTGACGGGTGCCATCGCGGTCGTCGGTTCGACGTTTTCGTCGGCGAGCGGGTCGCGGATCGCGGCCAGGCGAGCGGTGATTTCATCCGGGCCTGGGCCGGGGTGGGCTCGCCACCATTGGGCGGCATGGCGCGGCGACCAGTTGTGTGCGTCAGCGCAGGCCTCGAGATCCTGGGCGAGGCTCGGGGTATCCGGGTAGCGATCGGCCGGTTTCTTGGCGAGGCATCGGAGCACGATGCGTTCCAGGTCGGCGGGGATGTCGGCACGAATCTGGGACGGCGGCGTCACCGGGTCGCGCGCATGCGCGACCATCACGGCCATCGCGTTGTCACCAAGGAAGGGAGGGCGGCCGGTCAAGATGAAATAGGCGACCGAGCCCAGTCCATAAATGTCGGTTCGGCGGTCGGGCGGCTGGCTGTGCATGACCTGCTCCGGGGCCATGTAGAGGGGCGACCCGGCGACGGCCCCCTCCTGGGAGAGATGAACCGATTCGTCCTGTCTCAAGGTCTTGACCAGTCCAAAATCCAGCAGCTTGCATACGTCATACTGGCCGCCGCGATAGGCGGCCATCAGGTTGGCCGGCTTGATGTCGCGGTGGATGAGCCCCGAGTCGTGCGCCTCGTTGAGTGCGTCGCAGGCCTGGCGGAGCAGGTAGATGACTCGCGCCGGCGGCATGGGACCATGCCGCTGGACCAGCTCGGCGAGGCTGAGCCCGGGCAGGTATTCCATCACGTAGTAGAAAGCGCCGTCGTCATTGCGGCCGTAGTCGAAGATTTCGATGGTGTTCCAGTGCGAGAGCCGCGCCGTCGCGCGCACCTCGCGCTCGAATCGGGCGAAGACGCGGGGGTTGTCCACCAGGTCGCGGCGGATCAGCTTGATCGCGCACGGACGTTTGAGCAACTGATGCTCCGCCAGGAAGACGTCACCCATCCCGCCGCCGCCGAGCTTCCGTCCCAGGCGATACTGGTTGAGCTGCCGTGCCTCGTAGGCCTCGGTACGCAGCGTGTTGATGATGTGCGTGCCGAAGATTGCCGTGAAGGCCCCCAGCAGCAAGAACAGACCGTCCTCGCTGATCTTTTCGAGGCTCGCCGCTCGAATCGCGACTTCATAAAGCTCGGGATGAGCCAGCCCCAGGATCCAGGGGACCGCCATGGGAGCCAGTGCCATCGGCACGATCAGCTTGGCCGCCCGCCGCCAGTGGTTGGGGATGAAAATCGCGTACGTGAAGATCATCGCCAGCATCCACAGCACGCTGCTCTTGACCGCGGCCGTCAGCCGCACCGGATCGTTCCCGCGCACGCCGCGGAGCATCAACACATACTGGGCCGCCATGAAAAAGACGATAATCAGGGTGAACAGCGTCACTTCGACCGTCCGGAGCCGGCGGAGCGCCGGCTTCCATCGACTCGAGAGCGCGCCCAGACCGACGAGGAGCAGGACCAGCATCATTCCATGGAACAGGACGGCCAGCGATTCGAATCCGCGGAGGATCAGCGATCTGACGAAGAACAGGCCGAAGCCGACGACCAGGACGAGCGACGCGGCCCGCAGCCTCTGCTGAAGCAGCCAGCGGGTCTCGGTCGCCAGCAGGGCCCCGCTCTCCTCGATCACGCGCTTGTCGGGGAGGAAACTGTCGGGCGCCGCCGATGTCGCGGTGCCCCGATCGATGGGCGGATGCTCCGCAGTCGTATCGTTGAGCTGGGACATGTGACGTTCACCCGCGACGGGACGACAGTGAAGGGCGAGGGTTCGATCCGGACGGCCTCATGAATCCGGAGTCTCGGAGGACGTGACCGGCTTGGCGTGGTTATCGGCTTCGGCTGGGGAAAACCTTGGAAATAAGGAACCCACCTTGCAGCGAAAGCCTGGCACGACATCCTCGCCCGAGATTTCGTCTTCGGCCCAGAGCCAACTTACCGACCGGTCGCTACGAAAGACCTCTACTGCGCGGACCGAGGCCCGGACGATCCAGACGAGTCTGACCCCAGCCCGCAGGTATTCCTCAACCTTTTCATCGAGCTTCTCCACCAGATCATTGGGGGAGACCACCTCGATGGCGAGGTCGGGCGGGACCGAACAGAAACCCTCGGACAGCCGCTCTTCGCTCAAGCGATCCGCCCGGATGAACGAGACATCCGCCCGTCGAATGCGGCCTGGCTTCCAGGGGAAGCAGCGGTAGCCTAGTTCCGATGCAAGAATCCATCCCAGATTGTGCGCGCAACAATGGTTGCCGAGGATGCGATTGATTTGGGACGCGATCACGTTGGACAAAATGCTCAGGTTGCGCTCCCTCAACTCTCCGTCGATCAGCTCGTAATGCCCTCCATCGGGCATTGCCAGCAGCTCTTCGGGGGTCACTTCGGCTTTGGGCGTCGCTTCAGCTTCGGTTGCGACCATCGTGCTCATGAGCGGGCCTCCTTCATTTCGGGCTTTGAGTCCGTTCAGTATATCAGCTTTGCGGGCATCCTGGCAGGTCTTGCGCACACAGCGCGCAAAGCAGGCCGGGCGTGCTCCGCGGTGGGGAGCAACCCGGCCTGGTCACGATCGCAGTCAGTCCGCCGGACGGTCAATAAGAATCGTTACTGATCACTTCGCCGCCGGCTCGCGTGATCAATGCCTTCAAGACGATCGGGTTGATCGATTTCTTCAAGTAACGAACCGAGCCGTCCGCGAAGCAGGCGTTGAAACCGTCCGGCGTGAACCCGCCCAGCTCGGGCACGGGGCCGTTCGGGTCGAAGGGGATGTCTTCGGGCTTCGTCCAGGGAATGTTGCGCTGAGCTTCGACGGCCAGGATCGTGTTCGAAATGCCGTCAGTGACGTCCATGAACGTGGGGCCGGTCGGGCCGGATTCACCCTTCCCAGCAGGTATGGGGCAAAGCGCAGTCCCCTCGCCAGTGAAGACGAAGTACGACGTGTTGGTCCGGCTCGACGGATTGCCGTCGAGACCGGGGTAACTGTAGGTCGCCGGCATCACGTCGAGCAGCTTGCGGTTGCTGGGGCCGTCCCAGGGCTCGTCGAAGTTATAGCGATTGTACAACTCTTGCTGCTCGAGATACGGCAGGATGGCGACTCGCCAACTGTATGGCACCTTTCCGGACGCACCGCCGTACAGCACAGGGGTCGGGAGGCGGCCTTTCGTGGCATGGTAGTTGTGGAACGCCAGGGCGATCTGCTTGAGGTTGTTGACGCTCATGGAGCGGTCAGCGGACTGCCGCGCGGCCACCACGGCCGGCGCCAGGAGCTTGACTCCCTCGGCCAGGTCAACAGACGATTTCGCTTGCAACCGCACATAACCCCCGGATGTCTCGACCCGAGCCTTCTCCAGGAGCAAACTGGCGGCTTGCAAGATCCATTCCATTGCCTCCTCAGGTGCGATGTGCCGGGCACGGCGATCTTGCCGCGATCCCTCAACCGCATTCCTGGCGAGGGTCAACAGTGCCTGAATCGTCTCGGCCACCCGCTTGGCATCGTCGTCGGACCCGGCCGCGGCCACCAGATTCACGGCCAGCCCCTCGGACGCATTGATTCCCAGGGCGTAGGATTGGGCCTTCTCAAGTAATGGCGCAATCGTCTCGAGCGCAAGCTCTGCTTGAGGCCCGGGTGCTCTGGGATGTACCCCATAGCCGATGCGTCTGCGCAGCCAGCGGGTCTCGAGCGCGACCATGACCTGCCCCTTGGCAACCTTGCTCCAACATTCGTCCCAGGGATGGCGCGGAGCAGGGGCTTTTCGGTCCTCGATCAGCTCGCGGAGCAGGTCTTCGTGTGCGATGACCAGCGTCCGATCGTCGGGCGCGAACGCACCCCATCGCTGCTCACCGCCGGGCCCGGCGATTCTGAGATAAGTCTGGCCGTCGTGACGGACCTCCCGCGGGGAACCCAACAGTTGATTCAAGAGGGGCTTCCACTCCTGAGGCTTGGTCATGCGTACGACCATCCCCGAGGGCAATGAGACCGTCAGCAGCGACTCCAGTGGAGTCCGTCCGCGTTCGGCTTGAGGAAGTCCTTCCCAGAACACCAGGAGCTGTTCCACATCCTCCGGGGGGACGACGAGCAGTCGTTGGAAGGCCGGACTTTGCTTGATCGACTCCAGGAGCGTGCGAACCTCGCGGCGCTGGAGCAGAGTTTGAGGCCGCACGGCGACAACCATCTTCGCATCGGCGGGCAGGAAGGCCAGATTGTACGATTCGACCGCGGGAGCCTTCGAGTTGTCCAGGGGCGGTAAGTGGGGCTGCGTTTGCGCCTGGGCCATCGACCGGCCCGCCGGCCCGCGCAAGCCGGCAACCAGCAGGCCAAGCGCGGCGAGGAGGCCGACGGTGAGCAGCCGCGCTGCCGTCGGTAGAGAGGCATGAGAGATTCGTTTGGTGTTCCGCAGCATTTCGATTCTCCGAACAAAGGTGCCACGAGCGGGTAGAAACGCACGGGCCGGCCAGGACAAGGTGTGGGTGTCGCGGCGCAACGCCATCCGGGCGAGCGTCGCGAGATACGTCGTCTTGCCGCCGGAGAGCGCGGCGCCCCAGGCGTCGGCCGCCAGCTCCTGCTCCAGCCGGAGGCGGGCGGCCAGCCAGTGCGCGAGGGGATGATAGAAGTGCAGGGCCAGGCTGAGCTGAGCCGCCAGGCCCGCCAGAAAGTCGGCGCGACGCACGTGCGCCAGCTCGTGTGCCAGCACCGCGCGACGTTCGGCGTGATTCCATTCGCGCCAATCGCCCGGCAACAGCAAGATCGGCCGCCGCCAGCCAATGGTCGCAGGCGTCGCCAGCTCACCCGTCTCGCGTGCCTCGACCCTCCACGTGCAGGATAACTCCGCTCGCAGGATCTGGATTTCTTCATTGAGACCGGCGTCGAGGATCGGCCGGCTTCGCGCTCGCAAACCCCGGATCGTCAGGATTCCGAGGCCGAGCCGCGCGAGACCGAGGCATAAGCTGACGAGGAACCCCGCCGCGATCCATGCCGGCCAGCCCCACGCCGTCCGTTCGAGGCCGGCCGGGGTTGGGCGGAGCTCGACAGTCAGATCGGCGAGGAGGCGGGCGAACGAAGACTCCGCCCGAGAGGGCAGCTCCCGAGGACTCGGTGCGATCGGCCGCCGCGGTGTCCCATCGGTCGGCCGCGGCCGAGAGCGGCCGTCCGCTTGAAGCAGCAGCGCTCGATCGGCCTCCTCGATGCCGGCGGACGGGGCTGACGTCGTTTGTGCCGATTCCCGCGGTGCCAGGACCCACCAGCGAGGCCAGGGACCGAGGACGACCAACGAGACGAGCGCCATGACCACGATGCTCGTGCTCGAAGCGAGTGCGCCGGCTGCCGGACCGAAGCGCCGCAAGGCCATGTAGACCAGAGTGCCGGCAATGGCGAAGCCGGTTGCGTGGGCGATGCTTCCCAGCAGCATCAGGCTGATGGTGTTCACCGTCGTTTCTCCGTTTGCCCCAGGACGTCTCCCAGCACCGCGCGCTCCTTGGCCGTCAACGCTTTCTGCTCCATCAGACGCACCAGCAACTGCTCTCGCGAGCCGCGAAAGACCCGGTCGATCAGCTCGCCCAGCAGCTTTCGCGAGACGTCTTCGTACGACCGCGCGGGCCGGTAGCAAAACGGCCGGTCCTGGTTGGTCATCTTCAGGAACTGCTTGTCAGCCAGGATCCGAACCAACGTCGCCACGGTCGTGTACGCCCGGTCGAGCCCGGACTCGGCCAGGGCATCGCGCACCTCGCCGACCGTCAATTCCCCCCGCTTCCAGAAAACGTGCATGACCTCGAGCTCTCGCTCCGTCAGCTCCTTGGCCGGCGGTCGCGCCATGACGATCCTCCTCTCTCACACCGAGTGTCAAACAACCCTACGAGTTTTGGTTTTCTAGATTTGGTTTTATCGTAGTGATTCCGGCGATGCTGTCAAGCGGAAAGAATGGAAGAATTTGTGGGTGAATTGCGCGGGGGCGAGCTGGGCGTGGGTCTCCTGACCCCGCGCCCCCGTCCGCGCTGGGCGCGGGTCTCCTGACCCGCCCCCCCGTCCGCGCTGGGCGCGGGTCTCCTTACC
>JBIOJM010000273.1:0-13911 GCA_044450785.1 Isosphaerales bacterium
TCAACCCGGCAGTGTAACCAAACAAGAGTTTGAGTACACGCGTCATGGCACCACCACGCTGACCGCCGGCCTCGACGTCGTGACCGGCCAGATCGTCTCCCCCACGCTGGAGGCGACCCGCACCGAACCGGAGTTCGTCGAGCATATCGCGCGAACCGTGAACCTCGACCCCACAGGTGAATGGATTTTCATTGTTGACAACCTGAACACACATGCCTCGGAAAGCCTGGTCAATTGGGTCGCCGAACAGTGCGGCGTGCACGATCCGCTGGGAAAAAAAACGTTCGCGGCATTCTCGAATCCATGACGACGCGGCGCGAGTTTCTCTCGGACATCAGCCACCGGATCCGCTTCGTCTACCTGCCCAAACACAGCTCGTGGCTCAACCAGATCGAGATCTTCTTCGGCATCCTCCAACGAAAATGCTTGCGCGGCGGGAATTTCACCTCGGTGCCCGAACTCGAATCCCAACTCCGAGAGTTCATCACCTACTACAACACGACCATGGCCCATCCCTTCAACTGGACCTACACCGGCAAACCCTTCCAGAAGAGACACCGCCCCCATTTCGTTCCGCCCCACCGCCGCGTTAAGCTGCAAGGTCCACACAAACCACCAAGCCTTGTACTCTCATGAAACTTTCTTTTCGCGTTGTGGAACTAGCTCCTTCAGCGGGGCCGGGACCGAATGCGCCTTGGTCTGCCATGCACGCCTACGAACGATCCCTGGTCGGCCGCGTCGGACACGTAGAACTCGGCATGCGCCACACAGATCATGGGTCCTTGCGCATCGTCACCAAGGTCGATGACCAGCTCCATGGTTCCCGTCGGCAGAACGCGTTCTCGAGAACACTACGGCAACAACGCTACTTCATCGGAGCCGCCCAGTTCTCCACTGTCAGCCCTGGGACAGCAGCCAGATCGGAATCATCGCTGACGACCGAGCAACTGCCGAGCGAAAATGCGACCGCCGCGATCATGATGTCGATCTGCTGCATGAGACGCCCGATGCGCCTGAGTTCCGCGGCGAGCCGCCCATATTCTTCGGCGGCATTGCGGTCGAAAGGCCAGCACCGAATTCGGCTGAGGCCCCTCACGAGACGGGGCCGGTTGATTTCACGCGAGGCGCTGAACTCGACGCCGAAGAACAGTTCGGCCACCACCGGCACGCAGGTGCCGATGACGGCTCCCCGCGCCCGTGCCTCCCGCACCCGTGCATCCACACCGCGGCGGCGGTCGATGAAGTGCCCTACCATGTTTGTGTCGAGCAGGTAGCGGGTCATTCCGAGAGGCCCTCTATTCCGTTCTGCATTTTGGCGATGCTGTACTGCTTCACCTTTTGACGCCACTCCGCGAGGTCCGCCTCCTCCTGGGGCGTAATCTCCAGAGGCTCGAGGGAATCGTACCACCTTAGCCAGTCTGAGACGGCCTCGGGCGAGTCGGACCAGTTCTCTTCGCGCCCCCCGATCGGCTCGGTCCCCGCAGGCTCCGGCTCGACGACCAGCCGACAGCCCTCCGGCCAATCCACCGGACCATCCGGCACGATCTGTCCGTTCTTCCAGGTCGCACGGATCACTTCCACGTCCTACCTCCTTTTTAGAGCCAGATCTTGAGTCGCCCCGCGAGCGAGTCGGGCAGTCTCTTCTCGATGATCCGCTGGATCTGGTCTGGGTGCAGGCGGGTGCTGAAATGCGAGGCGATGATCACCTCGTTTTCGAACCGGTCGGCGCGGGCAAGCACGTCATCGAGATGGGTGTGGCCGAACTTGTGGATGACGGATGGGCGTTCGTGGGGCGCGACGAAGGTCATCTCGAGGATCAGGATCTGGGCCTGGTAGATCGCGGGAAATGCGTCGAGGCCCTGTGGCGCGGTATCGCCCAGGTAGGCGACCTTGGGCAGGCGGAGCTCGGTCGAGACCTCGACGCCGGAGAGCCTCAGGTCGCGGATCTGGTCGCCGGCAAGGTCGTGAAATTCGGGCTTGAGCTTCTTGCGCCGCTCCCAGACGAGAAAGCCCAGCGAGGGGAGCGTGTGCTGGGTGGCAAACGCCTTGACGACCAGCTCGCGCGACAGCTCGATTTCGTCACCGGGCTTCAATCCGATCAACGTCGCCGGCATCCGCCCGCGGTCGAGCCGCTGGAACGCGCGGAGGAGTAGCTCGACCCCCTCGACGGCGTCGGCCGGCAGATAGATCGTCGGTGGCTCCATCTTCATCATCCGGCGGCGCGCGACCAGGACAGGCAGAGCCGCGATGTGGTCGAGATGCACGTGGCTCACAAACCAGGTGGGCGTGGCCATGAACGACCAGGGTTGGCCTCCCAGGTCGAAGCCCAGCTTCATTTCCGGCACCCGCCAGTACGTCTGGACCGCCGCGCGTGAGTAGCCCTCGATGGTCAGGCCCTTGTGCTCGAGCGTGCGGACCGGCGCGTTGTCCACCGGGTGATCGAGCGATTCCACCGACGATTCAAAATCGGTCGACAATGGTCGTCTCCTTCGTTCCTGGCGGCAAGGGCCGGCACACCATCCTGCCAAACAGTATAATCGAGGATTGAGGGCCGGCCAAACCGCCCGGACAAGGTAAGGCGTCGCCGCGCCGCAATATTGGCGGTTGAATCAAGCGAAGGGCGATCATGGCGAACCGGCGCGTCGCGGTGTTCGGTCCCGCGTATCTTGACCGGGTGCTGCGGGTCGATCGGCCGCTGATCGACCCGGCGTTGGGTTCCCCTATCGATCAGAGCGTCGACGGCGAGTGGAGGTTCGGTGCGAATCGAGCGATCGTCGTTGTCGATCGCGCGGGATACACGCTCGAAATCGAGGTGCCGGTTGATTGGCCGGGGCCGACCGGTGAGGTTCAGCTTGCACGGCCGATCCGTGAAGGCGTCCATGGAAGGCGGGCCGTAGTTGGTCTGAGCTGGCAAGATGATCTCGGAGGGATGGGAGCGGGCTACGCCGCGGCACTGCACGGGACGCTGTGCAGTGCATTGGGTGCGGAGTCCGACCCGACGAGCCAGGTGATTTCTCAGCGGCTGGCCCGGATCGGGGTCGCGCATCATCCGATTCGCCTGTCCGATCGCCGGGCGGACTGGACCCTGCTCATCACCAGTGGCGGGTTCGGCGATAAGCTGCCGGTCGGTTTTCGCGGCTGCCACGCGGCGCTCGAGCCGGAATCGCTCGATGTGGTTGCCCGAGAGCCCTGCGACCTCCGTGTCGTCGCCTCGCTGCCCAACCGCGTGGCAGCACGTGTGCTTCGCGTGCCGGGCGCCGGCGTGCGGTTGTTCGCGCCTGCGATGCGCAACATGCTGGACCGCGACTGCTCGCTGTCGAGCTTCGCGGCCTCGATCGACATCCTGAGCTGCAATCGAATGGAATGGGAGACGCTGGAAGACCGCGAGGAGGCCGGCTGGCAACTCTCGATCCTGGTCGTGACTGATGGGCCCCACGGCAGCACCGTGCGGTTCACGACTCCGGCGGGAGATGCCGGGATCCTGCGCATACCAGCGTTTCCCCGGGAGCGGCCGCCGCGCGACACGAACCGGGCCGGCGAAGCGTACGCGGCGACGCTCATCAGCACGTTGCTGGACCAGGGATGGAACGCCGCTGGAGGCATCGTCGAGGAAAGCTTGATCCGGATGGCCGGCGAGCGGGCCGCGGCCGCGGCCGCCCTGGTGCTCGACCGGCTTGAATTCGGCTTTCCCAGTCCCGCGGATGTCGACGCGGCGCTCGATGCGGGGCGCGTCGCCTGATTCGTCGTTCCCATTCTAACTCAGGTCTGTTAGCTGGATGATGCAGTGCTGAACAGGGCGCTCTCGCAGCGCCCTTTTCGCCAAATAATTGGACTTATCCCCTTTTCTCCCGGGTTGGACCTCCTTGAATGGACACTTGAACTCACACCCCATTGCGGGAGCTGTCCGGATTTGGAGCGCGGCGCATCTGCTGGCCCAGTTTCGCTGGTGGCTCCGGAGACCCGGCGGTACAATTGCCGGTGCGTGGGGGTCAAGAGGATCGGTAATCGAAAATCCGAAATCGGGTCCAGAGGATCGGCGCATGACACGCTATCATTGGTTTCTCATGGCGGCCGGCCTGGTTGCCGGCTTGCTCATTTCGGGCCGGTTTGTGCTGCTCGCTCAGGACCGCCCGGGGACCGCGCGGCCGGATCTGATTCCCTCGCCGCGACAGGATTCCGCGGAGGCGCCCAAGGCCTTGCCAGTTCCGACCGGGCTCGACGAGCGCGAGCCGGCCCAGAACGCGGCGCGGGGAACCGCGCAGGCTGCCACGCTCCAGGACGCGCTCTTGCGCCCGTATCGTTTCCCCTTTGCGCGCCCGACGCCTTTGGAGGAGGTCTGCGCGCACCTTCGACAGACCCTGAATGCTCCGGTCGTGCTTGACCTCGCCGCACTCGACAGGCAGAACGTCGATCCCCAGGACGCCGTTCAGCTCGACCTGGAGGGGGTTCGGCTCAAGACCGGTTTGAAGCTGCTGCTCGACCAGTTGGGCCTGACCTATCGCGTGGTCGCGGAGGACAACCTGATGATCGTCACCGACAGCGCGGGGTCGGAGGATCCGAACGACCGTATTGTGTCGGAGCTTCGCGCGTTGCATCGCGACCTGCACGAATTGCAGGATGCCGTCGACGAGTTGCGGGATTACCTGGGAGAAGAAGGGCCCCGCGTGCGCAAGCCGACCATCATCGAGGAGATGCCGGAGGGCGGCGGAGGAAGACCGGGGAAGCTGCCGGAGAAGCCGGGGAACGCCCGGCAAAAGCCCGAAGGAGCGGGACCTCCAGCACCGGGCTCGCGTTCAGCGCCGTCACGCGTCCCCCTGGCCGGCCCGCGCCGCGGGCTCTGATCCCAACCCGGCAATCCTCTCCAGGTGATTCCAGACTCCAGGATTCCAGGTCCCTCACTCCGGATTCGGGATTATCCACTCCAGAGACGACGATGCGGCAATGGAGCACGGCGAGGCCGGTTTGGGCGCAAACACAAGGGGCGATCGAACCGGGTCGAGGGGGCGCGCAGACGCGCCGGCCGGCGCGTCGTTCTCAAGGGAAAGTCACCGGGCGAAACTGGCTGAGCGAGCCCAAGGCGGCCATCTGGATCGCCCTGGGGGCGGCCTTGTTGATCGGCGGCGGCCGCAGACTGCTCCTGGCCTGGCGCGCCCGGAAGGCGGTGGCCCTCCTCACTGAACCCAACGTGACTCCGGAACAGATCGAAGCCGTCGCGGAGCACGGCCGGGCCGGTGTACTGGAGCTGATGCGAGTCTTCAGCACGGCCGAGTCGGAGCCGCGACGACAGGCCGCCGGGGGCGCGCTGGCGCGACTCTGGCTTCTTGACCAGCTCGTGGCCGAGGAAGAGCAGGCTATCGTCCGGCGCGGTTTCACGGTGACCTGGAGTGCCCGGCGGCGCTATCCTCGCGCGCTACGGGCGGAGATCCCGATCTCCGTGACCTACGCGGTGCCGCTCCTCCAGGACGATGGCCGTCGCGTCGGACCCGCGAACCTGGAATGGTCGCATCGCGTGCTCGGTGCCCGTCGCGCGGCACTCGAGGAATTCTCCCCGTGGTCCGCCGGGCCCGGCCGCGTCACGTTCACAATGGTCCCCGGCGACTTCGAGACCAATGGCCCGCATCGCTTGGTGCTCCAGACGCGTGTGCGAACGGCCGGCCTGACCGATTCCTGGGAGATCGAGCCGGCTCATATCCCGTTCACCTTCGAGTTCGACCCGAACCTTCAGCTCGACGCGATTCTCACTCTGCCCGATGCGAACCGAGATGAGTCCGTTGCGCGGGCGATCGGGTTCGAGCCTGCTGTTGCCGACGATGGCAAGCCTTCGACCTATCTCTCGCTGGGGGGCGAGTGGACTTTGCGCAATCCGCCCCGGCTCGCGGTGGCGATCCCGCTCCCGTGCGACCTCGCCCACACAATCTCGATCGAATTCGAGGGGGTGGCGGGACGGTTCCCGGGAGGCCGGCTGACGCTCTCCGGGCAGGGGATGCCGCGATCCGGCTCGACCGGCGAGGGAACCGTCACCCGTCGATTCGAGCTGGGCCCGATCCCGCCCCTGCCACCTGGAGTCATCGAGCGGCCGGGCGTGCGCCGGATGCGGATCTGGCTCGAAGCCGACCCTGACTGCGGTTGGGCTGACCCCGACATCCGCTCGATCTGGCCGGGCCGGACCCACATCGACTGGGTCGAGGTCGAGATCGTGCGGCGATAGCCTGGGCTGATGAAAAGTCGCTAAACAGCAGTGCCAGAGTTGCGGTGTAAGAACGCCGATGATATCTGATAATCGGCACTTAAGTTTCATTGGACCAAGTTGCCGAACTGCAGGTCATGGCCGCAGCGTGTGCGCTGGCTCGCGAACAGACTTCGCGCGGGAAGTCAGGTGGAAAGTTCCAGGTCGATTTTCTCCAAGACCGTCCGACAGGCCGGTATCGAAAGCAAGAAGTCTTGGCCGTAATTCTTGGTCAAGACCCGTGGATCGAGGATCACGATGATGCCGTGGTCGGTTCTCGATCGGACCAATCGCCCCACGCCTTGCTTGAATTTAAGGATCGCCTCGGGCACCTGATAATCCCGGAACCGATTGCCTCCCCGTCGAGTGATTTCTTCCAGCCGGGCTTCTAACAGCGGGTGTGTCGGAGGATCAAAAGGAAGCTTGGTGATGATGACGCTTGAAGGCGCCTCACCAGGCACGTCGACTCCCTGCCAGAAGCTCTCGGTTCCGAAGAGCACGCTGTTGATGTCGGACCTGAAGAGCTCCAGCAGCGTGTTGCGGGGTTTTCCCGAACTCTGACTGAGGAGCGTGATTCCTTCTTTTTGAAACCAGGGCTCTAGCGAGCGCGTGGCAGCGCCCATCGTTTGATGCGATGTGAACAGGACAAGGGACTTGCCCTGGGTCTTGCGGACGAATTGCGGTATTGCTGAGATCATCACTTGCTCGAACGCTTTGGGTTCGCTCGAGGGGTCGGGCAACCCCTGTGCGATGTAGAGGGTGACTTGACGTTGGAAGTCGAAAGGACTCCCAAGATGCAGGGTCGGGAACTCCGAGCCGAGGCCAAGTCGTGATGCGGAGAAGTCGAAGCTGGGCGGCGAACCAACAGCGAGCGAAGCGGAGGTCAGAATACAGGACGGCACGCGATCGAACAGGTCGTGGCGGAGCATTGGGCCGAGGTCGAGCGGACTGCGCGCGAGGACCACGCGCCGGCTCGGTTTGAACTTCACGTCGATCCAGTAGACACTCTCCGGTTCATCATGGCGCATCCAAGCGGTCAAGTCGCGAGCGAACGCTTCGCATCGGGCCTTTGCCGCTTCCAGTTCGATTCTCTGCTCGGCGGGCTCGACGGATTCCAGGTTGCTGCCTATCGCCGTCATCCGCGAGCGATCCGGAGACATCCGCCACATCGAGCACACGCTGGATGGCCTGCTGGATTTCTGCTTCGACCCGACGGTGCTGCTCCTCTACACGGTACAAAGAATGGGCTTCGCAAAACAGGTAATCTGCTTTAGACTAGGTGCATTAGACCAATGACGACAAGGAGGCATTTCATGAAATCTGTTGGCACCTACGAAGCCAAGACCCACCTGCCCCGCCTGCTATCGCAGGTCGAGAAGGGGGAATCCATCACCATCACCAGACGCGGCAAGCCAATCGCCAAGCTGGTGCCCGCCGACGCGGCCGAGAAGAACGACGTGAAGCAGGTCATCGAGGAGATGCTGAATTACCGCGACCAGCACGGGCCTGTCTTGGGGGATGATCTCACCATCCGCGAGATGATCGAGGAGGAAAGGCCTTGAGCAAGAAGAAAGGAATCGCCAAACGCTCACCGGAGGGGCTGGTGCTCGACTGCTCCATCGTCATGGCGTGGTATTTCGTCGATGAGAGCAGCGAATATGCCGATCAGGTCGCCCGGCGACTGCCGCAGCAAGCCGCCTTCGTTCCGCTCAACTGGCCGCTGGAGGTTGCCAACGTCCTCTTGATGGGCGAACGAAGAAAACGCTCCACGCAAGCCCAGGCCGCACGGCTGTTGAAGACGCTGGAAGGTTTGCCGATCACGCTTGACGATGAGACCAACCGACACGCCTGGAACACCACGCTGAGCCTGGCCCGTGCCCACGACTTGACCGCCTACGATGCGGCCTATCTCGAACTGGCGATGCGGCGAGATTTGCCGCTGGCGAGCCTGGACGACAAGCTGAAAGCGGCTGCCCAGGCCGTCGGCGTGCCGCTCTACGGCATCCACTAGGGAACGCGGAACCCCCCGATCGGTATCATCTCCACACGGTTGTCATACCGAAGGGTGAGGTCGTTGATCTTGGCCGCGACCTTCGCTTCCCCGTTCGCGGGCCAGTCGCAAGTCGATCCCGAGCTTGCGGATGCGCGAGCGGAGCGTATGGGGGTTGATCTGGAGGACGGCCGCCGCCCCGTCCGGCCCCTCGATGCGCCCGTGTGTGCGCGCCAGCGCGGCCTCGATGTGCCGGGCCATGGCGGTGTCCAGGCTGGGAAACGACCGCTCGAACGGCAGGGTCGCGGCCGGGGTCGGGAGGATGATCGGCGTTTTCGCGCGGGTCGTCGGGTTTTGAGGCGTTACGGAAGCGGCGCCCAAGGCGCGTGCCACGTCGAGATGGGTGCCGTCACCGAGGATTGCCGCCCGCTCGAGCACGGCTGAGAGCTCGCGCACGTTGCCAGGCCAAGTGTACGACACGAGCTGGTGGATGTCCTCGGCCGAGGGGATGAGGGCGGTCAGGCCGAGTCGCTTCGCGGCCCGGAGCGCGAAGTGGGCCGCCAGGGCCGGGATATCGGCCAGCCGCTCGCGGAGAGGAGGCAAGGTGATGGGAAAGACGGCGATGCGGTACCACAAGTCTTCGCGAAACTGCCCGTTCGCGACCATCGCGGGAAGGTCGCGGTGTGTCGCGGCTATCACGCGCACGTCGGCGTGCAAGGGCGTGTCGCCGCCGATGCGCTGAAACATGCCGTCCTGCAGGACTCGTAGCAGCCGGACCTGGGCCGGCAGAGGCAGCTCGCCGCATTCGTCGAGGAGCAGCGTGCCGCCGTCGGCGCGCTCGAACCAGCCCTTTCGTTCGGCCACGGCGCCCGTGAAGCTGCCCCGCTCGTGTCCAAACAGCTCAGAGTCGACCAGGTCGGGGGGGATCGCGCCGCAGTTGATCCTCAGGAACGGCCCCGAGGCCCGGCGCGAGCGGGTGTGGATCGCCCGGGCCACCACCTCCTTGCCCGAGCCGGTCTCGCCGAGAATCAACACGGGCGTGTCGGCACCCGCCACAAGCTGAACCTGCTCCAACACCTCCTTGAGCCCCGACTCGGCGCCGACGATCGAATCGGCGATATCGAGGCGGCCGAGCCGGGCCAGAAGCGAGCGCTTGTCGGCCTCGGCCGCCTCGCGAAGCGCCGTCAGCTCGCGGATACGATGGTCGCTCTTCAGGGCCACCGACAGAGGCTCAAGCAGGGCCGAGAGCAACCGCTCATGCTCGGGCAGAAAGTGGTTGCGGCGACCCGACGAAAGCACAACGACACCATGCGTACGGGCATCGGACCGCAGTGGCCCGCACAACACGTCACCTTCAAGCCCCTGCGGCACCAGGCCCGGCAACCGTCGCCGCGCTGGCTCGACGGCCAGCCGCGCCGGCTCGCCCTTACGCCACCAGGCCAGCAACCCCTCGAGCTCCCTCTCACCTGGTTCCGCGACGCTCAGCAACTCGTCCGGCCCATCGTTTCCTGGGGCCCGAATCAGCGTTTCGACGCGGCCACGCTCGAGGTCGATCTCACGGATTAGCACCCACTCGAACGGCATCCGCCGCGCGAGCAGCGGCCGAATGCGATCGACCGACTCCTGGATCTCCGAGTGCCGGCCAACCTCGCGCCACACATCCAGGAGAAGTTCCGCGTACACATGCATGATCGATCCGCTCACCCACGGTCGCGCCGTGTTTTCCGCCGTCACCCATCAAATATCACAGCCGCCCCAGGAAATATCAAGGGAAGTCATGAGATATCAAGGGACCACCGTCTCGGAAGCGTCAAAATGCGTAGGACAGGAGTTTTGACGGGAGTAACACCACGTTTTTTCGCGTTGGCACCTTGGTTGCTCTGGAGGGCACATACGAATCGACCTTGAGCCAGATTAACAAATGATGCTCCGGTTGGAGACGTCACAAGGCCTGAGATTCCCAAAGGACCCGAGTACTCTTGGTAAGGAACGACGCATGACATTCCGCAATCGAACCCGAAGAGGGTTCACCCTGATCGAGCTCTTGGTGGTGATCGCGATCATTGCCGTACTGATCGCGCTCTTGCTGCCGGCGGTGCAGTCAGCGCGGGAGGCGGCCCGGCGGGCGCAGTGCACCAACAACCTCAAGCAGATCGGTCTCGCACTGCACAACTACGAGAGTTCCAACAGTGTCTTCCCGCCGGCCTGCAAGTCGATCAACTTGACGACCGCGCCCCCATCGATCATGTTTCCCGACACGGGCTTTTCCGTCCAGGCCCGAATCCTCGGCTACGTCGAAGGGGGCTCGCTATACAACGCGCTCAACTACTCTTACGAGTATAACGACGCCAGCGGCGGGAATTTCACGGGTGCATCGCCGGCCATCGCGATCTTCCTCTGCCCGTCTTCCGCACGCTCGGGTGCTCGCGATTCCGCGGCAAGTGATCCGAACGGCTCGCCTTACGAGCTTGCCTCAGGTAGCGGATACGGGTACATGGACTATGCCCCGTCGGTCTACACAGACATCAATTTGCAGAACGGTGTACCCGTCACCGGCGGTGTCGGCGCGACGCCGATCGTCCCTTATCGCAACAAGCTGTTGGCGGCCAAGGGGCTGCTGAAGGACGGCAAGACCGCGATCAGCGAGATCACCGACGGCACCAGCAACACGATCGCGGTCATCGAGTGCGCCGGCCGCGACGAGCGGTTCGTCAGCCAGTTCTTCGAGGGCCTGTATCCCGTCGTCCGCGGGGCGGGGCCCGCGGGGGGCCCGGCGGCACGGCACCGGTTCTGGAGGTGGGCCGACCCGGGCTCCGCGTTTGGCACCTCCGGCCAGCCCAACAACAAGGGACTGCCGACCAACGAGGGAATGGCGTGGCCGACCACGACGGCAACGGCGGGCAACCAAGCCGGCGCGAACGAGGAGGCTTACTCGTTCCACCCGGGCGGCGTCAACGCGCTGTTCGGCGACGGCTCGGTCCGGTTCATCAAGGATAGTGTCAACCTGGCGGCGTTCCGTTCGATCCTGACCCTCGCCGGTGGCGAGACCGTCTCGGCCGACCAGTACTGAGTCGCACCGTGATGCCCGCGCCCAAGGGTTGGCGGAGTCCACGAGCTCCGCCGACCCACCCGATCGCGTCACCGATGGCATCAAGGGCAAGGTGCTGCTGGCCGATGGCAAACCATTGAATGGTGGATTGATCTCCTTCGTGCCCACGGGGGGCCTACCGGTGACCCCGAGCGGTGTGATTGAATCCGACGGGACGTTTTCGCTGGTCACGGGCGGCTCGGGGGACGGTGCGCCGCCCGGGGATTACAAGGTCCGCGTCGAGGCGCCGCAGTTTCAAACAGCCCGCAAATCCAAGCAGCCGCCTTTTCCGTTCAAGTACACCGACGAGGACAGCTCGGGCCTCGTCATCACCGTGCGAGCTGAGACGAATCGGTTGGAACCGATCCGCCTGAAGTGATGTGCGAGGACCCATCTTCATCCGCGTCCTGGCACGGATGGCGACGCGCGACGGCGGCGAAGTGGTCTCGGCCGACGAGAGTTGGGGGACTCCTCCAGGAAGCAGCCGACGACCGGGGAAAGGCCGAACATAGCCCCTCCCCGGGGCGTCGGCTCGGGAAACTGACACAGGAACGACTCATGACGCGCTGGACAGCTTCGATCGGTTTGCTGGCGGTGGCCCTGGTCTTCTGGGGCACGGGTGCCTCCAGCGTGAACCGAGACACCACCGATACGCTGGCAATCGGGGCCTATTCGGTGGTCCGCGATGTCGTTCACGATTCGATCCTGCCTGCCTTCGCGCGGCACTGGGAGCGGAAGACCGGCCGCAAGGTGCGGTTCGAGGAGTCATACAACGGCTCAGGGGCCCAGGCGCGCGCCATCGCCTCGGGCTTCGACGCCGATGTGGCGATTCTCTCGCTCGAGGGCGACATCGACAAGCTGGTCAAGGCCGGGCTCATCCGGAAGGACTGGAACGCGGGGCCGCATCATGGCATAATCACCCGTAGCTTGGTCGTGATCGGCTACCGTCCAGGCAACCCCGCTCAGATCCGCGACTGGGAAGACCTGACGAAGCCCGGGGTTGGGGTCGTCTATCCCGACCCGAAGACCTCGGGCGGTGCGCGCTGGAACATCAACGCGATCTTCGGCGCCGGCCTCTTCCGTGCCGGCCGGTCGCAACCCGATCGCGAAGCGGCCCGCGACCTGCTGGCCCGGGTGCAGGCCAACGTCATCACAATGGATGCCTCCGGCCGCCAGAGCATCGCCACGTTCGACCGCGGCACGGGCGACGCGATCGTCACTTATGAGAACGAGCTCCTGCTCCAGGCGAAGATCGAGAGACGGGTGCCTGCCTACGCGATCCCGCCGGAAACGCTGCTGATCGAGGGCCCCGCGGCGGTCGTGGACGCTTCCGTCGTGCGGCATGGCAATCGGGAAGTGGCCCAAGCCTTTCTGGATTATCTCCGCTCGACGGAGGCCCAGCGCTTCCTGGCGGAGTACGGCTTCCGGCCGCTCGACCCCGCTCTCGAGACCAATCCTGAGCGGGAACCTTTACCTCCGCGGCTTTTCACGATGCACGACCTTGGCGGGTGGGGCAAGAACAAGATCGAACTGTTCGAGACGGGTGGGGTCTGGGATTCGCTCTTCACCGGCCGGACGCGGAACGGAGGCGGACGATGATCTCAGCGCCATTGCGGGAGAGTCGCTTGGCCGTCCGCGGGGTGACCCTCGCGTATCTCGGCGTGCTGGTCGCCCTGCCCTTGGGTGTCCTGGTGATCCAAGTCGCGCGGTCGGGACAGGTCGCGTTCCTCAGGTCACTGGCCGACCCGATCGCCTGGCACGCACTCAAGCTCACTTTCGGCACCGCGGCGGTGATGGTCGCGATCAACATCTTCACCGGCACGGCGACTGCCTGGGTGCTGGTGCGGTACCCGTTCCCGTGCAAGAACCTGGTCAACGCCCTCATCGACGTCCCGTTCGCCGTGCCGACAATCGTGACCGGGGTGATGCTCGTGGCGCTCTACGGTCCGGCCAGCGCGGTGGGTACCGTCCTCGGCGAGTATGGCCTGGCCGTGATCTACCAGCAATCGGGGATCGTTTTGGCGCTGTTGTTTGTGACCTTCCCGTTCGTGGTGCGGAGCGTACAGCCCGTGCTGCTCGCTCTGGATTCGGCCGAGGAAGAGGCCGCCGCGACCCTGGGCGCGGGGCCGTGGACGACTTTCCGCAAGGTGACCCTCCCTGCGATCACGCCGGCGATCCTGACCGGAGCCGGGCTGTCGTTCAGCCGGGCGCTCGGGGAATTCGGCAGCGTGGTGATGGTGGCCGGCAACCGGCCGATGTCGACCAAGACGGCCCCGCTCTACATCTACGGCGAGATCGAGAGCGGGCATCAGCACGAGGCGATGGCGATCTCCGTCGTCCTGATGGCGGCGTCGCTGGGGATGCTGATCGCCCTGAACCGGCTCCAGCGGCAGGGAAAGGACGAAAATGGCCGTTGAAGCCCTGATGCGGTCCAGCGCTCTCGTTCCTGCATGGCCCCCCCGGCGCGCGGTGGGCCGATGGCTCCTGACCGTTAGGATACGAAATTTATTAACTGTCGCATTTGGCCTTTTTGGCACGCGGTTTGGTCGGTAATCTGAGCAACTTGGGAAAGGACTTTCAGCTCTTGGCAGGAGGCCGCGATGATCA
>JBIOJM010000274.1:0-13897 GCA_044450785.1 Isosphaerales bacterium
CTGGCGCCGTTCACGGCGTTCTGGTACGTCTCGGGCAGCGGTTATCAGCCGGCAATCCTGTTCAACGGGGTGATGTTCGGCGTCGCGAGCTTCAGTGCCCAGTGGATGCTGCGCCGCAGCTATGCGCCGCTGGTCCGCGCCAATCCCCGACATCGCTGGATGCTCCGGACCTGGCTGGTCATCTACGTGTTCGTCGGCATCCAGATGGACTGGGTGCTCCGCCCGTTCATCGGCGACCCCAGCGCCCCCGTCCAGTTCTTCCGCGAAGGGAGTTGGAGCAACGCCTACGAGGTCGTCTTCCAGATGATCTGGGACGTGCTGAGCGGACGTGGGCGGGCCTGAGTGACGGTCCGTCGTATGATGGGAGAGGTTGTGTGCGTGAGCCAGCCTCGTTGGGGCTTTGATCCATCTGCGCAGGTCGATCATGAAGATCCATGTCTTGATCGAGCCGATTGTAAACGACGGATTCCGTGCGACGGGTGGTCCTCCCTTCGAGGTAACGGCTCAGGGTACGACCCGGGAAGAGGCTCTGGCTCGGCTCCGCGAGGCCATCGACCACCGAATGGGCGACACTTTCTTTTTCATCCTCGCCCTCAGGGAGAGGGTGGCCGAAGGCCGGGTGAGGGGGAGCAGGCAGTGGTATCCAGGGGACTTACAACTGGCAAGTGTCAACTGGCAACTCACCAGCCGGGTGAGGGGGAGCAGGCAGTGATCCCCAGAGGACTGCCAACCGTCAACTGGCAACTCACCAGCCGGGTGAGGCGGCGCGGGCGGCGTTGCGCAGCGAGGACTACCAACTGGCAACTCACCAGAGGGGGCTCGGGCGGGTGTCTCCAGAGGAATGGCAACTGGCAACTGGCAAGTCATGAAGCAAGGGTGACCAGCAGGTACTCTCTGGCCCTCGTCGCGGCCACGTAACGCTCGCATCGGTCCTGAATTGCCGAATCACTGATGTGATTCATGGGATCGGTCGGGGCGGAACAGGCCAAGGCAACGGCGCGAAACTCAAGGCCCTTGATGCGCTTCATCGTGCCCATGCGGACACCGGCCTCGGATGCTCCGGGATCCTCTTCGCGTGGTCTCAGCTCGTAAGTGGCAATACCCGCGGCGGTCAATGCTGTCCGGATCGTTGGCTTGTAGGGCGTCACGCAGATCTCATGGGTCTCAAGACGACGCTCATCTCTAAGCATTTGGACCCAGGCGACGATGGTCTCGGCCTCGGCCTTCTCGCTGTTGCATTTCTCGATTGCCGGATGAACCAGAATTGTTACCTCTCTTGACGGTGGATTCGGATCATTAAAACTCATTGATCGGGCGTCACACGGAATCCCACGAGTGTTGGGCCGACCGATTTCGATCTTATTCTGGTTCGGTGCCGGAGTAGTCGCCCGGGGTTCACGCCGACCCTGAATCGGCGCGGGGTTCGTAGCAGCCCCCTGCGTCCGCCTCTGAGGGCGCTACGGCTGTGGCGGACGCCCCGGCGGGACAAGACCCGAGGTAGCCTGCTCCGGTGCGCAGGTTAACAACACCGATTGGCCGACCTAGCCGACCTTGTACGATCGTCGACGAATTGCCGCGTCTGGAGGTTCGCGACTGGCTCCGCGCGCGTCCCTTTTCCTCTGTCGCCAAGCGGACCGGCTTGCGGTAACATCAGGTGAAGAGGAGCTGAACCGGGAGGTGTCGTTGAAGTCGATGGAGTCATGAACATGTTTACTGCTTTGGGACTTGCTCTCTTCGGGGCGTTTATGCTCTCGTCGGCGGACCCGCCCGAAATTGCTGGAGTGTGGTCCGGCAAGGATTGGGGCACAGTCGTTTTGAACCGGGCGAATCCCGGGGAATACACGGGAAGCTACAGCGAGAGCGTTGCAGCAAAACCCGGCCAGATTCAATTGAAATGGTCCCAGACCGAAACGCGTTACAACGGCTCATGGCGCGAGGGGGAAGATCAATTCGGCGAAGTTTCCCTCAGGCTCGTGGGCGACGAGATTCGCGGTGCTCTTTCGACCGATCCCAAGTCCAAGGCCAATCACGCCCGGCCAAAGTTAGGGGATGTCACCTGGACCCGTGGCGCTGCGAAGCCGGTTGCGGCGGCTGCCGGGCCGCCGCCTGTACCGCTGGACTTGACGGGTTTTTACCTGATGACGGCCTCACAATTCGAGCGGATCCGGTCGCACCCCTGGGGGGTCGTGCCGCGCGGGTCGCAGACCTTTTGCAATGTGCCGTTGGCCATCGGCGGCATGCTCTGTCTCTGGGGAGAAGCGAACGCCAAGAGCGGGCAGCCCTATCCGGAGAAAGTCGACGGTATCCCGGTGCGCCGCAAGTTCGACACGCTGTATGTCTATCATGCCGCGTTTTATGACTCGCGCGACGGCTCGCCTGTGTACCACCTGACCTTCCAGTACGAAGACGGCACCTCGTCGATGACCACGATTTGTTATGGCGCCCATTTGCGGAATTGGTGGCAGATGGCAGACGAGGCAGTCACGGAATTGACCGATTCGAAGTCCAAAACCGTTTGGCGCGGCGATCCTCCCGATCGCAATGGCGAAGGTCCCTTCAAACTCCGGTTTTTTATTACCTCGATCACCAACCCGTGGCCTGCACTCGAGGTGAAATCGATCAGCCTGGCCTCGGCGAAAGGGAACTCCGCGGGCTGCATCTTGGCGATGACCACGGGGCCGGCCAATCTGCTGCGAGTCGATCAATCCAGACCCAAGTGACCGGCGGCCTGATCTTCCGTCGAAGGCGAGGATGCAGGTCGTTGACAGCACCTCCCGATCGGCGATATTTGTAGTCGTACGGCTTGATTCATAACCTCTCCAGGTCGCTGTGCCGGTTCCTGATGGCCGGCTCGAGGGTCGGTAATCCCATGAGTGCTACGACCATCCTGGTTCTCTTGCTCGGCGCCACGGCCCAGCAGGCCGCGGAGCACACTCGCAACGACGAAGCCGCCAAGGCCAGGAGCCAGCGGTTGCTGGAGCTGCACACCGGCGATGCGGCTACGTTCTCATTTTTTCGCGACGCGGAGCGAACCCAGAAGCTCCAGTTCGAGCGCGAGCCGGTCTATCGCTGGACCAATCCCACGAGGAGCGGCGGGCAAGAGGGCGAGGTGTTCGTCTGGACTTACCGCGGCCGGCCCGAGGTCGTCGCCAGCGTCTTCTCCCATCCCCGCGCCGACGGCACGCGTACCGTCAACCACGAGCTGCACTCGCTTTCGCAGGTGGTCTTGGTCGTGGACCGCAAGGCGAGTGAGCAGTGGGTTCCCCAGGCAGCGGGCGTGGATTTGAAACCCGTGGAGGGCGCACCCAAGCCGGCCGGCAGTGCTTCGCCCCGACTGGCCCAGATGCGCAGCCTGGCCCGCGAGTTCAATGGACGCAGCCAAAGCGCTTCGGGCGAGACGTGGGAGTTGCGCCTGCTCCCCCATCCCCTCTACCGCTACGAGAGCACGGATCCCGACGTGCTCGACGGGGCCCTGTTCGCACTGGTCTCGACGGCCGGCACCGACCCCGAGATCCTCTTCTTGCTCGAAGCCCGGAAGGCCCCGTCCGATCCCCAGTGGGTTTTCGGCGCGGCGCGATTCTCGGACATGAGCCTCTGGCTCAGCCACAGCGGCCACGAGGTCTGGAGCGCCGTCCGCTCGGAAGCGAACACCTTCACTCACGACGCCAAGCATCGATATCGCTTCTACCGGGACCGCATCATCCTCGAGCTGGGCGACAAGAGCCCGGGATGAACACGAGCAGAGCATACGGATATCGATCCGGCATTCCTCTAATAAATGCGATCGATAGCCGACGATTCTTGTTCGCCCTCGCATAAACGAAGAACATGTATTCCCCGCCGCCTTGCGGGATGTACAGGTCCGCATGCGAGATGTTGAGTTTGAACATATAGCGGTCCACCCCCTTCGGCGGCACCGAGTACGCTACATTGAATCCCTTACGGAACGAAAAAGGCTGCCTGCGTTCCCGCGCCCGCTTGACCGCCCGCTCCAGCAGACCCAAGTCATGCGTTCCCGATACGTCGACCTTGCTCGTATCGTGCACGAAGCTCAAGTTGGCATGCCTCCGCCAGCGCAGAGTGAGCTTTGATTCGGCCGTCCAGCCCGCTGCTCACTCAACGAATCGATGGCAGCGGCGTTCTTCTCTCCGCCATGACTTCCGTCCTCCGCCCTCCGCCCGTCCGAATACGGCCTGTTGCCCTCGGCACTCCCGAAGCACGTCCGCCGCCGCGGCGAAGGCGCCACTCCGTTCGCGGGCCAAGCAGTCCGCGGTCGCTGCAAACCTGATCCCCGTTGCGTCCCTGTCGCCGATCTTCGGACGCGCCGCGAACCAGTCAAGCCAGTTGAAGCCCCCTACCGGGCAAGAGTGAGTACACCCAGCAATGGCTGGAAATCACTTCCCGGGCTCGTGTCTTCGAGCCTTGATGGCCACCGAGTCGTTTCCCATGTCGATCGATGCGGCGATGAGCCGCCCCCTTCGACTGTGCGATGTCTGCGCGTTGACCGTGAGATAGAAAGAGGAACGGAAACCGGCAATCCCCGGCAAGTCAATCGACGACAGCGGCATCAAACTGCTCGATTCACTGATCACCCGGGGGAACGAGTCCCTTCAAGACGTCCTGGCTTGGCTGGCCGAGCAGCGGACGCCCGAAACGCATAAAAAATAGCGGCCAGGGAACTTGTCCAGGGTCGACTGACGCCGGCCCACACTGGTCGCTTCAAGTATTATGACACCCAGGTTCGTCTCGGCAAGCCGGCAAGAACGGCGCGAGCGTAACTCGTTATTGACCATGAACCCCGACGTACGGTCCAAGCCGAGTTCGTCGCGGAACAGTTCGGCGAACCGGTGATCAGCCAGATGTCGAGACAGTCCATCCATACGCGTTGGCCCGCGTAAGAAAGAGCAATCTTGATCATAGCGAAGTGTCTCGATGGATCGAAGAGGCAACCCAACCATGCCGCAACACGCGATCAAACTCAAGGAGTGCCTCGATCTGTTGCTGCGTGGCATTCAACCGGTCGTCATCTGCCCCGCAAGGTCACTCGATCGCATGCGCGTGCCCCGGACTTGGCAACCGGGAATCGACGCTCAGCGAGTGCTGGTTGTCTCGCCATTCGCCGGACGCCATCGGCGCGTCACATCGGCCTTGGCCCAGGAACGCAACAGCCTCGTGGGTGCGTTGGCCACCGAGGTCGTCGTCCTGCACGCCAACCCTGGAGGACGAATCGACAGCCTCTGTCGGGAGTTGGTGGCCAATGGCAGCACAGTCTGGACTCTGGATCTGCCCGAAAACGCCGTCACCATTCAGGCTGGGGCTCGTCCGAGCAATCCTGCGCAATTCGTACACGACTGGCGAACTCGAAGCAGTTGATCTCGAATGGGGACAGAGGTTGAGAAGCGTGCCATCGGAGCCGCAGAACGGGTCGAGGACCAGGTCGCCGGGTTGCGTGTAATGGCGGATGGACTCGGGAATGGCATCATGCGGCTTCTTCGAGCAATCGGTGTGCATGTTATAGATCGCGGTTGCCTTCGTCGTGCTGATCGGTCGGGTGAAGGCGGCCAACTTGTAGCGATCCGTTTCCGGTTCGTAGGCCCGCTCGCGTAGGTGGGCCTCCATGAAGGCACGTAGGTTCGGGTTAGGCTTATCGCCGGAGTAATAGCCTTCGGGAATCACCACCGCAAGTGGCGGGCACAGGGTGCTGGCTTGCTTGTGCTTGGCCATGGTTATACTTTCACACTCTGAAGAAGTCCGATTCTCTTTTCACGGCTTCAAGGTGTCAGCCAGTCGTCGAGGCGTAGGCCGGGGATGTTTTGGAAATCCACCGTGTTGTGCGTCACCAGCGTGAGATTATGCACCAGGGCGATCGAGCCGATCATGAGGTCCACCGGGCTGAAATTGATACCCTGGCGCAGCGACTTCCCCCGCGTCTTTCCTAGTTCCAACGCGCAAGTTTCGTCCGTAGAAAACTCACTCAGGAACCTCCCGGAACTTGGCTGTCTTGCGTTCCGCTAGAATCTGTTCCATGTCCTCATCGAGCCCAGGAATACCGGCCAAGGCCCCGGCACAGCGGCGCAAGCCCTCTCCCCAAGCTTCAGTTCCGGGGCTCGTCCGGATGATCTGGATTGCAACTTCCACCTTCTGGCCGTCAGGCACCCCGACCTCCTCGTCGAGCTCGATGGTCTTGCCGTGAACGATGCCGTACAGGATTTTGCTCATGGTCTCTCCCTGCCGTTCTTGGTGTTCAGTCGATGCGTCATTCATCCTCACGTGAACCTCGACCTCCTGGCCATCAACGACGCCGAGGTCTTCGTCGAGTTCGGACGACGACTCCGACTCGTTCTTGCCAAGCGTCATTTCCCGTTAAGCTGTATTAGGTGTTGCCGCACAACTGCAATCTTCCCCAGTGAGGAGACGATCCGCAAGCTTGCAAAGGGTCTGAATGCCGACGTCGACGAGCTTCTTCTGATGGCGGAGAAGATACCTGACCAAATTCGCCGACGAGTCCTGGAGCGCCCCGAAGCCTTCCGCCTCATCGCCGAACTCGATGACAAGTCTCTCGACCGCCTCATGGAGGCGATCAAGGTACGCTAACCTCGGCGCCGATCGGTCATCATCGTCGGCTGGTTCATGTCGGCATGCCCCGGCCAGCGAAGTGCGAACCTCAATTCGGCCGCCTTGCCCGTCGCGCAGAGAATGATCCACTCCTCCTCGGTCAATTCCTCGCCCGGCCCCGCTTCGCGCGGCCCGTCAAAGAATCCGATCCGCCCCACCTCGACGACTCGTCGACTCGCCGTCTCCGCCAACATTCCGCAAACATCTGAAAAGATTTATGCAACTGCTCTTCCCGTCGTGCAGATCATATGAGTGGATGGACCTTACGCGCAGCATCCGCAACCACTGGCTCGGCTCCGCTCTCGACAGCCGGGCACGACGATACGCGGCAGATCGCGAAGTGCGATCAGTTGTCGGTTGTTACTGAAGGAAGTAGGCCGTTCATTCTTCCGCCTTCATCCTTCATCCTTTTCAAAGGCGGCCTCCAGCTTGACATTTGATCACGCAAAATCAAGGTTGGCACACTTGAAACCGGATTGCGACGCCTCATTCGACGGATCTATCGTGTTCCAAATCATTTATGGCAAGAAGACGGACCCTCGATATCGGCGATTTTGTGCCAGTTTGTGCCAATCTGCGCCAACTTTTGACCGGCGAAGGCCGTTCGGGGCCGTCTCCAACTCGAGACTTGATTGCACACTCAAGCATCCAATCAACGAGACCGGTTTGCCTTATCCTGATCGACATACATGGCATATTCGTCAACGTCTCCCGTTGCCACCAGCGTCAAGTGTCGACCCGAAAACCCGAGAGAAATGCGTAAGTCTAATGCTACCAAGGCCGTGTCGGCGTGTCGGCATTTTCCGGCCTCGAATTGTGTGTGCGCGCACTTCCGCCTCGCGCCGGCCTTTCACGCCTCCCTGAACCGACCAAGGTCCAAGGTCCGTGCGTCGCGCGGTGGTCCGGCACGCGGTCCGTTCCAGGCATGGTTCAATTTCCGCATCTTCGCAGGTGAAGAGAGTTGGGTGCCTGGGGACGAGTTGCTGGCAGCCGGCATGCCCCCAGCGCGGAAGCCTCTAATTCGCCAGGCCCGGTCGGTCCAGGAGAAAGGAAAGCCACAGATCGCGGTGCCGTAGGAGGCTGTCCACCACTCGTTCGCCGTCCAAGGCGTTGAAGCTGCTGCGCCTGAGCAACTCGAGCTGGATTTCTTGAACCGTGGCGTCGCGGAGTGATAGCGATTCGGTCATCTTGCCGTTCCCTGTTGACGGAAGCCCCCATTTCGACACCTAAAGCTACGCCAACATCGAGACCGATGTCCTGCTGTCCCTTGTCCTCGATCATTGTCGGATCATCGTCCTCATCGGCGAAGATAAACCTTCTTGGTCCGGAAGTTAACCACGTCGTGCCCCTTGGCCGCTCTCATGCCCCTGGCAGGGTGCCCGCTCGGCCGGATAAGATCGCTCAAGACGCCTTCTCCATTCCTGGAACCCGTTTGTCATGAAGATCACGCGCATCGTCGCCTACCGCGTCGAGCTGCCGTTACACGAAGGCAGCTACAAGTGGTCCGGTGGCAAGTCGGTCTCGGTGTTTGACAGCACAATCGTCGCGGTCGAGACCGACCTGGGCGTGACGGGCTACGGCGAGGTCTGCCCGCTCGGGCCCTTTTATCTGCCTGCCTACGCCCAGGGGGCGCGCACCGGTATCGCCGAGCTGGGGCCGCACTTGCTCGGTGAGGACCCGAGCCAGCTCGCCCGGTTGAACCGACGCATGGACGCCGCCCTCCATGGCCACCCGTATGTGAAATCGGCCCTCGACATGGCGTGCTGGGATATCCTCGGCAAGGCGGCCGGTCTGCCCGTGTGCGTGCTGCTCGGTGGACGTTACGGAGAGGACTTTGTCCTCTATCGCGCAATCTCCCAGGATGCGCCCGAGGCGATGGCGCGGCGCGTGGCTGGGTATCGCGCTCAAGGTTATCGCCGGTTCCAGCTCAAGGTCGGTGGTGATCCCCTGGTCGACATCGAACGCATCCGCGCCGTCGCCGCGGAGCTGCAACCGGGAGACTCGTTGATCGCCGACGCCAACACCGGCTGGTTGATGCACGACGCGTTGCGAGTGGTCCGCGCGGTACGCGACGTGGACGTCTACATCGAGCAGCCTTGCCGCACTTACGACGAGTGCCTGACGGTCCGCCGCCACTGCGACCATCCGTTCGTGCTCGACGAGGTGATCGACTCGCTCGACCCCCTGCTGCGCGGCCACACGGACCGGGCGATGGATGTGGTCAACATCAAGATCAGCAAGTTCGGCGGCTTGACCAAGGCCAGGCAGGCGCGCGACCTCTGCGTGTCGCTCGGCATCGCGATGACAATCGAGGATAGCTGGGGCAGCGACGTCACGACCGCGGCCATCGCCCACCTGGCCCACAGCACTCCCCCCGAATTTTTGTTCACATCCACGGATTTCAACAGCTATGTCACCGTCAGCACGGCCCAGGGCGCGCCCCGACGAGTCGAGGGCCGGATGTCGGCCCCCCTCGCACCGGGTCTCGGAATCGAGCCCCGGATGGACGTGCTCGGGCAACCGGCCGTCGTGGTGGCATGAGCCCAATGCCGATCGTCAGCTTGGTTCTCGATCGCACGCCGCCGTCATGAATCCCACCCGCTGGAGCTTGAGTCGATGACCTGGCCATACCGGATCGTTGCGATCCTCGTGATCGCTCTGCCCTGCTCTCCCTTGATCGCCGGCGAAAAAGAAGACCCGTCCCTGCTGACGGTCCAGCGGATCTTCGGCGGACCCGAATTCGAACCGGAGCACCTGTCGGTCCGATGGCTCGGCGACAGTTCCGGCTATGCGACGCTGGAGCCCTCGACGGGCCCCGCCGGTGGCCGTGACCTGGTCCGCCACGACCCCGAGACCGGTAAGCAGGACGTCCTGGTCCCCGCCGCGCACCTGATCCCCCCCGGTGAAACGGCGCCGCTCGCCATTGATGATTATGCCTTGTCCCCGGATCGATGCCGGCTCCTGATCTTCACGAATTCGAAGCGCGTCTGGCGCACGAATTCGCGAGGAGACTACTGGGTGCTCGACCGGGGCAGCCGCGAGCTCAGGAAGCTAGGCGGCGATGCCCCCCCTGCCTCGCTCATGCACGCGAAGTTCGCGCCGGGCGGTTCCCAGGTCGCCTACGTGCGCGCGAACAATTTGTATGTGGAAGACCTCCGCGAGGGTCGGATCACCAGGCTGACGAGCTCGAGCTCGCCCGAAGAGATCAACGGCACGTTCGACTGGGTCTACGAGGAGGAGTTCGGGCTGCGGGACGGATTCCGCTGGAGCCCCGACGGTCGATCGATCGCGTACTGGCAATTGAATACGGAGGGTGTCCGGGAGTTTCCTCTCGTGAACAGCACCGACTCCCTCTATCCCCGGATCAACCCCATCAAGTATCCCAAGGTCGGCGAACAGAACGCCGCGTGTCGAGTCGGCGTTGTTTCGTCGCGGGGTGGAGACACACGCTGGCTGGATGTCGCCGGCGACCCGCGAAACCACTACATCGCGTTCGTGGAATGGGCCGGCAATTCCCAGGAAGTCGTCCTCCAGCAATTGAACCGGCTCCAGGACACCGTTCGCGTCATGCTGGCCGACGTCCGAACCGGCAAGGTCAAGACGATCTTGACCGAGCACGACGCGGCCTGGGTCGATCTCCAGGATGAGCTCCCCTGGATTCACGATGATCGAGAGTTCTTGTGGCTCAGCGAGCGCGACGGCTGGCGCCACCTTTATCGTGCCGGACGAACTGGCGGAGAGCTCACGCTGATCACGCCCGGCGATTTCGACGTGATCCAGCTCGTCGCCATCGACCGAGGATCGGATTGGGTCTACTTCCTCGCATCGCCCGACAACCCGACGCAGCGCCATCTCTACCGCGTCCACCTCGATGGGACGGGCAGGGAGCGGGTATCTCCGGCGGCACAATCGGGTACGCACGATTATCAGCCCTCACCCGATGCGAGGTGGGCGATCCACCGATTTTCCGCATTCGAGACCATCCCGAGGACGGCCCTGATCGGCCTGGCCACCCACGGGCAGGTTCGGCTCATCTCCGACAACAAGGCACTGGCGGGCAAGGTTGAATCGCTCAAAAAGGGGCGAGCGGACTTCTTCCGGGTCGACATCGGCGAGGGTATCGCCCTGGACGCCTGGTGTATGCTGCCGCCCGGCTTCGATTCGACCGCGAAGTACCCGCTGCTCGTGCATGTCTATGGAGAGCCCGCCGCTCAGTCGGTGCTCGATCGCTGGGGGGGCGGCAACCACCTCTGGCACCGGATGCTCGCCCAGAACGGCTATATCGTCATGAGCTTCGATAACCGAGGCACACCCGCCCCCCGCGGCCGGGCCTGGCGCAAGGCGGTCTACCACCAGATCGGCGTCCTGGCCCCCAAGGATCAGGCCGCCGCCGTGAAAGAGGTCTTGCGCAAACGACCGTATATCGACGGCGAGCGCGTCGGCATCTGGGGCTGGAGCGGAGGCGGCTCCATGAGCTTGAATGCCGTCTTCAAGTACCCCGAGATTTACAAGACGGCCATCGCCGTCGCACCGGTCAGCAACCAACGGTACTACGACACCATCTATCAAGAGCGCTACATGGGTCTGCCGGGCGATAACGTCGAGGGCTTCATCCAGGGGTCGCCGATCAACTTCGCCCATCAGCTCAAGGGCAACCTGCTCCTGATCCACGGCACCGGAGACGACAACTGCCATTACCAGGGAACCGAAGCCCTGATCAATGAACTGATCCGGCACAACAAACCGTTCCAGATGATGGCATACCCGAACCGTTCTCATGGCATCTACGAAGGACAGAACACGACGCTTCACCTCCGCGAGCTGATGACGCGATACCTGAAAGAGAATCTCCCCACGGGACCGATCCGCACGGAGCACAAGGGACGGACAACCGGGTCAGAGAAATGATCCCCGAGTCGCCCATCCACGGCGACTTTGCAAAACGGAGACAGCCAATGTCGCCCGATCGCCGACGGAGGATGACTCTGCTTGACGCCGTTCTGCTGGTCGGCTCGGCGGCGATCGGCATGGGAATGTATCAGTTGAGTCGCCGGAATTTGTTCAGGGGCTGGATCTGGATCGCGGACCTCGGCATTCCCGATATCCACACGTGGTCCACCACGCAGGCTCTCGTCACGTGCTCCGACATCACGGTGCATCTCGTCCCGTTGGTGGCGCCGTGGACGTTCTTGCTGATCGCACTGCGGATGCGCTCACCGCGGCCAAGCTGGCGGCGGATCTGGCGGCAGCCGGGGATGGCCGCCTGCCTGGCGGCGCTTTTTGGCTGGTTCTGGAGCGTCGTCGCACTGCTGTTAGCCATGAATGTCGGGTACGTGGCTCGCTCGAGACGGAACATCACTCCCGAGGATTGGGCGCAAAAGTATCTGGCCGACGAGGTGTTCATGTATGTCGGCCTGGCCGTGGCAGTCACGTGGCTTGTCCAGTATTTCAGCGGTCGGTGGCGACGATCGGCCGATTGGATTGACCTGATGGGACGGGTCCTGGGAGTTCTCTGGATCGTGATCGGACTGGTGTGGACGTTGCGCGAGTACCTCGAATTCGTGTGAGCGAAGACGGTGTGAAGTCGATGGCGGCACGAGTCATTGAACTGGAGTCGAGATCAATTCACGAAGTGGTTCCGGGCACGTCTCCCATGTCGCGAGATACGTCATCTCCAGCGGCGCGAGGATGTAGGTGTCGGAGTCGAGGAAAACTGGCATGTCCGGCAGAGTATCTCCCACGGCGACCGGTTCGACGTACGCCTGATTCAAGGGCGTACGCCGTGGTCGGATGCGGTGGCCACGGCGGGACGCACGCCGGCGCGATTGAGGAACGCGACCATCGGACGCGCCAGGCTCTTGAGCCCCTTCTGCGTCAGTTTCGGCGGACTTGCCGTGCTCGCCCGGAAGTTCGTGTCGCCGCCGTAAACGATCGTGATCGCCTTGCCCAGCATTTGATTGGCCTTTAACGTCAACGTCGCCTCGCCGGCGCTCAAGGCCACTGTCCCGAGCGTCTTCGTCTGGATCTTTTTTCTCTTCTTGGTCAAGAGCTCGAACGCCACCGAGCCGGTCGGAACGCCCCCGCCGGGAGCGAAGGGCTCGATCTCCGCCGTCAGGCCGACCGAGACCAATTTCTTCTTCTTGAAGACCGGGTGCCGTACCAGCACCACCTGGGTGCCGGCCTGGGCGACCGACTCGGGGGCCGATCCCGACTGCACGCCGAGGAAGCCGGCGCCGCCGTTGTAAGTCGTGGTGATCGAATGAGAGCCGAGGCCCAGGTCCGAGGTGGTCAGGGTCGCCCTGCCGGAACCGTCGAGCGGGACGGTGGCCAGCGGGTTGGTGCCGTCGAGGAAAGTGACCGTCCCGCCCGGCGTGCCGGCGCCGGTGACGGCAGCGGCCACCGTCGCGACGAACGTGACGGGCTGTCCGAAGACGGCCGAGCCGCCCGACGAGGCCAGGTTGAGGGACGGCGTGGCCTTGGCGACGGTGAAGTTAGCCAGAGCCGAGCGGGCGGTGTAGTCGGTGCTGCCCGCGAAGCTGGCCAGGACGGTGTACGAGCCCGCCTGGCTCGGCGCGGCGGACAGCGGGGTAAGGCCGCTGAGCTGCGCGGCGCTGGTGTAGGTCCCGCTGTAGTAGCTCAGCGACGGGATCACCCCCTCGAGGCTCGAGGCGGCCGAGCCGCTGACCCCGGCGACGGTGGCCGTGGCCGGGAAGGCGGTGTCATTGTACGTGCCGCCGGGATCGGAGACGCCCACCGCCGGCGTGGCCTGGGTGATCGTGACGTTAGCCAGAGCCGAGCCGGTGGTGTAGTCGGTGCTGCCGGCGAAGCTGGCCAGGACGGTGTACGAGCCGGCCTGGCTCGGCGCGGCGGATAGCGGGGTAAGGCCGCTGAGCTGCGCGGCGCTGGTGTAGGTCCCGCTGTAGTAGCTCAGCGACGGGCTGACCCCCTCAAGGCCGGAGCCGCCGGAGCCGCTGATTCCGGCGACGGTGGCCGTGGCCGGGAAGGCGGTGTCATTGTACGTGCCGCCGGGATCGGAGACGCCCACCGCCGGCGTGGACTGGGCGATGGTGAAGTTAGCCAGAGCCGAGCCGGTGGTGTAGTCGGTGCTGCCCGCGAAGCTGGCCAGGACGGTGTACGAGCCGGCCTGGCTCGGCGCGGCGGATAGCGGGGTGAGGCCGGCGAGCTGGGAGGCGCTGGTGTAGGTCCCGCTGTAGTAGCTCAGCGACGGGCTGACCCCCTCGAGGCTGGAGCTGCCTGAGCCGCTGATTCCGGCGACGGCGTC
>JBIOJM010000275.1:0-13892 GCA_044450785.1 Isosphaerales bacterium
CCTCAAGGACCTCCTGGGGCCGGTCGGCGGGCCCGAGGAGGAGATCGCAGAACAGAGCGTGCGGGACCGCTACCTGGTCGGGATGCTCGCGCCCAAGCGGCAGGAGCGTTCCCCGGAGGAATTCGACGAGCTTCCCCAAGGCGGCAGCGGCCCGGTCGAGGACGGCACCGCCGAGAGCACGTCCCCGGCGAACAAGACGATGTTCCCGTCGTCGTTCGGGATGACTTTCTGCGTCAGGCTGGATGCGGAGGCCCTCCAGATCAAGGCCCGCTGGGGCCACTACCACCGGGACCGGAGCGCGACCCTCACCACCCCGAGCGGCGACAAAAAGCTGGTCTGGAAGCGGAGCCAGCGTGAGGCCGTCTCCGAGCCGATCGCTCTGACGGCCGGCCGGCTGAACTGGACCCCGGACGCCAAGTTCCCCCAGGTGCAGGTGCAGGGGCTCGTTCGCATGCGAGAGCACTTCTGGAGCGTCACCCTGTTCCTTGTCAACGGGTAGGCTGAGCCAAAGAAGCTGAGGGACGCAGCCTGGCTGTTCCAGCCGGAACTGATCGTCGAATCCCCCGACCATGGGCCGGTCTTCCAGAGCCACGCCCACCAGAAAGAACCCGGCAAGGCCGATCCGGTCACGTTCGCGGAGCAGCAGGAGATGGCGATGCTCTACCGCCATCAGGTCGAGTTCGGCGTGGGGCACGGAGTCAGCCTCCACGCTGATTGCCCCGAGGGGGTCCGCGACCGGGCGCGCCGGCTCTCGACAGTGGTGGTTCCCGCCTACGAGGTGCCCCAAACCACGCCCCCGACCGTTGCCGACTGGCCCGACCTGGCCGGGCTGGTCGTGGACATGTGGGAGCTCGGCGAGACGCCCACGGCTCAACTGGGGGCGAAGCTGCGGCCCCTGCTCGCCGCTTATGCGGCGTGGATCGACGACCGGCAAGCGGACCTCACCAAGCCCGACATCGCCAGCTATCAAACGCCGGGCAAGACGGCCTTGGGCCGGTGCCGGGAGGCCCTCGGGCGCATCGAGGCCGGCCTGACGCTGCTCCTGGAGGATGAGAAAGCCGCCCAAGCGTTCCGGTTCGCCAACCTGGCCATGTGGCAGCAGCGCGTGCACACGATCATTTCCCTGAAAAAAAGGCGGGAAGAACCGGTGGACGAGCGGGCCGTCGACGTGCCCGCCAACCGGTCGTGGTATCCCTTTCAGATGGCCTTCTTGCTGCTCAACTTGCCGGGGATCACCAGGCTCGATCACAAGGACCGGTCGGACGCCGCCGAGGCGGTCGCTGACCTTCTGTGGTTTCCCACGGGCGGCGGCAAGACCGAGGCGTACCTCGGTCTATCGGCCTATACCATGGGCCTGCGGCGGCTCCAGGGGCCGGTGGGCGGTCGTTCCGGGGAACAGGGCGTTGCGGTTCTGATGAGATACACGCTGCGGCTGCTGACCATCCAGCAGTTCCAGCGAGCCGCCGCCCTGATCTGTGCCTGCGAGGTCATCCGGCGGGGCGACGAGGCGAAGTGGGGCAAGGAGCCGTTCCGCATCGGACTCTGGGTCGGGCAGAAGACCACGCCGAACACGACCGACCAGGCCGCCTGATTTGATCATCCAGGATGAGCTGCACCTGATCAGCGGCCCGCTGGGAACGCTCGTGGGCCTGTACGAGACGGCGGTGGACAGGCTCTGCTCGTGGGACGTGAACGGCAAGACCGTTCGTCCCAAGCTGATTGCCTCGACGGCGACGATCCGCAAGGCCGGGGACCAGATCCACTGATTGACGAGCTGACCTCCCGCAAAGACTCGACGGACATTCCCAACGTGCTCGACCAGCTTGAGGTGGCGTTCGACCCCCAGAGCGAGGCGAGGCGCAAGGAGATGAAGAGGCGGGGGCAGCTCAAGGACATGCCCAGGCGGCCCATCGACGTGCTGCTGGCGACCAACATGGTCTCGGTCGGAGTGGACGTGCAACGGCTCGGATTGATGGTTGTTGGCGGTCAGCCCAAGACGACGGCCGAGTACATCCAGGCGACCAGCCGGGTCGGGCGGAGGTTCCCGGCATTTGTACGACGTGCGTGATCCATCGAACCACTTGACGCGCCTCATAACGATCCTGTGCGATTCTGACAGTTGTAAAAGAACCCTTGTCTAGACCGTGTTCACCCCCCATGACTTACCCTTCTCAGGAAGGGTTTCATCTGCTAGGCTGAGCCTCGATCGAGGGATTGGTCGAAGCTGAATCGCGATGCAAGGAAGCGAGTCACCTCTCATGCTGATCTTCATCTCCGCCGGAGAGCCGAGTGGCGATCTGCACGCCGCCAATCTGATCCGCGCGTTCCGTCGACGTGTCCCGGACACCCGGTTTGTCGGTTTCGGCGGACCCAGAATGGCGGAGGCCGGCGCGAGTCTGCTCTACCCGCTGGCCAACCTGGCGGTCATGTGGTTCCTGAACGTTCTGATCAATCTGGTGACATTCATTCGGCTGATTTTCAAGGCGGATGGCTTCTTTCGGGACGAGCGGCCCGACGCGGTGGTGCTGGTCGATTATCCCGGTCTGCACTGGTGGATCGCCCGCCGCGCCAAGGCCCGAGGGATCCCGGTCTTTTATTTCGTGCCTCCGCAGATCTGGGCGTGGGGAAGCTGGCGCGTGCGTAAGGTTCGCAAGTACGTCGATGAGGTCCTGTGCAGTCTTCCCTTCGAGCCCGCCTGGTATCACGCGCGCGGTGTCGCCGCGGCGGCCCATGTCGGACATCCTTATTTCGACGAGCTGGCCGATCGGCCGCTGGACGACCGCTTCCTGGCCGAACAGAACTGCCGGCCAGGCCCTCTGGTGGCGATCTTGCCCGGTTCGCGGACCCAAGAGGTCCTGCGCAACCTGCCCGACATGATTCGGGCCGCCAGGAAACTGGCTCGGCAACGTCCGGACGTTCGCTTCGCGGTTGCCTGCTTGCACGAGCGCCACAAGGCCGTGGCACAGCAAATCATCGCGCAATCGATCTCCGGGAAAGGTGCACTGCACGGTCCGGCAATCGAGATTCACGCTGGCCGCACCCCCGAGCTGATCCGGGTGGCGCGGGTGGCATGGGCCGTTTCAGGCTCGGTCGGGCTCGAGCTGATGGTTGAAGCCTTGCCTTCGGTTGTCCTCTATAAGGTCAAACGCTTCGATCTCTGGGTGGCACGGTGGTTCATTCGGTCGAAGTACATCAGCCTGGTCAACCTCCTTGCCGACGCCGAGGTGTTTCCTGAGTACTTGACGTGGCGAGACGTCTCGGATGAGCTCGTCCGCTGGGCGGTTGCCTGGCTCGACGATTCGGAGGCGCGCGCCCGGGCGACCGCATCCCTCTCGACGATTCGGCATCACGTGGCCCGGCCCGGCGCCTCCGTCCGTGCCGCCCAGCGCATCATCACGTGGCTCACCGAGCATGGCCAGGTCGGAACGGCGGCCGTGGGGAACTCACGACTCGGGGCCCACCACGGTCCCCACGAGCTCCCCTCCCACCTCAAACGTGCCGGCGATGCCACGCCGCGGCGTCACTGATCGGCCCGCCTGGTCTTCCCTCCGGTCATGGTGAATAAACGTTCGCCTTGCCACGTTTCCTTCGAACCGTTATGGTCTGGCTCTTGACTGCCACGTGAAGCGCATTACCGAGGGGGCCCCGGAGCATGGATGTGAAGGGGCCTTTTCGTTTCGCCCGACCGAACGACCGGGTCAACGAGGGGGATCGCCCTCAGCCGGTGGTTGGTCGTCAGGCAGGTTGAGCTCCTTGATGCGGCGGTAGAGACGAGGTCGAGAGATCCCCAGCAGCTCGGCGGCGCGTGACTTGTTGCCGCGGGCCAGGCGCAAGACGGTTTCGATCGACCGCCGTTCGACTTCGGTCAGCAGGAGGTCAAGGGGCTTGATCGAAATCGGTGGCTTGGGGGGGGCGAATCCTCCGCCCAGATTGCCGCGAATCGAGGGAGGCAGATCGTTGAGGGAAACCAGGCGTCCGTCGCCGCGGGGTTGAGCGTGGGCATGATCGATGACGCGAGCCAGCTCGCGAAGGTTTCCCGGCCAGTCGTACGTCATCAAGGCCGTGATTGCCTCGGGTGAAAACGCAGTCCGTTCTTCCCCTCCGCGTTGATTGGCACGCTCGAGGAAGTGTTGCGAGAGGACCGGCAGCTCCTCGCGGCGCTCGCGTAAGGGATCCAGCCGGAGGACCAGGGTGGTCAGGGCGAAATAGAGCTCGGGCCGAATCTGCTCGCCCTCGAGCGCGGTCTCCGGGTCGGAAGACGTGGTCGCCAGCAGCCTGACCGGCGCATCGAGGGCCGCGATCAACCGCGCTTGAAGGTCGCGAGGGAGCAGCAGGACCTCGCGGATCAACATGGTTGAGCCGTCCCCCAGCGACAACCGCGGTCTTCCCGCCCCGCCGGCAGAGGAGGCGGGCGCCGCCGCGCCCGAGGCGGATCGCTCGAGGCCGAACAATTCGCGCTCCAGGATCTCGGCCGGCAACGACTCACAGTCGAACGGGATCAACGGCTGCTGGCGGCCAGGCCCGTTCTGATGAATGGCTCGTGCGACCTGCCGCTTTCCGGTACCCGGTTCGCCCACGATGAGCACCGGGATCGTTGACGCAGCGGCCAGCCGCACCTGGTCGAGCAGCCTCCGGTGCGACGGACCGAGCCCGATCAAGCTGTCGAACCCACCTTCCTTTTGAAGCTGTCGCCTGATCTCGAGCAGCTCGACGTGAAGCTGGTTGGCCTGTGAATCGGCAAGGCTTGGCTGGCCGTCCGCGCTGCGAACCCAGCCCAGGAGACCGATCAAGGCGTCGTGTTCGTCGAGAAACGGCCAGAACTCGACACGGTGCCAGGTCCCTCCGCCGCGGGCGTGACAGATCAGCGCCTTAGTCCCGGTGGGTTGGCCGGCCAGCGACTCGGGCGGCGGATGAAAGCTCGCGGCCAGATCGGCCAGGTCCCCCGCGCCGGTCGAACCGTGAGCCTGGCAGGTGAGCCCTACTACCGATTCCGCCGGATGACCGGTCAACTTTTCCCAGGCCCTGTTGACCCAGGTCAGTTTGAGGGCCGGGTCGAGCCAGAAGATCGGCTCGCGTGCATGCTGCCAGAGCTGATCCGTCTCGAACGGAGCAACGCGTGAAGGCGTCATGAAACCTCTCGGTCAGGTCTGGCCGAATCGGCTCCAGGACCAGACCACCTGCCCGATGACAAGCGGACTTCCTCGCTTGTCGTACTCGACGGGGATCAACGGGAATTCTCGGCTGTTATTCTGATTCGGTCGCAAGATGACGTGGCGGCCGCTGACGTCGAGCCAGCGGATCATCGGCACTCCACCGGGTCGAGCCGCGACGATCTGACCGTGGAGCTTGAGCGGATCGGTGACCGAGCGGTCGACCGCCACGATCGAGCCCGCGGGCAGGATCGGATGCATGGCGTCGTCGATCAGTCGAGTCGCGATCGTATCGTTGGGATTGGGCAACCAGTGCCGGTACGCCATTACATGCCCTTCGGGCTGCGTGGTGTTGAGGACCGTCTTGGCGAGGTCGGAGAGGGGGTACAGCCCGACCGCGACGAACTCCGACGCCTGGTCGCCGGGCAGGTTCTCGGGAGCGACGACGACCATCTCGCTCGGAGAGTTCTCGAGTTCCTCCAGGCCGCGCCGAATCAATTCGACCGGGCTCAGCTCGGAAAGCAAACGATCGTCGTTCGAATTCCGGAATCTCGAGCCCTCACCGTTGAGCAGCCACATCGGGTTGGCGCCGGTCTGTTCGATGAAGCCGAGCAAGACCTCGGCCGGAACGGTCACGCCGGTTTCGTAGTTGTACCACGTCCTGGCGGGAAGATTGAGCCGTCGCGCCAGCTCGGGCCCACCGTGCTCGCCAAAGATCTCCTGGCGGATGTCTCTCAGACGGCGAGATAAGGATGCCTTGACGTTGACACGAAGTTTTGGAGTTTTCTTGCGAGCCACTTTGCCCGATCCCGCGCCCGGGAACCCCCCAAGGTCCGTCCGCCTGAAACGTCGTCATCGCGCCGTCGCGACAAATAGTCGACACCTCATTGACAGGCGGAGCGAAGAGATCAGGAGGTTCGACCAATGGGACAGTCTCTCTGGACAGACTGAGATGCCGATCGTCCCCTCCTTATTAAGACAGGTTATCACAAAGCGCGGCCTGAGTCATCAAGGCGATCGCCAAACGTCTCAAAACTCGGAAAGACGTCGCAAACGGGCAACATGAGCGATCATCGTGCCTGAAAATGTTTCCCAAATTCACTCGATGGACGGGAAGGGAGGTTAGCTCGACCGTTCAAAAGAACCCCAGCTCGTCGCGGGCGGCGTCGGACATTTTGTCCGGAGACCAAGGGGGCGACATCACGAGCTTCACGTTGGCTTTGGAGACGCCCTCGAGAGTCTCCAAGGCCACGACGGCGCCGCGGAGAATCTCGGGGCCAGCCGGACAGGCCGGCGACGTCAGCGTCATCTCGACGTCGACTTGATCGTCGTGGGCCTGGATCGAATAGACCAGGCCCAGATCGACCACGTTGACGTTCAACTCGGGATCCTTGACGGTGCGAAGGGCGGCGAGCAATGTGTCCTGATCGATCATCGGTCCGACTCCTTGGTGCTGACACGATTCGCTTGTGGTTAACAGCCACGGTGACGAGGCGATCGAGCTCGATTCGAGCCGCCGGTCATTCGACCACGTCAGTCATCGATCGCCACGTAGACGTCATCTCCGCGCAGCTCGATCGCGTGGACCGCCACCGGCTCGACCGCCGGCATGCAGAGGGGACGACCGGTCCTGACGTCGAAGCGGGCACCGTGGCGCGGGCACTCGATCTCGCAACCGATCAATTCACCTTCGGCCAGCGGCCCGCCGTCGTGGGTACACACATCGTCGATGGCGTGAAAGGCGCCGTCGACGTTGAAGACGGCAATGGCTCGGCCGTCCACTTCGACCAGTTTCTTGCCCCCCGGGGGCAACTCGCCCCGAGCTGCAACCTTGATAAATGGTGACATGCCCCGGTGTGTCCTTCTCGGCGCTCGCGGCGGGCAACCCCATCGGATCGGAAACCGGGGAGGACGCCACGAACGAGAAAACGGCGATCGGCTGGAAGGAGATTGCTCGCTCAACCTGGAACCGTTGCCGTGGTGGTGTTATCGGAGTTCGACTTGGCCCGGGCGATCGCCGCCCGGGTCACTTCCCCCTTGAGCCGCCGGAGCACTCCGCTCAAGCCACGGACCCGGAGCATCCCCAAGGTCTCCGCCAGCCCGCAGCGCTCGACCAAGTCGCCGGGGACCTGAAGGACCTCCTCGACCGTGGCGCCACGGAGTCCCTCGAGGAGGAGCGAGACGAACCCGCGGACCGTCGGAGCCTCGATCGGCGCATCGGCGTGGAGCGAGACTCGGTCGCCCTCGAGCTCGGCGAACAAATAGACCGGAGATTGGCATTCCTCGACACGATGGGACGCATCCTTCTGGGCGGCCAACCGTTCGGGCAAGGGAGGCAGACTCTTGGCGAAGTCGAGCAGGAGGTCGATCCGTTCCTGCCGGTCGCATCCGCTCAGGTCGGCGACGATCGTGTCCAGTGCAGTCGGCATGGCTCACCCGGAAATTGCAGTTTGCGGCTCGCGGCCCGGATTCAAGCACCCTTGGCGATGGGGGCTCGAACCAGGTTGCCCCACTCGGTCCACGACCCATCATAATTCTTGACATTGGAATAGCCCAGCAGGTAAGTCAAGACAAACCAGGTCAAGCTCGAGCGTTCGCCGATGCGGCAGTAGGCGACCACGGGGTCGTCGGGTTTGAGACCCACTTCATCTTCGTAGATCGCCTTGAGCTCGGCGACTGATTTGAAGGTGCCGTCCTCATTGACGGCCCGGCTCCACGGAACACTCTTGGCGCCCGGGATGTGGCCGGCGCGGAGCGCGCCTTCCTGGGGATACGCCTCCATGTGCAACATCTCGCCCGTGAACTCCTTGGGACTGCGGACGTCGATCAGCGGAAGCCCTGCCTTGGCATGCGCGGCCACCGCGTCGCGGAAGATCCGGATCCGATCCTCCTGGCTGCCCTGGACAGTGTATCGAGCCGGAGGATAGCTCGGGACGACGGTCGTCGTGGGGCGCCCTTGATCCAGCCAAAGCTTCCGGCCGCCGTTCAAGATCCGGCAGTCAGCGTGGCCAAACAGCTTGAAGGCCCAAAAAGCGTAGCAGGCCCACCAGTTTGACTTGTCACCGTAGAAGACGACCGTCGTGTCGGTGGTGATTCCCGTTTTCGAGCAGATGGCGGTGAATTTCTCGGCGTTGATATAATCGCGAATCAACTGGTCTTGGAGATCGCCTTGCCAGTCGATCCTGACGGCGCCGGCGATATGGGTCAGATCGTAGAGCAGGATGTCTTCGTCGCTCTCGACAATGCGAACCTTGGGATCCTTGAGATGCGCCTCGACCCAGTCGGCCGAGACCAGCACTTCTGGATGAGCGTACGGTTCTCCCATGGGGTGGACTCCGTGGTTAAGTCGTCATCGAATCGCTTCAGACGAGCTTGGTCGCGACGGCCTGGCGCAGCGTCTCCCGCACCGGATCGATCGTGATCCGATCGTAAACGTTGGCGAAGAAGCCCTCGACGATGAGCCGGACGGCGGTCTCGCGTGGGATCCCGCGGGCTTGAGCGTAGAAGACCGCCTCGTCGTCGACGCGCCCGGCGGTCGCGCCGTGTGTGCACCGGACGTCGTTGGCTTCGATCTCCAGGCCGGGAATCGAGTCGGCGCGGGCGAATTCCGAAAGCACGAGGTTGTCGTTTTTCTGGTAGGCATTGGTGCGCTGGGCGTCCTTCTCGACCCGGATCATCCCCTTCCAGACGATGCGCGACCTTCCCTTCAAGCCCCCTTTGTAGAGCAAATCGCTGGTCGTGTGGGGAGCGACGTGGTCTTGCCTGGTGAAATAGGCCTGGTGCTGGCGGCCGCTGGTGAACATGACACCATTGACCTGGGCGTTGGCGCCCGGCCCGCTCAAGACGACCTCCTGGTTGACCTTGGCGAGCCGCGCGCCTAAGCCGCCGACGGTCCACTGCAGCGCGGCATCGCGCCCGACCAGGGCACGCTCCCGGCTGAAGTGCCAGGTCGCCTCGTCCCAGTTCTGGATGTTGACCAGCCGGAGCCGCGCGCCTTCCGCCATCAGGACCTCGACGGCGCCGACATGGAGCGCCGGCGTCTGACCGCCGTCGCGCCCCGCGGTCTCGCGGACCAGGGTGGCCTCGGCACCCTCCTCGAGGATGACGAGAGTATGGCTCAAATCGACGCGACCCTCCCGTGCCAGCCCGATCAGGCTGAAAAAAGGGGCCTCGATCGTCACGCCGCGCGGCACATAGAGTAGCGATCCGCACGTCCAGAACGCCGCGTGCAGCGCCGCGAAAATGTCATCGGCGGGCGTGACGGCCTCGGTGAGCAGGTAGCGTTTCAGCAGGTCGGGGTAGTCCTTGACCGCGCGATCCAGGTCGGCGAAGACCGCGCCGCCCGCTCGCGACGGATCGGGCTCGCGTGCGACGGCGCCGTTGATGTGCTCGATCCCGGCGGGGTAGGGCGACTTCGAGAGCTCCCATGTGGGTTCGAGCGAGGCGCGGGCTTCCGCACTCGGCTCCTCGGCGGCCGGGGGTGCGAAGGAGTCGAGCCGAAACCCACGGATGTCGGTCCGCCGCCATTCCTCGTCGCGGGCGCTCGGCCAGGCGAACGCCTCGAACCGGGCGAACGCCTCGCGCCGCCGCTGGATCAGCCAGGCGGGCTCGTCGCGCTTCCGCAGAAATGCCTCGAAAGTCGCCTCGGTGAAGCCACCTGCACCGACAGGTGTGGTCAGCGGTGCACTATTCATCAGGTTAGTCGAGCCTCTTCAGATCCACTCTTCTCACGTAGAGGAGACGATGCCCAAGCATATCCACGGCGGCTTGAGACTGCTCCAACGTGATGTAACCGACCAGCGGTTCATACCGCCCATCCTGCGGGGTCATGTCCAGGAACAGAACCTCGCCAAAAGTAGGCGGAAACCCCTCGATCTCGATTCGGACCGGACCACAGATCGAAGCCTCGACAACCGTCTGCGTGGCGGTCTCCACTTCCACTGTGCGGATCTGCTCCAATGCCCCGAGCCGCTCCTTCCAGGCGATCGGCAGGGTCATGCAATATGCGCCTGTATCCACCAATGCGTCACAGCGCAGACTCTTGGACGGATCGGCGGCATTGCTAATCGTCACTGAAGTTATGATGCGACCCATACTGTTCCTTCGGGCAATCGCCTCAACCCACCGAACCTTCCATCTGCAACTGGATGAGCTTGTTCATTTCGACGGCGTATTCCATGGGCAGCTCCTTGACCAGGGGCTCGATGAAGCCGCTGACGATCAAGGTCGACGACTCGGCCTCGGAAAGCCCGCGGCTCATCAGGTAGAAGAGCTGTTCCTCGCCGATCTTGGAGACGCTGGCCTCGTGGCCGATCTTGACGTCGTCCTCGTCGATCTCGATATAGGGGTAGGTATCCGAGCGGCTGTGCTCGTCGAGGATCAGGGCGTCGCAGACGACGTTCGACCTGGAGCCCTTGGCGCCGTTTGCGACCTTCAAGAGGCCGCGGTAGCTGGCCCGGCCGCCGTTCTTGCTGATGCTCTTGGAGATGATCCGCGAGCTGGTGTAGGGCGCGGCGTGGACGACCTTGCCGCCGGCATCCTGGTGCTGCCCCTTGCCGGCGAAGGCGATCGAGAGGATCTCACCCCGAGCCCCCTTGCCCACCATGTAGACGGCCGGGTACTTCATCGTCAGCCTGCTGCCCAGGTTGCCGTCCACCCACTCCATCAGGGCGTCCTCGTGAGCCACCGCCCGCTTGGTCACGAGGTTGTAGATGTTGTTGGCCCAGTTCTGAATGGTGGTGTAGCGGCAGCGGCCGTGCTTCTTGACGATGATCTCGACCACCGCCGAGTGCAGGCTCTCGGTCGAGTACATCGGCGCGGTGCAGCCCTCGACGTAATGGACCTGCGCCCCGTCCTCGACGATGATCAGCGTCCGCTCGAACTGGCCCATGTTCTCGGCGTTGATCCGGAAATACGCCTGCAGCGGAACGTCGACCTTGACGCCCGAGGGGATGTAGACGAACGAACCGCCGCTCCAGACCGCCGTGTTGAGCGCGGCGAACTTGTTGTCCTGGATCGGGATCACCGTCGTGAAATACTGCTTCACCAGATCGGGATACTCGCGGACGGCCGTGTCGGTATCGACGAAGATGACTCCCTTTTTCTGGAGGTCCTCGCGGAGGCTGTGATAGACCACCTCCGACTCGTACTGGGCCCCGACACCGGCCAGGAATTTCCGTTCGGCTTCAGGGATTCCCAGTTTTTCGAACGTGTTCTTGATCTCGGCCGGCACGTCGTCCCAGCTCTTGCCCTGGCGGTCGGCCGCCTTCATGTAATAGTGAATGTCGTCGAAATTGAGTTTCGACAGATCGCCTCCCCAGGTCGGGGTGGGCTTTTGCCGGAAGACGTCGAGCGCCTTGAGCCGGATGTCGCGCATCCACTGCGGCTCGCTCTTCATCTCCGAGATCTGGCAGACGATCTCGCGCGTCAATCCCTTGCCGCTCCGGAATGAGTAATTCTCCTCCGAGTCGTGGAACCCGTACTTGTAGTCGTCCTTGATCCCCGCAACCTGGAGGTTCAGATCGGTCGACATGGATGCCTTTCCCTTCTTCTTTGCGGTTGAGTTTCGTTCTCGGCGATTCTTCGGGGGTAATCAGTCTCGTCTGTCAGTAGGCCCGTTGAGCGGTGGTCTGGAGGGGCTGCTTGGGCTTTTGCTGCAGGGCCGCTTCCATTTCCTCCTCGTCCCTGGCCGCGTCCGGGTATTTCTCGCGGACCCAGTCGTAGCCTTTGCTTTCGAGCACAATGACCAGCTCCGGCCCGCCGTTCTCGACGATCCGGCCGCCGAAGAGGATGTGAACGAACTGCGGCTGGATGGTTTTCAGGATCCGCTCGTAGTGGGTGATGACCAGAATGCCGGTGCCGTACCGTGCCGCAACGCGATTGACACCCTCGGAGACGATGCGCACGGCATCGATATCCAGCCCGCTGTCGGTCTCGTCGAGGATGGCGAAGGCCGGTCGCAGCATGGCGAGCTGGAGGATCTCGGCTCGCTTCTTTTCGCCGCCGGAGAATCCGTCGTTCAAGTAGCGGCGAGCGAATTCCTGGTCGACCCCCAGCTCCTCCATCTGCTCGCGCAGCTCCTTGCGGAAGTCACGCATGGGGATCAGGTCCTGGCCTTCCTTGCGGTCCGGGTTGCGGACGTTGGTGACCGCGTGCCGCAGGAAGTTGGCCACCGACACTCCGGGGATCGCCGTCGGGTACTGGAAGGCCAGAAACAACCCGGCCTTGGCCCGCTCGTCGGGCTCCAGAGTCTGGAGATCGACTCCGTCGAGAGTGATCGAGCCTTCGGTGACCTCGTAATTCGGGTGTCCCATCAGGGCGTAGCTCAGCGTGCTTTTCCCGGAGCCATTGGGGCCCATCAGGGCGTGGATTTCGCCCTGGCGGATCGTCAAGTCCACGCCGCGCAGGATCTCCTTCCCCCCGATGGACACGTGCAGATTTTCGATCGAAAGGACCTTGCTCATCAGTTTGTCGCCCTGTTGACACTCATTTCGCGGATGAATCGATCGGCTTCGAGACAGCCACGCCCCCGGCAGCCATTCGCCGGGCGACGGTTTCCACCCGATCGCCGTCTCCCCCTTCTTCAACCAGCCCGCGCCGGCTCGAGGGGAGAGTGCGGCATCGACTTGGCCTGGAAATCGCAGAAGCGGTCGCCGTCGAGCCGGCATTGACTGAGCCGCAGGCTCCGTCCCAACACTTTCTCGAACATCTTCCGCTCAAGCGCACAGATGCCGCGGTCGGCCTCGGCAAGCGCGTAGTATGGGCAGGAATGCTGGCGGAGCACCGGCATCAACTCGCCGGCGTCTCTGGCCACCTCGGCCTCGACTCCCCGGTCGTGCAGCAAGTGGGTGAGCTGGATCAACCGCCCTTCCCATTCCTGGCCGCTCACCTGACCACGATACATTTCGGCGAGACGGTCGGTCACGCGGAGAAACAGAAGACGGCGCAGCTTGCGGTCGCCGACGCTGCTCATCATCTCTTCCCAGAGCACGACGGCCAGATCCGCGTAATTCTGACCCAGTCGCTTTTGCGCCTCGACGCTCACCTGGTAGGTGTGCCGGGGACGCCCACGCCTTTGCTGCTCGGCACGACGCTCCACCAACCCGGCCCCCACCAACCGTGCCAACCGGATGCGGATCGCGGTGGCCGTCACACCCAGGCTGGCGGCCAGCTCGACCACCGTCGCCGGGCCGCTACGACGGATCAGGTCCAGCAACGCTCGATCCGACGACTCGGACATGGGTACTACCTTGAATAGTGGTCAGTGGTCAGTGGAGAACGTAAGCAATGAAGACAAAGTCGGAGCGCATTCACTAGCCATTGACCTTATTCTATAGGCCGGACCGACGGTCGTCCATCGGTCGCACACCCATTATTCGCTTTTTTTACAAGAAAAATTGTGAGAAATGCAGGATCGGGTGTGGAAGCGTTTTCAGGGCTGGTGGTTGCGTCAATTCCCAGGGGAAGTCAGGCTGGAAAGCCTGACCTACAGCATACCGGCCCGGACGGGTGCGTGGGCGCACGGCGCTCTGGGGATTCGAAACAACCACCCCGAGAACGCCCTGTTCCCAAAGACGGAGGGAGCAGCCTGGATCGGATGCCAGAGAGGTTGATCGGTTGTGAGGGAAACAGCGAGGACGTATGACGCACACGAGTGTGTTGGGGGAAAACCGCTCCTGAGTGTCAGCTCCTTACGGGAACTGGAGTTACGTCTAACGGAATTTTGCTTCGTCCGAACGTATC
>JBIOJM010000276.1:0-13823 GCA_044450785.1 Isosphaerales bacterium
ACAGGTCGCGAGCGTAGTCGGCGTTCTCGGGTGCCGCGTCGGCCAGCCGCTTCCGGATGGTCAGGCCGTCCGCGTAGTACCGCCGCGCACCCGCCGAATCGCCACCGGACCGCGCCACGTCACCCAGCCGTTCGTAGATAATCGACAGGTCGCGAGCGTAGTCGGCGTTCTCGGGTGCCGCGTCGGCCAGCCGCTTCGCGATCGTCAGTCCGTCCGCGAAGTACCGCCGCGCCCCCGCCGGATCGCCACCGGACACCGCCAGGTCACCCAGCTTGATGAAGCTGACGGACAGGTCGCGAGCGTAGCTGGCATTCTCGGGTGCCGCGTCGGCCAACCGCTGGAGCATGGCCGCGCTCCTGCGCCAGAGCTCGCGGACGTCCAGCATGCGACCGGTATGCAAGAGCGGCTTGGCGATCCGGTCTGCAAGCAGAGACCCACCGCGGTGCCCCTCATCGATCCGCGCCAGGGCCAGGTCGCGCAATGGAGGAAGCTCCCAGGCCAGGCCACGCTCGCCCCAGTGGCTCTTGATCCAGTCGCCTCGGTTGTCCGCATGCTGGTGGACTGCTTGCTCACGCAGAATTCCCCCGCCCAGACCGATCCGTTTGCGGACGACGTCCCGCACCAGCCGGTGCATCCGGGCCAGGCGCTCATCGCCCGCGCCGGCGCCGGGCGCGGGCCCCGCTCCACGCCGCTGCGCCTGAGGCACGACCAGGCGGAGCCGCTCCAGCCGCTGGGACAGCGCCGAGAGCGGATCGCGCAGGCCGGCCCGCGCCAGGTCGGGAAAGTCGGCGAGCAGGAGATCGCGCAGCCAGGGGAGCGGCACGTTGTCGGGCGGCAGGAACGCGGCGTACTCGACGGCCCGTAGCTCCGCCGGCGCGAGCGCGGCCAGGGTCGGCTCGAGCAGCCGGCCGATCGAGCTCTCGGTGTGCCAGGCCAGCCGTCCCCGCGCCTCCGGGCCGACTTCCTCCTCCATCAGCGTGATTCCGTCGCGCTCGAGCGACTCGGCGAACTCACGATACGTGACCTCGGGATTCTCGCGGAGGAAGACCGCGACGACCTCGACAGCCAGGGCGTGGCCCCCCAGCCGGCGCACGACCCCGAGCGCCGCCTTCCACTCGTCGTCCTGGGGCGAGTCGGCGATCGGGCGGAAGCTGTGCAACAGGGCCATCGCGTCGTCCGTCTGCAACGCGTCCAGCGCCAGGCAGCGGATGCGGGGCAGGTCCTCCGGCGAGACCCGGGTGGTGACCAGCACGTGGATGTGATCGCCCTTGGGCAAGGCCCGCTCGCGGGCCTGGGGCGTTAACAGCGCGGGGTCGTCGACGTTGTCGATTACTATCAAGGCCGGTGGGCCGGTTTCGAACGCCGCCTTCACCTTGGCCAGGGCGACCTCGGGGCTCTTTCGCTCCTCGTCGCCGAGCGCGACCCCCTTCGGCTCAGCCAGGGCGATCATGCCGGCGGCCAGGTCGGCCAGGTTGGCCGCCTGGATCAGAAACCGGCCGCCGGGATATTTGTAGCCGTAGCCCCAGGCGTAGGCGAACGCCAGCATGCTCTTGCCGATGCCGGGAATGCCGTGCACCGCCGTGATCGCGCCGATCTGGCCGGCGATCAGGTCGTTGAGCAGGGCGTGCATCTCGTCGCGCCGGCCCACGAAGTGAACGCTGGGCAGCGGAACCGTGTTGGGCGAGGCGTCGCGCACAGCCGCCCGATGGAGCCGCTCGGCGATCTGGCCGGGCCGGGCGGCCAGCCGCCGGCGGACGTCCTCGCGCTCGAGCGCCTTCGCCCCCTCGGGCCAGAAGGGAAGCCACTCGATGTACTGCCGTCGCCGCAGATCCTTGATCCAGTGCCGGAGCCGTTCGTCCACCGGGTCGGCCTCGAACGCCGGGTGCTTGACCACGTAGATCGGCGTGATCCCGTCCCCCGGCAGCGCGTGGGCCAGCTCGGTCTCGACGTAGATCTCCCACTCCCGGCGGCAGAAGTCGCTCTGGAAGTAGCTCGGCGAGAGCACGGCCACCATCATCTTCGACTCGCGCAGCCCGGTAAGGATCTTCGCCTCCCAGTCGTCCATCGAGCGAATCGCGTGGGTGTCGAAGAACACGTTGAGCGCCGCACCGGTCACGCGCAGGTAGTCGGCCTTGATCGCCTCGACCAGCGCCGCCACTTTCTCCCGGTTCTCGTGCCGGTCGTCGGCATGGGCATAGCTGATGAACAGGTCGAAGCCTGTCCTCGCTGTTTCCGGCGACATCGTGTGCGCTCCCTCGTCAAGTCTTCCGAATGATCACACCGAGCAGCCGCTTCATCGTGGCACTGACCGGCCGGCCATCCTGGGTTTGCCCGGCCTCGATCTCAGCCTCGGTCAGCCAGCGGTTGGCTGGATCGGCCGCTACCCTGGGATGAGCCCCTGAGCTCAGCTCCACGTTGAACAGCTCCATGACATAGCGCGTTTCGGTCTGTGTGCTCTGAGAAAAGGCCATGAATTCCAGATGTGTGGGATCCTCAGCCGAAACCCGGTAATCGGTTCCCTCGCTGAGATGCAGCTCTTCCTCGATCTCGCGCACCAGACAGTCCCGGAAGGTCTCGTCGTGCCTCCGGTGTCCCGAGACGAAGTGGTATGCCTGCCACTTCGGGTTCCACTGGGCGAGCCAGTGAGTCTGATCGTCCTGCTGGCGGCGGATCAAGGCGACGGCGGCTTCGGATTGTCTCATGGCTCGTCTCCACTTGACGGTGCCCTCATACGCGCCTCAATCCGCTTGCTCAAGTCCACGATCTCCTCCAGGACCTCCGGCGGGTCGATCTCCGCGATCACCCCCAGCGCTTGCAGGATCTCGTAGACCGTGCGCGAGATCCGCCCGGCGCGCTGCGGTGATGAGTCGGGAGCCGGATGTGCCCCGGCGGTCCAGGCCTGGTGGATTTCATCCTGCGTGACCCATGCCAGCGGCTTGTCGGAATGGAGCTTGTCCGGATGGCGAAGCCTGGCGTCGAAGAGGCTGTGAATATACTGCGTCGCCATCTCGAACGCGGGTGATCCCTTTGTCGCGCTGACTCCGTGGGTGGTGAGCTCGGGAGACCGCGCCGGCGTCAGGGTCACGTCCGTTGCCGGCTCCAGGCCCAGCTCCTCGCGAGCCACCCGCTTGGCTCCCGCCAGTGCGGTGGATGTCAGGTCGGCTGGCCCGGTCGAGTCCGGCGGCGGCCACCGCTTCGTGGGCAGAGCGTATCCCCAATCGCGATTCCAGCGCACCAGGAACTCCCGGCCCCGCTCCGGGTCGTCGCGCTGGACGATGAGTGCACTTGTGTGCTGGATGCGGGCCGGGATCTCGAAGTCGTCCAGCACGCTGCGGAGGATGAACCGCGCTGACTCCGAGATCGGCTCATAGGCGCCCGAGAGGATCAGGTGCGGTGAGAGCCAGAGGTGGGGCTGCTGAATCTGGAGCCGGCCGGCGAAGTCGGGGTGGGGCTCGACGTGGAAGACGTTGTAGGTGTAGATCTTGTCCACCAGTTGCCGCCCGGACTGGAGCCGGCCCAGAACGCGCCTGGGCCCTTCCTCGACCAGCCGGACCGGGACCCCCAGTGCGTGCACCGCGGCGCGAAGCACGGCCCGCTTCCTCGGCTCGGGACTTTGCGAGCCCCTGCGCCGGCGGGTCATGGGCAAGGTGAACATCCCCCAGCTCTCATGGAAGGTGACCAGTACCCGCTGGTTGTCGTCGGTCACCAGGGCAACGGCCACATCGACGTGAACGACCTCGCTGTCGGACATGATTGGGTTCCTGCCAAGGGGCCTCGGGATGAATTCGGTCAGGGTTCGTCAACCTGTCGCTGACTCGTCTTCGAACTCTCCGCTGGCAACCGAGGATTCCTTTAGAGTATTCCTTGGTCGACTGCAACTATTGTATCATTCTTCTAACGCATTTTCGAGGGCGCGGTCTTGAAGGATCGGGGGGATCTGAGGAATGTCCCATTGTTCGGTGGGCTTGGGGAACGGGCGCCTGCGAGAGCTTTGCTGCAACTGGAGCCTCACATCCGTCTTCGCGGGGTCTTTCACCGGGGTGCCGGCGACACCATGCCCGAGTTCCGGGGATACTGCACTCAGGCGGTCTCCCTTTCCAAAATGAAGACAGTTGTCCGCGGAAATCGGACCTCGGGCCGGGGGGGGTACTACTCCAGGCTTGACGGTTGTCCGGTCTTGGCCAGAACCGACTTCCAGAATATCCCCGACCCAGGGATGCGTTTGCGCCCCAGGACAACAAGCTTCAAGGGCACAAGTACGTACTCGGTCAACCACTGACTGATCATGAAGTCGGCGTAGCCGGCCATCGCATTGTCGACAGCGAGCGTACCAAGTCTGTGCCCGATGATGATGTCGGAACAACTCGGTGGAATGGCACGCAACACGTGTCGGGGCTCATTCGTGAAGAAGCGCAGCTTCTCCCACTCGGGCTGTACGTTGAACTGTTTCCTGGTCTTGATCTTCCGACCGTGGAGCAACTTGTAGAGCCCGCGACTGACGATCTTGAGCCCCGCGGAGCGGAGGAGGTCGTCGGTCTGGCCCTGGATCCGACCGCCCATCTTGCGAAGGCGATCGAACCGACGGATCTCCTCCTTCTCCTCCTTGCTCAGGCCGACATCCAGTTGGGGATCGCCATCAGGCGGACCGAGATAATCCAGAGCGTCAGTGGGGATTGCGGTCTCCGCCATGACGACGAGTCCGAAGGGAATGCGCTGCTGCTTCTCGCACATGCGGGTCATCAGGTGCTCGGCAATGGATTTCATGCTGAACGGATTCTCCGGTATCAGCGCCAGGTCGCAACGCCCGGTGCCGCTGGCGAGTACGGCATGACTGACGACGAAGCCGGAATCCGAACCGAAGAGCTGGACCACGCAAAGGCGCGGGTTGGAACGTACTTCTGTACTAAGGTGCTCGACGATCTCACGCGCCTTCTCCACCGCGGAAAGGAAGCCGAAGGTCTGCCACACCCAGAGGATGTCGTTATCCATCGTCTTGGGGATGGCGACCACCGACAAGGGGTGCGGATCGGTGACTTTACCCTTCCGGGCGATGTTCCAGAGTGCATGGGCGGCCCGCATGCTGCCGTCGCCGCCGATGATGTAGAGAATATCGATTCTCTTGGTCGAGAGCTGGTTGTAAATCTGTAAGAGATTGTTGATGCGACGATTGGCGTCGATGAGGACCTCGGCACGCGAAGTCCCGATGATCGACCCGCCCTCGTTGACATGATCCGATGTCGTCGCGGGAGTGAGAGGGATCATCGATTTGTCGAGGTCATCGAAGGCGAGGAAACCGTTCTGGAGGCCGTGAATCTCCAGGAAACCGACGTAGTTTCCCCGAGTTGCATACAGCCAATGACGCTGCGTGATGCCGTCGATCACCGCGTTGATCCCGGGGGCGATTCCCCCCGAGACGAGAATTGCCACTTTGAGCTCGCGCTGGTTGGGATGGGGAAAGAGCAGTTGTGACCTTGGTCCGGCTTCCGGAAAACTGAGGAGCCCCGAGAGCTTCATTCCGTCTGGCCTCGGCTCGGCATCGGAGTGGCTGAGCTGGCTGATCAGGGCCGCCGTGACGACGCGGGCTTCGGGGGGACGGGGCTTGCCGACGTCGTTCTCTTTAAGGCCCTCGTGGACCTCCCGCGAGCTGTGCCACTTACAGAGCTCGACGTCCGGCCATTCCGTGGGGCAACCCTGGAGAATCTTTTCTCGAATCTCTTCGCGTGTGTAACGATACATTCCGCGCTCACTCTGGGCCCCAGCCGTTCCCGCTTCAGGTTCCTTTTCGTGGAGCTTGGCTCCATACCGGATCTTGTCCTTGAAGAAATCGATGATGTCCTTCTCATAGGAAAAGAGATGGGGATTCAGCGGCAAGTCGTCGATCGATCGCCATTGATAATGATCGGGTAGAGGCGGAGTCGGCGCCTTCACGACTTCCTGGAAGATGCGATTGGCGACGTTCTCTGCATCCTCCAGACTCGTCGTCCGCACATCGATACCGAACCAATGGTTCATTGTGCTGCACACCTTGGGAATCGTGCTGAAACTGCCCTTTCTGGCGATCCGGACCAGGAACAATCGCCGCGTTTGCCCCTTGTTGTGCAGTGCTTGGGCAGTCGCAATTTCCTCGCGCTGCCATTTTGTCAATTCCTTCCCCAGGAAAACGATGAAGATCGGGCTTCGGGCATTGAACTCATTGATCGTTTCCGTAAACGGCACGTTCGCTCGCTGATAGTCCTCGTAGTAGAAGACCTCATCAAAGTTTCGCATCAAGTGTTTGGCCACTTCGATGACGAACTCGGAATCCTGACTCGAGTGGCACAAGAAAGCCCGCAGGGGGCTGGGGCTATTGCGTCGAGTCGTCGCGCCACCGGCGGGCACACCGCTTCGCTTGGTCTCCTTGGACGGCATGATCATCGTCTCCCCGAGTGTTTGATGAGCGGAAAGCGCTCGATTTCACCCGCGAGCTTCCCGCCTTGGCTCGCGGCGCGAACCCCATTCGATCAGGACCGGGCTCAGACCTATCGTAAATCGTCGCAGGGGTGGGTCAAAGTGTTTTCCGGAAATCTTGACTTCTTGATCGGACTGTTAGCGGTCTTCACCCTGCTGACCAACCGAGCCGAGTCAAGGGCCGGTTGAGACCGGTGCTGAGGTCTAACAATCGGTAAAACAGGCGAAGGGACTGGGCATGAGAACCACTCCGTTGATCAGCTCGGCCTGGGTGCCGGGCGGCATCGCCTCGTAGAGGGCGTGGAACGTGGGCTGGTCCAGCCGCTGGCCCTCGACGAGTGTGCGCGGCGTGTCGACCACCGGGGTGCGCTTGGTCATGACTTGGCCGTCTCCTCTTGAGCCGTGTTCCGACCTCGTCAAGCCTACCAACTTCAACGACTCAGAGAGAACGTGTTTCAGGTAGCCATCCGCGACTTGAGTCGCCCAGTCGATCCGGCTACGATCAGATCGGCCAAAAGAAAAAGGACCCAGTTGAATCACGAACGAGATTCCCTTCATCATCATAGAGGGATGTATCAATGCTTGGGATGAAATCGTTCACCAAGGGATGGATGATCGGGATGGTCTTGGCCGGGGGAGTCGGCGCCTCGAGCAGGGCGTGCGCCGGCGAGCTCGACCTGAGCCGTGCGATCGTGGTCGTGCCGGATGGGCTTTCGGGTCCTGAGAACAAGGCGGTGCGGCTCCTGGTCGAGGAAGTGCGGAAGCGGTCACGGATCGGCTGGGACGTCATGATCCGATGGCCGGCCGGCGCGGTGCCGATCATTGCGGTCGGCCCGGCTCGCTTGCTCGACTCGTTCCCCGGCGAGCTCCGGCAACACGTTCCCTCGCTTGCTGCCGGCAAGGAGAAGGAAGGCTTCCGCATTCAGACGGAGGGCGGTGGCGCGGGCGGTGTGCCGGTCGTGTCGGTGATCGGCAATGATGCCCGAGGCGTCCTCTTCGGCGTCGGCCGCCTGCTGCGCGCGCTGCACATGGCGGCCGGGCGGGTGTCGCTGCCGGATGAGCTCAACCTGGCTGAGTCCCCCAGGTACCCGCTCCGCGGGCACCAGCTTGGCTATCGCCCCAAGACCAATTCTTACGACGGCTGGGACCTGGAGCAGTGGGATCGGTATATCCGGGACCTGGCCGTCTTCGGCACCAACGCCATCGAGCTGATCCCGCCCCGTTCCGATGATGCCGCCGACAGCCCCCACTTCCCCCTGCCACCGCTCGAGATGATGGCCGGGATGTCCAGGATCGGCGCCGACTACGGCCTCGACGTCTGGATCTGGTATCCCGCGATGGATGCCGATTACGCCGATCCCCGGACGGTCGAGCACGCGATGGCGGAGTGGGCCGAGGTCTTCCAGAAGCTATCCCGGATCGACGCCGTCTTCGTGCCGGGCGGCGACCCCGGGCACACTCGTCCCCAGGTGTTGATGGCCCTCCTGGAGAAGCAGGCCGCCAACCTGCGCCGCTTTCATCCCGACGCCCAGATGTGGGTCTCGCCGCAAAGCTTCCCGCGGCAATGGCTCGACGAGTTCCTGACCTTGGTTCGCGCCGAGCCCTCCTGGCTGGGCGGCGTCGTGTATGGCCCGCAGGTCCGCGTGAGCTTGCCCGAGCTGAGGAAGGCCATACCCGCCAAGTACCCGATCCGTGATTACCCGGACATCACGCACAGCCTGCGGTGCCAGTACCCGGTTCCCGATTGGGACGTGGCCTACTCCCTGACCGAAGGCCGCGAGGTGATCAATCCCCGCCCCCGCGACGAAGCAACGATCTTCCACGCATTCGCCGCCCAGACGATCGGCTTCATCACGTATTCGGAAGGTTGCAACGACGACGTCAACAAGATCGTCTGGAGTGCTCTGGGCTGGGACCCTGAGGCCGATGTGCTCGAGGTCCTCCGGGATTACAGCCGCTACTTCCTCGGCGTTGCGCCCAACGAAGCCGACGCATTCGCCCACGGTCTCCTGGCCCTCGAGCAAAACTGGCGCGGGCCGCTCGTGGCCAACGGCTCGGTCGATACGACGCTCCAGCAGTTCCGCGCCCTGGAACGGCGTGCGCGGCCCGACGTCCTCTTGAACTGGCGGTTTCAGCAGGCGCTCTACCGCGCTTATTACGATGCCTTCGAGCGCTGCCGCTTGATCTCCGAAACCGAACTGGAGGAGCAGGCACTGGCACGGCTGCGGATCGCCCGCGAGCTTGGCTCGCGCCTGGCGATCGAGCAAGCCGTGGCGATCCTCAACCGGTCGGTGACGCATCCCCCCGCGGCCGACCTGCGCGCGCGGATCTTCACCCTGGCCGAAGCGCTCTTTCAAAGCATCCACATGCAACTGAGCGTGCCCCGCTACAAGGCGATCTCCGTCGGCCGCGGCGCGACCCTCGACACGGTCGACGCTCCCTTGAACAACCGAGGCTGGCTCGAGAGCCGGTTCGAGGCAATCCGCAAGCTCACGGGCGAGGAATCTCGCCTGAGCGAAATCGACGCGATCGTCAACTGGACCAATCCGGGCCCCGGCGGTTTCTACGACGACCTGGGCGACCCGCTCCGTCGGCCCCACGTCGTCATGGGCTCGGCCTATGACAAAGACCCCGCCTTCCTCCACGGCACGCTGACCGGCTTTGACCAGGAGCCGGAGTGGCGGCGCTCCTGGTGCCGCCATGCCGGCTCGCTCTATGACGAGCCGCTGCGGATGCGCTACTCCGGGCTCGAGCGGACCGCGGCCTACAAGATCCGCGTGGTCTACACCGGCGATATGTTCCAGGCAAAGCTGCGACTCGTGGCCGGCGAGTCGATCGAGGTGCATCCGTTCTTGCTCAAGCCGAGAGACATGAAGCCGCTGGAATTCGACATCCCGCGCGACGCGATGCGCGCCGGTGTCTTGAACCTGAGCTGGCACGCCGAGCCAGGCCGCGGCGGCAACGGCCGCGGCTGCCAGGTGAGCGAAGTGTGGATGATCAAGAAGTAGAGAGGGGATGACTTTCCTGAGACTTCGATCACTTCTCTCCTCGGTCGGTCTAATAACAAATATTGCTATTTTTCGTGATCGGTCGTACGATGCTCGTGCAGCCCTTTGCTCACTTCAGAAGGAACCAACCGCGCATGAATGTATCACTGACGCCGGAGCTCGAGCAGTACGTTAGCGGCAAGGTCCAAAGCGGCCTCTACCACTCCGCAAGCGAGGTGATCCGCGAAGGGTTGCGACTCCTCAAGCAGAAGGACGAGGTCCATCGTGGGAGGCTGGAGGAGCTACGGCGTGAGATTCAAGTTGGCATCGACCAGGCCAACCGAGGGGAGGTTTCCGCGTTCAATAAAGAGACGCTCAAGGAGATCAAGGCCCAGGGACGCAAGCGGTTGGCGGCTGACCTCAAGTCGAAGAGCCGGTGAACGAGCCAAAGCTGACCGACCAGGCCAAAGTTGACCTCCGTGAAATCTGGTATTCGATCGCCTCTGATCGGGACCAACGGACCGCCGATCGTGTGGTGACCCAGATCTTCGATAAATGCCACAACCATGCCCAGTTTCCCGAGAGTGGACGGCTCAGAGAGGAGCTCTCTCGGGGCCTTCGAAGCTTCCCCGTTCGCCCGTATGTGGTGTTTTACAGTCCATTTGAGGACACGATTCTGGTGCTTCGAATCCTCCATGGTCGCCGCGACCTGACGCGAGTTCAGTTTGAGGAATGAACCAACAGCCTTCGGAAGTGAACGACCGAGGCGACTTACCGTCAGATCCGAATATCAGTCAAAAACAGCCGACCTACGTTCTGAGTCACGAGGTAGCGCCATGAAACAACCCATACGGAAAACTTTGATCTGTCTCATCGCCGTCTCGGCGGCAATCATCGTTTGCTCACGAGCGGCGATCGCGGATCAACCCTCGCGAGCGCCATCGACGCCAACGCCGACGCCCCCCCCCGATTTGGCCAGGCGCATCGGAGACATCACCGAAGCCGTCTTGGACCATCACATCGACCCTCCGGCGCGGCAGCAAATGATCCTTGGCGGGATCAAAGCGGTGTACAAGTCCGCGGGATTGCCGGTCCCGCTCGGGCTGAGCCGCCGCGTCTCGGCGCTGTCGACTCCCGATCAGCTCGCGACACTCCTCGTCGACATCTGGCCGAAGTCAACTGCCAAGTCCGTCGCGGCGACAAAGCTCGAGGAAGTTCTTTTCGACGGTTTGCTCGCCAGCGTTCCCGGAGGCGCTCGATTGATCTCGGCCAAGGACCGCACGGTGGAAGAGCAGTTCGCAGGCAACCGCTACGTGGGCATCCACATCGCCTTGATGACCGACCCCCAAGAGAAGCGGCCGTCGATGGCGGAGGTCTTCGTGGGAGGGCCTGCCGATCGAGCGGGAGCCAGGCCGGGCGATCTGATCGAACAGATCAACGGCGTTGACACCAAGGGCATGGATCTGCGCGACGCGGTCGACCGATTGCGCGGCGACGAGGGGACCGACGTGACCATCAAGGTCCGACAACCGAAAGAGTCAAAGTCTCGGACGATGAAGATCACCCGCGGCCAGCTCCCACACGGGACAATCTCGGGTGTCCGCAAGCGGTCGGCCGGCGGCTGGGACATCCGGCTCAATGGTCCTGATCCCATCGGCTATCTGCGCATCACTCAGGTCAGGGCCAGCACTCCGCACGAGCTTCGCAAGCTCGTAAGGCAGATCGAAGGTCAAGGCGATTGGGGCCTCATTCTCGATCTCCGCGGTTTGGGCGGCACCTCGCTCCACGAAGCCGTGCTGCTGGCCGATAGCCTGCTCGCCGGCGGAGTGATCGGGCGCGTGCAAACCGCCCAGCGCGAGGTGACGTACCGGGCCGACTCCGATGCGCTGTTTGGAACTTCGCCGATTGCCGTGCTTGTCGATCAAAACACCTCGGGAACGGCGGAGTGGCTTGCGGCTGCGCTTCAGGACAATCACCGGGCGGTCATCGTCGGTACGCCGACGTTCAGCGCGACGTACACGACCATCGCCGGTGTTGAGCAGCGGACGGACTTGAGATCAATGGTGACCATCGGCGACGGCTCGTGGTCGATCGAGCTGACGACGGGGCAGCTCCAGCGCGGCGATGGCCGCCCGATCAGCGGCGAGGCGAGGGTCCCCCAGGCGGGCGTTCGGGGCTCCTTCCTCGGAACTCCGGATCCGGCCAAGATCAAGACCGGAGTGAAGCCCGATCACATCGTCGGTGGCACCGGGACCGGCACCCTCAGGTTCGCGCCGCCCATGCGCGAACAGAGGCCGGACCAGGAACCCAGCACCGCCAACGACAAGGTCCTCCAGGAAGCCGTCCGATTGCTGCGAGAGTCGCTCCAGAAGTTCATCTGAGCCAACGTCCTCGATGAGGCGGGTTAGAATGAAGAAGCGGCTGACCATCCAGTTCCTGCTACCGTCATCGCTCGCGGCGTTGCTGATGCTGCTCTCGCCTCGAGGAGGCATCAGTGGGGACGCGTCTGGCTCCGCCGGCCCGCGCGCGCGGCGGCCGCGCCAGCCGGTCGCACTCACCTGCGCCGACGGCGGCAAGACGGTACTCGTGGCCAACCGGCGCAGTGGTAGCCTTTCGGTCATCGACGCCGCTTCGCGGCGGGTCGTTGCCGAGCACGACGTCGGCCGCGGTCTGGCCGATCTCGCCGTCCTGCCCGACGGCCGCCACCTGCTCGCCGTCGATCAGGCGGCGAATGAACTTTTGTTGATCGACTATCGAGACCGGTCAATCCAGGTCGTCGACCGGGTCAAGCTCAGCCCTGACCCCGTTCGCCTCGTCGTCTCGTCCGACGGCTGTTCCTGCATCGTGGCTTCGCTCTGGTCGCGCCGGCTCACGTTTGCCGGTCTGGCAAGCGGAACGCCGGCCGGCGGCCATCCCGCCCTCTCGATTGCGGGGACTGTCGATCTGCCGTTTTGTCCGCACGAGCTGGCCACCTTCGGCGACGGTGCCAAGCTGCTTGTCGCCGAAGCGTTCGGCGGCCGGCTGGCGGTGATCGATACCAGGCGCCGGGCCATCGAATCGGTTCGATCCCTGCCGGCGCACAACATCCGCGGGCTGGCGCTGGCACCCGACGGTAATACGCTCGTGATCGCTCACCAGGTGCTCAACCGGCTGGCCCAGACCAGTCTCGACGACGTCCACTGGGGGATGCTCGTTCGCAACCAGCTTCGGGTCTTGCAAACTGACATTTTGTTGAGGCCCGACGCCGCGCTGCTGGACGGCAGCCGGTTGTTCGACCTGGGCGACGTCGGCTATGCCGCGGGCGACCCGGCTGCGCTGGCCTTCGACATCCACGGCAACCTGATCGTCGCGCTGGCGGGGGTCGACGAGGTCGCGATCGCGGCAAGCCCGGAGCAAGGCCCGCGCCGGATCGCCGTGGGCCGCCGGCCAACCGCCGTGGCGCCGAGCCCCGATGGGTCGTTCGTGTATGTCGCCGGCACGCTGGACGACACGGTGTCCTTGGTCGAGATCGTGTCGGGCCAGCGCCCCGCGACGATCTCGCTGGGCCCACGGCCTGAGCCGACCGCCACCGACCGGGGCGAACGCTTGTTCTATAGCGCCAAGCTGTCTCACGACGGTTGGATGAGCTGCCACACCTGTCACACCGGCGGCCACACCAACAACCTGTTGAGCGACACGCTGGGCGACGGATCTTACGGCGCGCCCAAGCGAGTCCCCTCGCTCCTGGGCGTCTCCGCGACCGGCCCCTGGACCTGGACCGGATCAATCGCCCGGCTGGAGGATCAGGTCCGCAAGTCGATCGCGACGACCATGCACGGTCCGAAGCCGGCCGATTCGCAGGTCGCCGACTTGACTGCTTTTCTCGGTTCGCTCGCGCCACCTCCACCGTCGGTGACGGGCGGCAGCCCGGTCGACTCGCCCACCTTGGTTCGCGGTCGCGAGGTCTTCCAGGCGCGGAAGTGCGCAAGTTGCCATGTCCCCCCCGAGTACACTTCACCCGAGCGTTACGACGTCGGGCTCACCGACGAGGTGGGCAATCATGAGTTCAACCCGCCCTCGCTGCGGGGCGTAAGCCTGCGCGATGCCCTGCTCCACGACGGCCGCTCGCGCTCGCTTGACGAGGTGTTCCAGAAGGAACGGCATCCCCGGGGCCTCGTGCTGACGCCCCAAGAAATCGCCGATCTCGTCGCGTTTCTCAAGACGATGTGATATGAGCTGGCTGCTCTCCGAGCAGCGTCTTCTCCTCTCGAAGGGGTGCAATCGCGCCGGTGCCGCGTGATCGAGCCAGATTCCAGCGATTTTCGACCCCAAGGTGGCTTGAGTTGGCCATGCCGGTCGTCTAAATGACTTGAAAAGCGAGGCGCCTTTCCTGTGAGCTGACAGGGTCTA
>JBIOJM010000277.1:0-13821 GCA_044450785.1 Isosphaerales bacterium
AATCTCGTATCCTAACCCGCCTCGCCGCGTCTCTTAGCCCCGTTGCCAAGGACGGGAAAGCCATTCACGATGTCGAGGCATCCACCCCCACCCCCCCCGAAAGCTGAAGGCTGAAGGATCAAGGATGAATAAGACGGAAACCAGCCTGCATCGATCGTCTTTTCCGACTCATCCTTCATCCTTCATCCTTCCCATTCGCAAGGGGGGGGGAAGGGCTCGCTCGGCCGCGCCGTCTTTCGATCGCGCGCAACAAAAACACCCGTCTCCCAACCGCCGCTCCAGTCCAGTCAACTTCCGGTTACTTCCCAGATTCTCGGCCCCTCATCGAACGTGTCGAGTTTTCCGGCCATGGCGAGCGCGCTCAAGTCGATGCCGATCTCCAAGCGCCTGCAAATGCTGGGAACACCTTTTTTCGTCGAGCGTGATTCCTGCCGAAAGTGCGGGGACGCCGAAAGCCGACATTCTATTTTGGGAACAGGGCCTTCAACTGGCTGGCGAGCCGATAACCGGCCAGCGCGATCCGCCGGTTCGCTAGCGATTTCGCCGCATCCTCGTAGCCATCGGGGAGGTCCGCGACGCCTGAGTCGAGGTCGTCGTCGAGTGGATCGTACGACTTTTCGACGGCCAACCCGAAGCTATCCAACGCCCAGGGCTTGAGGTCGTCGGCCCCCTGCAATTCGTCCTTGCTGAAGGCCGCGACCGGGAACGCCTGAATGACCCCGTGGGCGACCGCCTGGATCTTGTCGGGGGTGTTGGCCGACGAATCGGACCCGAGCAGATCGTCCCAGAACGAATGGAGGTCGTGGCCCCCTCGCGGGTTCGGGAACGGTGCTACTCCGTTGCCGCCCCTGTCGCCGTTGGCCACGTTTGTGAGCTTCCCGGCGAACCGGGAAACGCAGTGCAGCGGCTGGTGGACGTCGCCGACCTGATGGATGATCCAGCTCAAGGCGACCGCCTGAGCCGTGCCATCGGCGTTTGCATCCTTCACGGTCGCGACGTTCGCTTGATAGGTGTTCAGAATCGTGTCGCCGCTCGCAGGGTCGCCGGGCGTTTTCGCCGGGGGTTTGAACTCGAAATCGACGAAGTGGTTCGGCGGCTTGTCAAACTGGTCGAACTTCGGGTCGTGGAACCGGTTTGGCCCATGAGAATGACGGGCGTCGTCGGGGAAGGTCGCCGCGTTGAGGAAGAGGTTCAGGTCCTTGTCGTTCCCGTTGACGCCGCCTTTGGTCCAGAGGTCCGTCCCCGCCGCGGGATGTTGCCGGAGCGCCGTGACAACCCGCTGCTTGGTGGCGTCGTCGAGCTGCTTGTACGCGATGTAGGCGACAGCCCTGTGGCCCGTACTATTCCAGGCGAACGCCATCGGTCGCTGCGCAAGAATCATACCAGACAATGCCAAAACGACCTTCCATCGACGCATCGCTGACCTCCGATCGAAAATCCATCCATGGAATTAAATCATGACATCCAGAACAATCTTCAAATCTCTACGCGGTAGGGCGCTATTCTCTACGTCCTCTCATCGGGATTCAAGGAAAAACTGTGCTCTCCGCGATCTTTTTCAGGGATCGCCTTGAGACATCCACTTTTCTGAAGAGTTTGATCGCCTCCAATCACAATCCACTTCCAAGAACTTCACTCTGGAGCGCTATTTGGGATGGCGGACCTGGGGAAGGGCGAACGGATCGGCCGGGAAGACGGGATCGTAGAGAGCGCCTCGGCCACCTGAAGGCCGATCCGGGCCACGCTCTGGTAATACCGGCGGTCGAGGTTTGTCAGCGACACCAGGTCGGAGGTGCCGGACCGGTCCAGGGGCGCGGGAGTCGCTGGGAGGGAGTTTCCTTGGATGGGCGGACGCCTGAGGATCGCGGTCTCACCCGACTGGGCTCGGCCGCGTCTCGATCGGGAACGGCCAGCGCCGCGTCCGGAAACTGGCCGGTCGCCAGCGACCGGGCAATGGCGGCAGGGTTGATTTCCAGCCGGCCGCCAGCGTCGTCTCCCGGGAGCGGGTCATCCCGGCTCGGCGGTTCTGTCGAAAGGGCGGCGGCCCCTCGCGGCGGGCCCGGCTGGGCTTGGCGCAGCCGTCGCTGCTCGACAACGACGGCATCCAGGCCAAGGCCCTCGATATATTGCATGATGTAATAGTGATGCCCGCCCTCGTGGCCGACTCCGAAGACCGGCACGATGTTGGTGTGGTGCAACCGCGCCGCGGCCTTGGCCTCGCGCTCAAACCTCTGCACCTGCTTCGCGTCCGAGAGCGCGTTTGCCGGCAGGACCTTGAGCGCCACACGACGGCTCAGCCTCTCTTCCTCGGCCTCGTAGACCACACCCATGCCGCCGCGACCGATTTCGCGGATCAGCCGGAACCCGGCGATCGATGGGTACCCATGAGGAGCCGGCCGAGGTCGATCGTCCCCTTCCTTGAGAATGGGTATTCGCTCGGGCCGATGCTCCAGCCGGTCGCTCACGAAGGAACCGGTCTTTTCTGGGTCCGCGTCAAGGAGCAGCGGCCCGTGGGCCCCGAGACTCTCGGAACGGCCCTCCTCGCCATCGGTCGGAGTTCGATCCGAGCCTTGCGCCATCTCCATGCCGGGACCACGCGTCAATCGCTCGAGAATCTGTTGGCAGGACGTGCACTCCTTGACATGGGCCATGATCCTCTCGCGGTCGGCTCCTTCCAATCGACCGTGCAGCAGCCGCTCCAGTTGCTCCGGGGTTGGGCAGACGTTCACGGCTGGACCTCGATCAACCGAACACACCCGGCTCTCATCACGATGTCCAAGACGTCCGCCCCCACTCCCCCTGGCCCCCCTTCGCAAGGGGGCGGAAAGCGATCGCTGGGCCGCGCCGTCTTTCGATCGCGCGCAACAAAAACACCCGTCCCCCGACCGCCGCTCCAATCCAGACTAACGCGGATCGGTCGTGTTGCAAAGCAACCCCTCAGTCGCAGCCCGCGAACTGGGCATTCGACCCAAGAATCGTCGGCGGAGGTCGCCTGTGTTCGTGGGGTTGGAGATTCCGTCGACACCCAGCGCGTCGAGGAATACGATGTCGTTGGGTCGCAGTTCGATATCATCGAGCCCAGTTCCGTTGCAGGGAGCGTAGGCGGCGGAGTTGAGGAATCGAGGACCATAGCGAAGGCGCAATCGTGGCCATTGTCTTGCGATGCGAGTGCGGGAACGAATTCCAGACGCGGGACGAAAATGCGGGACGCCCCGTGCGTTGTCCGGTGTGCCAGCGCGAGCTGTTCATACCTCAGCCGAAGCTTCCTCCCGACGGTGAGTTCGCTGAATTCGATGACGACCGCCCTTCCCGGACGAGCGGTAAGGCGATTGCCAGCCTGATCCTGGGATTGTGCTCCTTTGTAGCCTGCTGCGTGGGCGTACCGGTGACCATCCTTGTAGCCGGCTGCATTGGCGTACCGGCGATCATCCTTGGGATGCTGGGATTGAGCGACATCAACAACCCGAAGAAGCGGGTCATGGGCAAGGGGATGGCAATGACCGGGACCGTGCTCGGGACCCTCACGACGATTGTTCTCGTGCTGTTTGCTCTGACAATAGAGAGCCGCGAGCCGCCCCGTCGTGCGCAGTGCGCGAACAACCAGAAGCAGATCGCGATGGCCATGCACAACTTCCACGACCAGCACGGCACATTTCCACCGGCGGCCAAATACGACGCGAACGGCAAGCCTCTCTTGAGCTGGCGGGTCCTGATCCTTCCGTACCTGGAACAACAGGGCCTCTACGAGCAGTTCCACCTCGACGAGCCGTGGGACAGTCCTCATAACAAGCCCCTCGCCGATCGGATGCCGCCCGATTTCCGATGCCCGTCCGAGCCGCTTTTGTCTCAAAGCTTGACGACTTACGAGGTCATCGTCGATCCCCGTTCGATGTTCACGGGAGAGCCGACGGGGGTTCCCATGTCGAGCGTGAGCGACGGGAGCTCGACGACGCTCTTGGTCGTGGAGGCGGCGAGCCCCGTTCCCTGGAGCAAGCCCGAAGACCGCTCGCTTGCTTCATTGGATCGGCTGCTCGGAATGGGGAGCAAGCATCCCGGCGGGTTCAACGCGGCGATGGCGGACGGCTCGGTCCGATTCGTGAGGACGGCTGGCAACGATGCGATCAGCCCTCAGGATCTCAGGGCGCTGGTCACGCGCGACGGACACGAGGCGGTCGCGGCGCCGTAAAAGAAGCAGCGAACGGCAATGGTCTGGGCAGAAAGGCAATCCCTTCGTTGTGAGCCCTCGTCATGGTCAGTCGCGGGGGCCGAGCCAGGCAGCTAGCGGCCAACGTGCCGCACCGTCTTCACCCAACCCTCGCCGTTCAAGCCCAACCGCTCCAAGATCGGCCAAAGCTTCTTCTCGCTGGGAAGTGCCCTGGCGTCAGATCAGATTTTCCCGGTGAGAAGCCGGCGCCAACGATCTCTGAGCCGCGGATTGCCGATCGGAAACGTCGTGGTCTTGAACTGGAAGAATGGATACGATGGTCCGTGAGGACAATTCCGCATCATCCTCCTGGAGGTTGTTCAACGTCCGAGGCGGAGGGAGAACGAGATGTCTACCGAGCCGGCAACGATGAACTGGAGGGACTACGTGGGACGGTTCTCCGTCGACGTCGAAGTGGCGAACCACGAAGACGTCGTGCAGGCCAAGAAGGGTTTTCTGCCGCCGGAACAAGTGCGCCGGAGTCGGATTTCGGGCCTCGTCGATACGGGAGCCACTCGGCTCGTCTTGCCGGCCTCGGTGGTGGCCGCGCTGGGTCTGCCCGAAGCCGGCCAAGTGACGGTTAAATTCGCCGACGGTCGCCGGGAGCCCAAGACGGTTGTCGGTGACGTCCAACTGGAGATCCAGGGCCGCTCGAGTGTCTTCACGGCGGTCGTCGAGCCGGGACGCGCCGACGCTCTGATCGGGGCAATCGTGCTGGAGGAGCTCGACTTCGTTCCCGACTGCACCCGGCAGGCTCTCATGCCGCGCGACCCGCACGGCCTGTTTGCAGAGATCGATTGAGCCTGACCAGTGCGATCCGACACCGCATCGGATGCCGGCCCACATCTTGGGCGCCATGCTGCTTAAGCCCAACCGCTCCAGGATCGGCGAAAGCTAACCGGTCGGTTGTGGTGTCGCCCTCCAATTCACTCTCCGGAGTACCTCACGACGCAGTCGTGGAAGCGATACTTCTTGTTTCGAGGGACTTCACCATGCGCGGAGAAGAGAGAGAGGAGCAGGTCTCCGAAGTGATCCGTTCGCACGCAGTAGAAGTTGTGCTTCCCTTCGCGCCGCGACTCGATCAGCCCCGAAACCCGAAGCAGCGCCAGATGATGGCTCACCGCGGGCTGGCTCTGGCACAATCGATGGCACAGGCCCGTGACGTGAAGCTCGCCGTTGGGCGACAAGGCGAGGTAGAACAAGATGCGCAGGCGGGTCTCGTCGCTCAAGAGTTTGAAGACCTGAGCAAGCTCGCGAACAGACTGGTCCGACACTCGGGGAAGGACAAAGGGGACATTCCGATTGCTCGACGGTGAATGGGGGGTTCAGGGCGCGGGGATCGGCCCGAGTTCGTCAACGCTTCGATGATCGAAGCCGAATCCGAGGCGATCCGCCTCTCGATCCGCCGAGACAGCCCCGACGGCACCGAAAGCCGGACCCGATCGACCGCCTCACAGTTTTGGTCTCAATTCGAGTCTCACGTCGCGCGGGGCCCAGCGGAGAAGTGATCCTGAAATGACTTGACTTGAGCCACCTCATTTGCTTGCAGCGATAAGAATGTCCCATTCGCTCGCCGGGGACCGCGCCGCATGGAGCGGAGTCAGGCCGCCCAGCCCGGCGAACGGCGCGCCCGCGGCCCCGTCCGGAATCGCGATGACATACCGAGTACGTTGGGCATGGGTGTTGCGACCTCGTTCGACGCTGGAATTCAACTCTTGCGATTGCCAACCGCAAGTTGGCCAGCCGTCCTGGCCTGGCTTGTGACAAACGCGGGCGGATGTTCCGCACTTTCCCTACGGCGGGGAGTTAACCAGTCGATCCACGTGACCGAGCAGGTCGGCGACTTGGTCGATGACCTCGCGAAAGTCATCAGTCACGTCGGCCGGATCGAGGTCGTCATAACGAAACTGCACCGCAAACGGAGTGAGGCGCTGAAGGGCGCGGAAGGGAAGTACGCCGGCAGGATCCTGGTCCTCCACAAGGTCGAACAGGTTTTTCAGGTGGTGAATACGGGGATACGCCAGGCCGAGGAAGCTGAGCCAGGCCTTGAGGGCTTTCTCGACGGCCTGTTGCGCGTGGAAGCCGAGGATCGCCGGCGCGATGGCCGGCAATGGTTCGAGTGTCTCCAGTACGACCAAGTTGTCTCGAGCCGGACGGTAAAGGAGCCGGGCGTGCTCAGCGTCGCTCATAAAGCAACTTACCCTCGCGGCAACATCGCCCGATCACATGATTGAGCGAGCCTTGCCATCGGGCAACCTCCTCGGCACTATAGACCAGCACGTCCGTCGGCACGCGAAACGGCGCCAGGGCGTCGTAAACTCGGTTGATCCGTTCGACCCGAGGGCGACCAGCACCGAACGGTCCCCGCTCGACGATCAGAAGGTCCACATCGGAATCGATCCGCGCGTCGCCTCTGGCTCGCGAACCGAACAGGTAGACTCGATCCGGGTCCGTCTTCTCCACGATGGCCTGGACCATCTTCGCCAGAGTCGCGTCATCCAGCGTGTCCATGGCGTCCAGCTCGGGTTGGTGACATCGACGCAACTCTGTACCGATCGTCGGTTAACTGAATTCTACACCGAAATGGGCAACGACGACACCCCGTCCTCCATCGCCATGGCCGCCAGCGAATCGCCGCGGTCCGCCGCTCGCTTGAACCAGCGGCCAAAGTGCCGCGCCGTTTCCACCAGACCATCGCCGTTCAAGCCCAACCGCTCCAAGATCCGCGAACGCTGACCGGTCGGTTGTCGTATCGCCCTCCGATTCACTCTCCGGAGTACCTCACGACAAAGTCGTGGAAGCGATACTTTTTGTTTCGAGGGTCTTCACCGGCCGCGGAGAAGAGAGCGAGGAGCAGGTCGCCGAAGTGTTCGGTCCGCACGCGGTAGAAGTTGTGTTTCCCTTCGCGCCGCGCCTCGATCAGCCCCGAGACCCGCAGCAGGGCCAGATGATGGCTGACCGCGGGCTGGCTCTGGCCCAATCGATGGCACAGGTCGGTGACGTGAAGCTCGCCGTTGGGCGACAACGCGAGGTAGAACAAGATGCGGAGGCGTGTCTCATCGCTCAAGAGTTTGAAGACCTGAGCAAGCTCGCGAACAGACTGGTCCGACACTCGGGGTGCCGTTTGAACGACTTGGCCGTTGGCTTCGCTGCTCTCGCGAGCTTCCCGAGCAGCGCAACAAACAGCCCCGATCGCGTTTGCCGAGACACAGAAGGCGGATGCCGATTCGCGATCAGGAGATTTGATTGTCAAGCTCTCACCAGCGAGAAGCTCATCGACTGCTCGTTTTGCTTCTCCCAATCCATATCCTGCATGCTGTCGCAGCAAATGGTTCAGTTGAACCTTGTTTAGCCCTGTTCGACGACGCGGCGGGCGTTCTCGTCGGCTTGGTGGGCGGCGCCCTGTCCGTGCGGTGCCCGCGGGGTGCGCGAGGGCGGGTCGTAACGATGGGTCTCGACCTGCAGCACGTCGTCGCGCGTCGTTTCCAATGCTCGGGTCAGGTCCGGTGGCACTCGGTTCAGGTGCAGCTCGTGCGTCGGGAACGGAATGACGATGCTCTCTTCGACGAAACGCCGCTGGATCTGGGTGCAGAGCCGGTGCCGCACCCCGCCGGCCAGGCCCGGTTCGGCCACGAATGTATAGAGCCCGAAGAGGAGGGCCGAGTCGCCGAAGCCTTCCAGCGCGGCCGAAGGTGCCGGGTTCGGCAGGACGTCGGCGTCCTGGCTCGCGATCTTCAAGAGCAGCTCGACGACCCGATCGGGGTCCGTGCCGTAGGCGACCGCGATCTTGATCGGCACCCGCAGGATCTTGTCCTTGAGCGTCCAGTTGACCAGGTTGCCCGTGATGAACTCGCGGTTGGGCACGATCATGCTCTGGTTGTCCGAGTTGATGATCGTCGTGGCGCGGATGTTGATCCGGTCGACCTTGCCGGTGGTGCCCGCGACCGTCACCACGTCGCCGATGCGAATGGGCCGCTCCAGCAGCAGGATGATGCCGCAGACGAAGTTGGAAACGATCTCCTGGAGCCCGAACCCCAGGCCGACGCCGAGGGCCGCCAGGACGACGCCGATCCTGGCCAGGTCGAGGTGGATGGCCCCGAGCGCCGCGATCGTCGCCAGTCCCAGAACGGCGTAGCGGCAGAGCGTGACGACGGCGAACCGCACTCCGGGATCGTCAGGCATCCGGGGGAAGATCGTCACGGCAAAGAGGGTGCTCATGTATCGCCAGGCCAGCGCACCTAGCAGGATCACGACCGCCGCTTCCGTCACGTCGCCCAAGGTAACCGGAGTCTGGCCGTCGACGGACCAGAGGGACTGGCTGAGCAGGAATCGGACAAGGGCCATGTCGAGGTCCCAGATCCACGCGGTCGCGAGCAGTGTCAGAACGGTCGCGGCATAGGCGCTCAAGCGGCGGAGACCGGTCGCGAGGTCTTCGAGCGACACCGCATCGTCGTCTGGATCGGGAGAGTCGTCCGGGGGGCTCGACGGCTCGGCGACCGACCAGGGAACGGTCCCTCGCGACCGAGCCGAGGCTCGCAGTGCCACGGCCGAGGTCAGCGCGATCGCCCAGGAACGGCTGGGCTGGGCCCACCGCCAGGCGTTCCGGCTGATGGCCCGCCCGATCGCGCGGTAAGCCGCCGCCGCCAGGGTCATCACCACCGCGGTCTGCGACCCACCGACGGCCAACCGGCGGGCGGTGAAACTGTAACCTCGCACATCCAGCACGATGATCGATCCGATGGCCGCCAGCGCGAGGCAGGCGACGAGACGGCGGCGCCGCCCGAGCCAGACTAGCCCGGCGTGGACGCGTGCCAGAACCACCGGGCTGGACGTACCTGCACTCGCCGTCGCCGGGGCCGCCGCCGCCGCCGTCAGCGGCGAAACGGGCGACTCGCTTTCGGGCGGCGATGACTGCGAAGGCCCGAGCCACGCCAGCAGAGCGGAGCTGCGGCGCAGCAGTCGAACGCAGATTCCCCAGACGAGCAGCTCGTAGCCGATGACCAGCAATCGGCCGAGCGCCGGAGCGGTGATCGGCCGGCCTTCCGGCGCGATCAGCTCGTGATCGAATAGATAGACCGGCAACAGCAAGACCAGGGCCGCCACGACCAGGAATCGGCCGACGCGGTCAAGTTGCCGCGCGACCGGCTGGGGCAGATCCAGCAGCCGCGCCGGCCGCTCCGGCGCCCACACCAGCCACCGCAACAAGTCGTCGACCAAGAGCGCAATCGCCACCGCGGTCAGGATGGCTGAGACCAGGATCCCCAGGCTCCGCGGCCAGGGCGCCACCCGGGCCGCGTAGGCCAGGAGCAGCAGATACACCGGCCAGATCGCCGCCCTGGTCAACTTGAGCGCCATGGATCGCAAAGCTCGCATGATTCACCTCAAGGGTTTGGCGCCGGTAGGTCGCGCCCGATCAGGCCCCAGAGCGCTCGCCGCAGCCGCACCAGCCCCACGGGAAGCACGAGCACGGCCAGGGCCGTGACCAGGAACTCGGCCGAGGGCCGACACCACAGATTGGCTTTGGTCGTTTCCTGGGCCAGCCGCAACAAGCCATTGAGCAGATAATTGAACTCGCGGCCCCCTTGCGCCAGGGTCGACGGTCCGATCGGATCCTGGTCCCGGACCCAGAAAATGTGAGTGCGGATGAATCCGTACTCCTCCTCGAGGATGCTGAGCCGGCGCACGACCTGTTGCAGGGTGTGCGACGCGCGTTCGGAGAGCTTTTCCAGAGCGGCCCGGCGCCGTACCAGAAGCCCCCGATGCTTCCGTTCGAGCTCGTTCAAGAGCCGCTCTCCCTCGGACCGGTGCGATGGCGAGACACGCTCTCGCAGCAGATCGTGCTCGAAGCGGTCGTGCAGCGAATCCTGGATCAACTCGAGCTCGACACTGGTCAAGCCGTCCTCGTAAAACTGGAGCTGCGCCTCGACCGTGGCCATCTCGTTGCGGAGCAGGCGGTCGCGTTCCGGGCCGATGCGGCGAAAGTCGTTGTTGAGCCGGATTGCGTCCAGCCGGCTCACGCGGCCGTCGTCGAGCAGCCCCTTGATTTGCGCGAAATCGCGATCGGCGTGGTCAGCCAGACCGCGCTGCTCGTCGGGGGAGGGAGAAGGACTGGTGGCCAGCGCCTGCTCATTCTTGAGGACCTGAGCCTCCAGCACCAGCAGCTCGGCGGTGTGGCGGGCGCGGAATCGCTCGAGCGGGTCTTTTGACCCAAGGGCCTTACTCTCTTCGTTGGCCGCGGCCCGCTTCAAATCCCGCTCGTGATTCTCGGCGGCCACCCGATACCGTGCCCCAATCTGCGCGAGTGTTCTCTCGGCGATCTGGACGTGCGCGTGGCAGGCGTGCAAGGTCAGCTCGCGGACGTCGGCCAGCTTGACCTCCAGGCCGATTTCGGCCTCGATGACCTGAAGCCGCAATGATTCCACCCGCGCTTCCCACTCGAAGTTGACCAGTCGCTCCCGCGCGAGCTGACGCGCCTGGGCCGTCCGGGCGTTCGTTACCGCCGCCTCGAACTCCTCGCCCTTGGCCTTCAAGGTCGTAACCCGTTGAAAGAGCGCGTCCCTTTCGGCCCGCCGCCCATTCTGCGCACCGTCCCACTTCGCGATCGGGCTCCTCAAGGATTCAATCTTGTCCTTCCATGCTTTCAACTCGTTCGCGGTTGCCTCCAGCGCGTCTTTCATCTTCGAGCTGAGCGCGGTGGAGATCTGGTTCGAGGAGCCGCGAAAAGAGGGTGGCAAGAGCGTCTCGGGAGCCTTGGCGGCTTGGGTCAAGATCTTCTGAAGTCGTTCCAGGTCGGCCTTGGCCTCGGCAGCCTGCCGTTCCGGGCTCGGTTCAGGGTGCGTCGCTTGTTGGAGAGCCACAAAGGCCCTGTCGTGCTCTTCCAGCAAGCGGAGCCGATCGTGGAGTAGCTCGGGGATCGAGTTGCTGACGGCGGGATCGATCGCCGCCGGCCGGGACGCCGATCCCACCGCACGATCTGGTCTCGAAGGCATCGCCCCCGCGACCGATCCGGAAGTTGATTTGGGGCTGGCAGTTCCGGTGGCGGATGCTTTGTCGTTCGGCGCGGCTGAAGCCTCGAACACCTTGAGCCGTTCGACCGTCTCGGCCCGCGGGGCCGCGGTGTCGAGCCCGAGAGGAGTTGGTCGCGGGGTCTTGGCGGGCAAGGGGGTTGCGGTCGCCGGCTCTTGCAGAGTCACAGGCTCGGCTCGGGACCCGGGCTCTTGACCTCGGCTGACCGCGCCCAGGACGATGGTGACGGAGACGACCAGTCCCACCGCTCGGTTCAGAGCGTTTCGATTCCACGGTCGCTTCGGCCCACGCGTCGTCCCGACGGCCTTCGGCCCGGTCGCCTGTTTCCTCGATCTTGGCATCGCACGGGCTCCCTCCCGGCAAAGACCTTGAGTCGCTTCACCTCGCGTCTCGTGCGAGGGGCGTAAAGTAGCCTGACGCCAGCGATGCGGCAAGGCGAAATCCACCGAGCGCGGGCAGGTTTACAGGGTTTCCACGTCCGGGAACACCCTTGACGTGCCCTCGCGGAGCGCTATCATTTGGTACGAACAGATTGCAGCGCTTGAGCCGAAGTAAGATCAATTTCCACCCGGCTGTTTCTCCTCCATTTTTCGTTCGATTGTCGTCGTTTCGGTCGTGATTGCATGCTCCTCATCAGTCTAATGCGGAGTGGCCGCGATTGGGGTGCGCCCACGATATGATCGAATTTCCGCGTTTGGCGCTGGCGACCCCCGCGGCGGGGCCCGAACCGTCGGTTGCGTCCCTGTGCTTGCTGGCAGGTCTGACGCACCGACTTTGGCGAGTGCAGCATTTCCGGACCCGCGCGTGTCCGACGGCGACGGAGGCGGTAGGCCAGGTGACTGGCTTGCCGGGGCGACACCTCGACGCCTGGTTGATGCCTCCTTCGGTCTGTCGCGCGTTGTTCGCGCGAGCAGCCCGGTCCGCCGAGCTGGCGGTGGTCGAGGGGACGCTCGACGAACCGATGTCGGACCGCTTGTACACCTCCTGCGATCGTCCGGGCGACCTGAAGCCGATCGCCGAGGCGCTCGACTTGCCGGTTGTGGCTGTGGTTTCCTGTCGAGGCAGCGACGCCGAGACGTTTCATTTGCCGCGGTTGCCGGACGGAGTCGACGCTGTCCTGCTCGATGAGCTCGCCGATCCCGCAGCGCTGCCGCGGCTGAAGCGGCTGTACCGGCTGGCCGCCAAGCTGCCGGTGATCGGGGCGATCGAGACCATGCCGGCGGCCCGGGCCGCACTGGAAAAAATGCCGCGCGATCGCCGCTTGCCCGACGACCTGATCGAGGCGCTGGCGCATGGATTCTGGAAGCATTCCGACGAGGAGGCGATCGGTGAGCTGGCTCGCCGCCCCCCGGTTCGCGAGCCGGTGGATTCATCCTGCTTGCAGGGCCAGGGCCATGAGCGCCGCCGCCGCCGTTTCCGGGTGGCCTATGCTCAGGATGAGGCGTTCGGCCGCTACTTTCCCGACACGATCGAAGCGCTGGAGGCCCTGGGGGCCGACCTCATCGAGTTCTCGCCGCTGCGCGACGAGAGGCTGCCCGTCGGGGTTGATTTGGCGATGATCGGCTACGGAATGCCCGACCGCCACGCCGACGAGCTGGCGTCGAACGTCAGCATGATCGCCGCGCTCAGGGAACACGTCTGCCGCGGGCGGCGGATTTATTCCGAAGGAGGAGGCACCGCCTACCTGGGTCGGAGGATGATCATCGAGGGCCGCCGCATCCCGGGAGCCGGGATCTTGCCGTTCGATGCCGAGCTCTCGTCCGACCCTCATTCCCCGGCTCCGGTCACGCGCACCCTGCTGCGCGACTGCTGGCTGGGGCCCAGGGGTACCACCGTCCGCGGCTACAAGAGCGGCCGCTGGCGCTTGATCCCGAGCATCGAAAAGTTCGAGTGCCCCGCCTGCTTCGGCGCGCTCTCCGCCGAGGACGATTGGTTTTACCACCACCACGCGGTCGGCAGTCTGCTCCATCTCCATCTCGGAGCGCTGCCCGAGGTTGTCGACGCCTTTGCCGGGCCCCACTCCCCTTCGCTGTGGCGCCCATCGCCGCGTGATCATGCCGAGCGCGCGCTGGACCACGTCCTGGACCGCGACCCAGAACGGGAAGCGACCGATCCCAGGATCGGGCCGGAATCGTGACCGGTGCAAGAACGCCGCTCGCTCAGCCGGGGTTCCGCGGACACGAACCGGCGAGTGCCCCGAGCGAGGCCAACTGTTCGGCCCGTTGTCCGGTTAGGCGAGCGGCAGAAAATGCCATACCCGTAGCGGAACTCGCCAGAGTTCCGACCCGAAGTCTGGCGACTTCGGCTACGGGGATCATTCGACCTGCCGCTCGCCTTACTGATTCGCGGATTTCGGCAGGAACACGGTCCCCGGCAACCCAAAGATGCTGGCCACCGCGTGCATTTGTTTGATCGTGAACAGACGCTTGCCGGTCGCCAAATCACTTACTGTGGCCTTGGCGAGACCGGCAGTCCGCGCCAGCTCCGCTTGCGACATGCCGCGCTCCTCCAGCATCTGGACCAGCAGTTGGTGGGGCGGCAGCGGTGCCACAGCGTGGTGTTCCCGTTCGTAAACGATCACCAGGTCGGAA
>JBIOJM010000278.1:0-13812 GCA_044450785.1 Isosphaerales bacterium
CCCTGGCCCCCCCTTCGCAAGGGGGGGAAAGAAAACGCAGTGCGCGCCGGGGAAAGCGCGCAACGAAACCGCGATGAACGCGGCACCTCCGCGAGACCAACTTTTCATCACCCCAGACCGAGCGTGTGAACGGTCAATCGAACGTTCGACCGGCTGTGGTTGCCGGATCGCTGATTGCCTCAGTTAGCGTCGTTATACCTCTTTTCTATCCCAATCAAATCAAGGGACCGCTCATTGATTTCGGCCGCCTGCCGGCTGAAGTCTTTCTTCTTGCGATCGACATACGCTTTGGCGTCGGCCCGCGTTTTCCGGATGACCGCGTCGATGTCCCCCTTCCGTCCTTCCTCCGTTTCCCGGTCGACTTCCTCCCGCACCTTGGCGAACTCTTCAGGACGGGCGGCCTCGAGCTTCTTTCGCGAGGCCTCCTCTCTCGCCTGCTGGAGCTCCATGGCCTCGGAGTTGAAGTACATGGACATCGTGGCCGCCTCGGTCGCTTGCTTCGGGCTCATGGACTCGTAATCCCTCATGCCCTTCATCACATTCAGAAGGTGAGCCTTGTCCGCCTCGTGTTCGAGTTGTAAGAGTTCCAGTTCGGTGCGGAGCTTGACCACCTGCGCACGCAACTTCGCCTTGTCAGCCTGCCCGCCGCCCAAGTCGCGCGGCGGCTGAGCCATTGTGAGACCTAGACACCCGACGACCAGAAATCCGGTGCACCCCACAACGGTTCGGGTTCTCATCGCTTGCCTCCCTTTTTCTGATGGCCCGCAATCCATTCTGCAGGCACATCGTACACGGCCGCGCCGATCGAGGCGATGCCTTCAGGCTGCGATTTTTCCCTTCGCAAGGGGGGGAACGGAAATGCGGTGCTCGCCGAGGAAATCGCGCAACGAATCCGCGATCAACGCCGCATCTCCGCGAGCCCAACTTTTTCAACACCCCAGCAGCGCGCCGTGGGTTACCTATTCCGGATGGTCACGCGGTAGCGCAGGCCGTTACTGTGCAGCGGGTCACCGGGAACCACGCTGACCAGCGTCGCCGTGTCGCCCTCGCGACTGTACTCGAACGGACGATCGGTACCCGGATCGTTGGGAATCGGCACCTCGGTCACCTCGGTCAGTTTGTCCGGCAGCTTGCCGTCATGAGCGGCGGCGTGAATCCGCAAGGCCTCGATGACTCGCAGGGCGGCCAGGCTGCGCTCGAGCGCGATCTCTCTTGACATGGCCTTGTTCAAATCTGAAAAGAGGGAGCGTGACACCACGTGTCCCTCGGTCGCCGGCGCGTCGCGGAGCCGATTGTGCGCGGCCTCGAACAACGGGCGGGCCTGTGGGTAGGGCAGGTTGGCGGCCCGATACCAATCGTCCCAGTCCTCACGACACGTTCCCATCATGTACAGGAGCAGCACTTGAGCCGGCGGCATCGCCTCGACTTTGTCTGCCGGCAGGCCTTTGGCGCGGGCGACGAACTTGTGAGCCGCGGCGAGGTCGGGCGACTTCGCGGCTGGATCGTCTGGCGCACAATCCTTCGGGAACCACTCCGGAAGCTTGGGCGGTGTACCGTCCATGGAAAGATCCCGGATCTCTTGCCGCATGCGCCGCAAGCCGCCGTCCCATTGCTCCGCGGTCCGCTCGCGGTCGAGATCGCCCAAGAAGGGAAACACCGTTTCGATAAACCGAAACTCCAGGTCACGCGCCCGCCCCAGGTCGATAAATGGGCGAGGCAGGGCGGTCAGCGCCCAGTAGAGGTTCGGGGCGCCCGGTCGCTCGACCAGGTCGGCGACCGTGCCGGCAAATTGCGATGCGAGGGCGACAGCGACCAGGCTGTTGATCAGGAATGGCCCCTCGCCGACGTGCCGGCTGATTGCGAAGCACGTCTCCAGGTGGTGGGCAGCTCGAGTAAAATCCCCGTCGGCAATCGCCACGCGGGCTTGAAGTATCAGCATCGGAGCGTAGTTGCGCATCTGCTGCGTGTCGGGCAGCAGGATCTGGATGAGGTTGCCCTCGTCGAGTGTGTAATTCCATTCGGCTGTCCGCCGGCGAGCACCGAGGTCAAACTGGCGCAGGAACCGGCGGTGATCCTGGAGAAACTTGTGCGCCAGATCGAGCGGGATTCTGTCCACGGGCATCCCGTTCCACGGTTTTGGCGTCTCGGTCCAGTATTTCCGCGCCGCGTCGTTCTGCTCGTGGACCAGGCGCAGGTAGATCGGTACCGCATTGCCCTCCTTCAAGTCTGAATTGAGGGGCAGCAGGCGGTACAAGAGCGCCGGCACCGGCGCACTCTGCGGCGAGACAATCAGTGAGCGGTCGATGGCCCAGGGCGACGTCGGTTTGTCCTGGGCCCGGAGGCCCGGTGCCAGCATCGCGGGCAAGAGGAGCGCGGACCATTGGCGCAGTCGAATCATCGGTACACCTTTCTGAGTAGGGGTAAGGAGTCGGTCAGACGCGGATCAGAGATCGAACAGGCCGTCACGCCGGCGAGGCGTGAGGATTGCGGGTTGGGGAGGAGGCGGCACGAGTGGCTTCGACCCGGCGGGTTGCAGAGCAGCCAGCCAGCCGTTCGGGTCTTGCTCCATCAGTCGCCGCATGCTCAGGTAGTCACCTGGCGACGGCGGATACGAGGACTCTCGAACAACGACAACGGTGGCCGGCGGGACGCTAAGTGTCGGGGCGCGTTCGGGAAGACGGCTGGCCAGGGACTGGCGTAGGGCGCGCTCCGACAGGCCCCACATGCCCAGCCCCGCGGCCTGTACGGTCAGAAGCGCACACAACACCGGCCAGAGCAATTGGCTCCGCCCGCGCCGGCCGGCTGCTTGCCCGGCGGCGAAGAGCATGGCGTCGGCATCGAGGCCGCCCGCGGCCGGCCGCCAGCCAGCCAGGTGTCGCTCGAGGTCGCTCAGGTCGTCTTCGTGGCGTGGGGTATTTGCGTCCATCGGCCATTGAGCCTCTCTCGTAAAGCGGCCAGTCCGGCGTGAAAACGGCGGTGTGCTGTCGGCAGCGAGCAGCCTGCCAACCGGGCCACCTCCTCGAATGTCAACCCGCCCCAGATCCGGGCCACAACCACCTCGCGCTGCTCCAGGGGCAACTCGGCCAGCAATCGCATCGCTTCCCGGCCGTCGATGCGGTCATCGGCTGCGGCAAACCAGGCCTCCGAGACGCTTGCCCGCCCCTGGCGGCGCCGCCGCCGGGCCGCGCCGCGACTCGCGGCCAGCGCTCCATTGCGGACAACTCGGTACAACCATGGCAGCACCTGCTCCGGAGCCGGCGACTGCTGTGCCAGCCTGACGAAGGCGTCCTGAACCAGGTCCTCTTCGCCCTCGAGCCACTGCCGGACGTACAGCCGCAACGCAGGGGCATGCTCGCGGTACAGGCGGCCCAATTCCTCCGGTCCGATTCCTCGCATGCGCGGCCCTTCTGGTTGCGGTCTACTCTCTAGATGCCATGCCCGCGCTCTTTTCTCGCGCTGGCTTCAGATTTCCGCGCCCGCAACCTATCCGGGGGTCGCCTGGCCAGCCGTGCTTTCGGCCGGGGGTGATTGCCATAACAGCCTCAGGCCGTTCAGGACGACCAGGAGGGTGCTGCCCTCGTGGCCCACGACGCCCATCCAGAGGGGCAGGCCGAAGAACGAGGACAGGACCAGCACGCCGATCACGATGAAGGCGAAGGCCAGGTTCTGGCGGACCCGGCGACGGGCGAGACGGCTGAGCCAGACAGCGAACGACAGTGCCCAGAGGTCATCGCGGATCAGAACGACGTCGGCCACCTCGAGGGCGACGTCGGTGCCCGCGGCGCCCATGGCGATCCCGACGTGGGCGGTGGCCAGGGCGGGGGCGTCGTTGACCCCGTCGCCGACCATGGCGAGCAGGTGGCCGGCGTTCATCAAGCGCTGCAATTCGACCACCTTCTCGTTGGGTAGTAGGCCAGCGCGGACGATGTCCGCACCGACCTGCTCGGCCACGGCCTGAGCGATACGCGTGTGGTCGCCCGTCAGGATCAGGATTTGGGCGACGCCAGACCGCTTCAGGGCCGCGATGGCGGCGGCGGCATCAGGGCGGGGCTGGTCGGACACGGCGATCACGCCGCCGGCCGGTGGACCGTCACCGGCAAGGACGATGATCAAGGCCGTCTGGCCCGCCTCGCGGATGCGCAAGGCAGCGGCGGCGACGGCGGCGGGCGGGGCCTTATCGTGCGATTCAAAGAGGGACTCTCGACCGACGCCAACCCAGAGGCCACCGGTGTACGCGTGGGCCCCCTGGCCGGTGTGAGTCTCGAAATCGCGAGTCTCGACGCGCGCCAGACCACGCCGGGCCGCCTCGGCGACGACCGCCTCCCCCAGGTGATGCTCGCTGTGCCGCTCGACCGCGGCGGCCAGGCCCAGGAGGCGGTCCGGGTCGAGGTCGCCGGCGGCCCAGACAGAGGTCACGACCGGCTTGCCCACGGTGATCGTGCCGGTCTTGTCGAACGCAATGACGTCCACCCGCCCCAGCATCTCCAGGTGAGCGCCCCCCTTGAACAACACCCCATGTCGTGCCCCACGCGCGATCGCCGAGAGGAGCACGGCCGGGGCACTGACGACCACGGCACATGGCGAAGCGACGACCAGCATCACCATGGCATGATAGAACGAGTCGGAGAACCCCTGTCCGTGCAGGTACCAGGAGCCGGCGAAGACGAACGCGGACGCGACCAGCACGGACGCGACGTACGGGCCGCGCCACGACTCGACGAGCACCTGAGCCCCGGTCTTCGCAGCCTGTGCGTCGCGCACCAGGCGGACAATCCGTTCCAGAGTCGTGTCGGCGACCGCGCGGGTCATCCGGATCAGGACGCTGCCGCGGCCATTGATCGTGCCGGCGAAGACCGGATCACCGACGGACTTTGCGACCGGCTCGCTCTCACCGGTCAACGTCGCCTCGTCGGCCAAGGTCTCGCCCTCGACCACCTCGCCGTCGACGGGGAAGCGCTCGCCGGGCCGGACCCGGATGGTATCGTCGATCCTCAATGTCTCGATCGAGACGCGGGCCTCGTCGCCCTCGCGGACCAGGCTTGCATCGCGGGGCCTGAGCTTGATGAGGGCGTCGATGGACCTGGTGGTCCTGTACATGGCATACGCTTCGAGGGCGCCACTCAATGAGAACAGGAAGAGCAGGACGGCCCCCTCACCCCAGTCGCCGAGGATCGCCGCCCCCGCCGCCGCCAGGATCATCAGCAGGTCGACGCTGAGTCTCAGCCGTCTCAGCTCGGCGACTGCCGTGACGGCCGCCATCGTCCCCCCGGCGGCGTAGGAGACGGCGTACAGCACGAGCGATCCTGGACCGGGCCCGACGATCCAACCGACCAGGGCGAAGGCCGCGCACACGGCCGTCGCGATGGCCGGCAAGAGCGGGGGCGCCTGGCCAGGGGCCACAGTCGTGCCGGGCGCGCGTGGCGGCAACACGCCATTGGTTTCAATCAAAGTCCGCTCTACCAAGGTTCCTCGCAAACGGACGAGAAAGGGCGCCCATGGGAGACCGGCCGGGTAGCTTACCGGTTCCGACCAAAGATGTTCTTGTCGCGGACGACCTTGTGGCAATCGACACAGTTCATTGTGAGCCGGAGGAAGGACAACGTTGCGCCGTTAAGATCGTGATTCCTGGCGCGGCGCCCGAGCTCCTCGGTCACCGAGCTGAACTCCATGGCGTACTTGACATAGTCCAGGTTAGGCGAGACCTTCGACAGCGTGGCCTCGCCGATCAGCTTCAGCTCCCTCGCGTCGTCTTGGAGGCGGGCGAAGTCCTCGATGGCCAGCGACGTCATCAGCCGATGGGAGTACCTCAGCTTCTTCTCCATGACCCTGGCGAGCACCTTGTGCTTCTCGTCGTCATCCGATGGGTTCCCCTGGGCGCGCGGCCCCTGGGCCGCGCGGGCACCCACGAAGACCAGGATCAGGATCGAGGACGCCACGACGCACATCAATGTCGCCTTCATCACGATTATCTCCTCTGGACTGGGCCAGTCTCTGATTTGAACGCTTGCCGTGCCAGTCACGTCGACAGTCGGGCCCGCACGGCGTCGAGCACCGTCCGGCCCGATGGCAGCATACCCAAAGCGCCCCACGCGCCGCCATCGATCAGAGTCTCACCGTCCACGAGTACCTTGAACTCGCCATAGTGGCCATGAACTATTTCGACATCGATTCCCAGCTCGCGACGAAGCCTGGCCGCCACACGGACGGCGTGCAGCCCCGAGATTCAGTACACGCAATAGCGAACGGCGACCCGGCTCATGCTCACCTCCAATCGATCACCAGACGCCCGGGAACACGCGGTAGCGCACTTTCTGGGCGTATGCGGCGTAGCCCTCCAGTTGTTCGCGCAGGACGCGGTCCTCCAGGGCGGTTCGCCGCAGGATCATGAGGACCATGAGCAGTCCGATCAGCGCCGCCAGCCAGGAGCCCAGCGCCAGGCCGCCGCCGATCAAGAGGAACGGACAAGACGCATAGGCAGGGTGCCGCACGAAGCGATAGGGGCCGCTCGTGACGAGCTGGTGCCCCCGGTCGGTCTGGATGCGAATCACCGAAGAGAAGAAGCGATTGACCGCCGTGGCCCAGACCATGACCGCCAGCGCGGCGGCCATCGCCAAGAGCGCGATCAACTGCACGGCCAGCGGAACGGTATCGCTCCAGTGAAAGCGGCCCACGTCGAGACCAGCGACAACCAACTGGCCCGGCCAGACCAACGTCGCCGCGACCAGGGTCCCGTAATCCTTGCCGCCCGGGCCGGGCCGCATGCGCTCCTTGCCCAGAGTGGGATCCGTCACGAACACTGCGACCAGAAACGTCGCGGTCCAGACGCCGAGGTAAGCCCAGAACATCGGCAGGTCAGAGCGCCAAGCGCATCCGAACAGAATGGCGCCTGTCAAAGCCAACCAGGCGACACCGCCCAGGAGGTTGAGGACGACCGTTTTCGTCATGGTGAGCCGCCTTGGTTCGTCGGGATTCGCCATTTTGCGGTTGTCGCATGGCCCGGCCGCGGAATCAAGGGGTGAGATACCATGAGGCACGTTGGCGAAAAGTCGTCGCCCGGAGCATCCCTTCATCCAGCCCGAAATTGTCGGCGTTGCGTTTGGCTCTTGCTGAATCCGTGCGCCCTTGAGACCATGTGGGCGAGACATTCGGCATACCCTACGCCAACCTGACGGACTTCCCTTCAGTTCTCCACCCCGAAGGGCTACGGTTTCGAGGAAACGTCATTCCAGGAGAGAAGGCGATGGGCTTGTTTGGTCGCGACAAAGAGGAAGTCTGGCGGCAACTCTGCCAGGAGATCGGTGCGGAGTTCGTCGAGGGCGGGTTCTGGAAGGGGAACAAGGTCCAGGTGCATGTTAAACCCTGGACGATCACCCTCGACACCTACACCGTCAACACCCAGCACTCGCACGTCACATACACCCGCATGCGCGCCCCCTACGTGAACCCGGAGAGCTTCCGGTTTACGATCTACCGCAAGGGGTTCTTCAGCGAACTTGGCAAGCTGCTAGGGATGCAGGACATCGAGGTCGGCGACCCTGAGTTTGACGAGGCGTTCATCATCAAGGGGAACGACGTGGCGAGGGTCCAGAACCTCTTCGCCGACGCGCGACTACGGGAGCTGATCAAGGTTCAGACGACGATCCGGCTTGATGTCAAGGACAGCGAAGGATGGTTCGGTCCCAAGTTCCCCGAGAACGTCGATGAGCTGCATTTCCAGGTCATCGGAGTGATCAAGGACGTGGATCGGCTGAAATCCCTGTTCGACCTCTTCGCCGCCGTGCTGGACCAACTGTGTCGGATCGGGTTAGCGTACAAGCAAGAGCCGGGGGTGACGCTTTGAGGTGTACTGCGCGCCATCCGACCGAATGAGCCATCCTCGATCGACGAGTGGCTGCTCCCGGCCGTAGCCCTGGCACTCACCCCACCGAACCTCGCTGGCCCAATCCGAGCGGTCGGCCAATTCTCTCGACGCGGCGAACTCTTCGCGGGCGAGGTCCTCTGGGCTTGGCTGGGTATCGCCTGGATTCTGCTGTTGGCGGCATGACGCCACTACTCCGACATCATTTTTTCGATGGTGGCCGCAGCCCGTGCCGACTTCTGACGCCTCGCCATCCACAAAAGCAGCCCGAGCACGACGCCGAGGATCGCCATGAATACGTAATTGCCGGGGGTAACCAGTTGGTTCCGCAGCCCGGTCCGCAAACGCAACAAAAGGACCAGGATGAGAGGCATAGCAATCGGCAGAGCCCAGCCCGGAATTCGCTCTGCAGGGAGATGTCTGACCACTCGGGGGCGCAGCCAAAAATAGCAGGCGATATTCCCCACGACGATCACCACGCCAAACACGAGGATCAAAAGCCACTGCACGGCCTGCCTCCTTGGGTTCGGGCCTACCACCCTAATTCGATCTCGGCCATGAGACGCCGGAGTTCGTCCAGGTCGCGGAGGGTGAGCTTCCGATCGTCACCCGAGGCCAGGATTCGCCCGTCCGCGGAGAGCTCGAGGCAATTGACGGCGCGCGCGTCCGTCTCCAAGGTGACGAGTCGATCGCCGGTGTCGACGTCCCAGAGCTCGAGGGAGTTACCGGCGATTGCGAGGATGTTCCCCCCAAACGCGAGGGTGCGGATCTCCCCCCGGTCGGTGACCAGCCGGGTGGGCGGTGCCTCGGCCGACAGGTCCCAGAGGCGGACGATTCCCTCGGCGTCTCCCGAGGCGAGGCGTTGCCTGTCGGCCCGCACGGTGAGGGCCGTCACGGCGGCCTTGCCCGACTCGGGCTTGAGGATGCGCTCGACCCGCCCGCTCGTCACGTCCCGGAGCGAGATCGTCCCATCCCCGGCGCCGAAGGCGACGAGCCGGCCCTGGGAGACGAAGACCGGCCCCGCCGTTGCCGAGGCTCCGGCGGCCGACCCGAGCGACGTCGTATCCCAGGCCGGCGTCGCGACGACCGTGATCCGATCCCTGGCCTGCGCTCGCTCGAGTCTCCACATCCGCACCCGACCCGCGACGGACCGTGCCGCCAGGCTGCGACCGTCCGGGCTGAAGACCACGGCCGCGATCGGTTCGGTCTCCTCCTCGAGCATCGCCACGAAGCGACCATTCGCAGCCTCCCAGAGGCAGACCGCCGCGTCGTCGCCCGCCGAGGCAACGAGGGCCCCGTCCGGGCTGAGATCCACCGCGCGAATCGCCGCCCGGTGGCCGGGCCGGTCGTCGATCGCGACCAGGCGGCCTGTCTCGACATCCAGCACGCGGAATCGGTCGTTGAGGTTGAACGCCAACCGCCTGCCGTCAGGGCTGAAATGCGCGTCTTCGATATTCGCATACACCCTGGCTGCGCCGATCAGATAAGACGCGTAGTGGAATGGGACGGACCGGAGCAGCTTGCCGGTCTCGACCTCCCAGACGCTCATCGCGGGCGTGCCCCGCGAAAAGGTCGCGAGCCGCTTGCCGTCCGGTGTGAAGGCCCCCGACAACACCTCTTGTCCAGGAAGAACGGCTCGTGTCCGACCGGTCTCCAGGTCCGTCAAGGTGACATTGGTTTCGGAGCGCATGACCTGACCGGCTCGCGTCCACGTCCTGTCCGCGGAAACGGCCGTGCAGAGCCCGGGAACCCCAAAAAAGGAGGAGTAGATCCCAGGAATCGCGCGGGCCTCGCGCGTCTTGATCGAGGTCAACGTGGACTTGTTGTTGGCGTCGAGCCGGAAGTAATCCTCATCTCCCGGTGCTGGGGACCCAATTGGAGACCGAGGGGGAATGTAGCCCTTATACCGGCCCAGGACGTGCCCGGTCGAGGTCTCCCAAACGATGGCTCCGATGCCATCCGGGTTGTTCTGCGGGTCGTGAAACGTCGCGAATGCGCTTTGGCCTGGATTGAATAAGAGCCTGGGCGGGAGCAAGGGGAGCTCGGGGGCCGTGTCAGCGGTCGACATCAGCCGCTTCGGTCCCGTGAGGTCCCAGAGCTCGATGACATGACGACTGGCACGGAGCGGATCTTCGCCCACTTTCCGGTCCGGCCCCGTCTTTTGCCGTCCGGAAATCAGAAGCCGTGTACCACTCGCATCGAAGTACGTCCATCTTTCGTTATGTAGAAGGGGCCAAGTCCAGTTCCCAACGATTGGTATCGTCTGATCCTTGTCGAAATGCCAGACAACGTACTTCAGCTCGGGTTGGGTGCCGGTCCCCTTCAGGGTCGGCACGGCCATCCTGCGATCGTCGGGGGCGATCAATGAGGAGAGATCCGGGCTGCCCTGCAGCGAGAGGGTGCCGCCGATGGGCTCACCGATTTGAAGGCCGGTGGCGAGTGCATAGGCGCGGATCATGGGCTTGTCTCCCACCATGGCGCTCACGACGAGGACCTTGCCCGCGGGTCCGATGGCCCATTGGTCGCCGTTCTGGAGCCGGGCGACGACCCGCGCCGCGGGCACGTCGGCGATCAGCAGGGTCGAGTTGCCCGCCCCTGGCCTGAGTGTGCCTGCCTCACCCACCACCAAGAACCGCGAGTCCGGGCTGAACCTCGCTTCAGAGAAAGTCTGTTCCAAGGGAATGGACAGGACCGAGGCGTTCCGCGTCACGTCGAGGATCCTGAGCTCGCGCGCCGGGGGCGGGCCTTCTCCCCCTGCGACGGCCAGATACCTGTGATCGGGGCTTGTGGCAAGCACCGATGTGTATGAACCCCGGCGCCCTCCGCTGGTCGCGTCCCAGACGTCGATTCGGTCGTGGATCTGCGTGAAAAACACGGCACCCGTCGGATCGAAGATTCCCTGCAACGGCGTGCGTCCGTCACTCATTGAGACGTTATGGTTGAACAGGCTTCCTCCGCCGGGATCGCCGACCGACCAGCGGAGGCCCCCCCCTCGGTCCCACACGCGGATCATGCGATCGTCACCCGCGGCGGCAACGGACCGGTCGCGCGGATCGAGCTTGACGGCGCGGACGATCCCGTCATGGAGGTGGTCTTGGACGTTAATCCTGGGCAGGGTCACGTCCCAGGACAACACGACCTGATCGACGAGTTTGGTCGAGTTCGAGGAGGGGCTAAGGGAAACCGGATGGGCAGCCTCGAACAGCCGGTTTGTCCCCCGGGCGAAGAGGAGGCCGGTGGGCATTGTGAAGACCCGGTTGCCTCCCATCTGAGGGCGTTGCGAGAGGGGTGTCCTGTCCGACTCCGGCAAGGCGTCGGAGATCAGCGGTGCGCCCTGGGGAACTGAGAACAGGGAAAGTCTCTTGGTGGTGGCCACCGCGAGCAAGTGGCTTTCCGCGTCGAACGCCAGCGGTGGAGCGGGACCGAACGGAGAATTATCGGCCGGGACGTCCGGAATCGGGATACGAACGCGGAGCTGCCCGGACTCGGCGTCAAACAGGAAGACCGTCGTGGGCCTCTGGAGATCATTGTAGAAATTGTTTGCCATGGGGCGCTGGCCGAAGGCCGCCACCCATCTGCCGTCCGGGCTGACCCACAGGCTCTGCGCGTCCGGCTGGAGGCTGACACCGGCGCTGCCACCGGAACCGGGGGCAAATCGTGGGGTGTTCCTCATGTTCCCCAGAACCGAGAGGAGGCCATCGGGCATCGGCCATCGTTTCGCCGTCCCGCCGGTCGTGACATCCCGGACGACGATGTCCGACCCCGTCATCCCGATGATTCGGCGACCGTCCGGCAAGAATGCTTCCGGCGTGAAGTCGTTCTCGAACTCGCGCAGCGGTTTCGCCGTGGCAAGGTCCCAGACGGTCGCCCGCTTGCCGGGTTCGGCGGGGATCGACAGCAAGCTTTTCCGGTCGGCGCTGAAGACCAGCCGGCCACCGTGCTCAGAGTAAACATCTTGTACGCCCGAGCCCGCCACCGGCAAGGATACGGTCCCCGTCACCTTCCCGTTGATGCGCGACCACCTCTCGACGAGGTACACGAGGCGGTTCTGGGAGCCGTCGCGCTCCACTCGCGCCAGGAGCACGTCCTGGTCCCGCCCATCGAAGGCAAGGGTGTTCATCCGGTGGGGAGATTGACCGACCTTGAAACTGCCGGCGATCCGGCCCGTATCGGCTTCGATGATGTCCACGACCTTGGGCTGGCCGTTGAAAGTTGCCGTGCCGTCGACTCCGGCGCGGAAATAGGCCAGCCACTTGCCATCGTCGCTGAGCGCCAGGCCGGACCGGGACGTCATGACGGCAAAGCTCATTCCCAACGAGTTCTGGACGGGGAACCGCTTGTCGTAAAGGAGCTTCAAGGAGAGCTCCCCGAACCAGCGTGTGGCCTCGCTGCGTAATCGAGGCCGTTGTTCACGCCAGAACTGCGTCATGGCAGGCCGCCAGCCGGCGGAGTCGGCGCCGAGCTTCCCGGTGAGGCTGTCCGTGTCGTGCTTCAGGCCAATGGCGAGCTTCAGCAGCTCGAGCGCGTGGCCCTGCCGGCCTGGTTGCGCGAGATTCCGCAGGTTTTCGGCCTGGCTGACGTAGGATTGGACGAGGGCCTGATCCGCGGCCAGCGCCTTGGTGCTGGCCTCGTAGCCGGCCTGCTCCGCCTCGAGCCGTCGGGCCGCTTCGGCCTTCTGCGCCGCCTGGGCCAGACCCTGCGCGGTCCGAGCCTTTTTCGCTCCCTCCTCGGCCAGGTTGCGGAGGCGGGACTGGCTCACGGCCACCAGGGGGCCGGCGATCGCGACGAAGAGGATCAGCGCCGCGACGGCGGCACCGAGGCCGGCCACGACGGGCCGGCGCCGGCACCACCGCCAGAGCCGCGCCGGCGCACCAATCGGCCGCGCCAGGACCGGCTCGCCCGCGAGGAACCGGCGCAGGTCCTCCCCCAGCGCCGCCGCCGTTGCGTATCGCCGCGCGGGCTCCTTCTCCAGGCACTTCAGGCAGATCGTCTCCAGGTCGCGATCCACCGCGGGATTCAAGCGCCGCGGCGGCACCGGCTCGTCGCTGATGACCTGGATCACGGTGTCCATCGCGCTGGCCGCCTGGAACGGCGGCCGGCCGGTGAGCAGGGCATACAGCGTCGCGCCCAGCGCGTAGACGTCGGCCGGCGGACCGACCTCGCCCCGTGGGCCACCGGCCTGCTCGGGGGGCATGTAGCTGGGCGTCCCCATGATCTGGCCGGAGCCGGTCAGCCCGCTATCGCCCTGAACCTTTTTGGCCAGCCCGAAGTCGGTGACGCGAGGGTTGCCGTTCTGGTCGAGCAGGATGTTGGCGGGTTTCAAGTCGCGATGGATGACGCCGCGCTGGTGGGCATATTCGATGGCGTCGCTGACGCGGCCGATCAGCTCGGCCGCCTGGGGCGGCGGGAGCGGGCCATCGGCGAGCCGTTGCGAGAGGCTCTGGCCCTCGACGAAACCCATGGAGAAATAATGCTGGCCCTCGTGCTGTCCGACCTCGAAGATGGGCACGATGCCGGGATGGTCGAGGTTCGCCGCCGCTTCGGCCTCGATGTGGAAGCGGCGGACGTCGGCGTCGTCGGCGAGCTGACCGGCGAGAATCATCTTGAGCGCGACCAACCGGTTGAGGCTGAGCTGGCGGGCCTGGAAGACGACCCCCATGCCGCCGCGGGCGATCTCGCGGATGATCTCATAATCGCCGAAGTAGCGGATCCGGGTGGGCTCGGACGCGCCGGGTGTGGCCGATGGATCCTGCCCGACCACTGCGACGGTGGGCTGGTCGTGGGGCGATTGGGGCTGGTCGCCCGGTGGTATAGTGGACATCTCATGAACCAAGGAGGGCGCCGCGCTCGGCATGGGGGAAATGGGCGGTGTCCCCGGCGCGATGGTCGGGGCCTCGGCGATCGTGGGAGGCTTCGGTGCCGTCTGGGGCTCGGGAGCAGTGGGAGGGCCAGCC
>JBIOJM010000279.1:0-13780 GCA_044450785.1 Isosphaerales bacterium
CGGAGTTCGAGCAAGGCGTTCTGTACGAGTGCGGTCCCGCACAGGTAGGCTTCGGCGGTCGGTTTTATCCTCCTTTCATCGCCTCACCCTTTCTTCTGAAGGTAAACTTAGTCCCGAGCCACTGCGGCTCACGCGCCCTGATAGGGCGTAACAAGGACAGGCTCTTTGCCTCAATGGCAAACGAAGAGCGGCACCGCTGGGATTGAACACCATGTTCGGCCCTTTCAGGGCACGGGTCATCACGTTTTCCGGTTCCCAGGGCGTTGCCCTGGGCTGGCATGTTGCTGCCCCCTTCGGGGCGAAATCAAAAAAAAACGCAACTTCAAAAGCTGTTGGTGAGGGCGACGTGCGTGACCGCTTCAAAGGTGCTGAAGACGCGAAGTCGACCCGAAATCACATAGAAATCGCTGGAACCGTTGAGCGAATCGTCCGATGCCAGGTCGAACGCGATGTTTTCAGGATGTTCGATCGTCAGCCGATCCCCGTTTTCCAGGTTCAGGACGAAGGGGCGAAAAGGAGCCTGGTGCAAGAGTCGCTGGATCTCGGAACGTACGAGCGCTGTGTTCATTTTCTGGCCTCTCAATGAAGCTAGATTTATTGTAGCGGCCGTACGGAAGCGAGGCAAAGTCCAATCCGGGCCTGCTTATTCTGTCTGGGATGAAGCGGCACTGTTCGAGCCTCTTCATGGTCTGCCGCGGAGCTCGAGTTGGCCCCCCGGCCCATACGCCTTGGCGCAGCCCGCGTAGGCCTGTTCGAGCTCGGACTGGGAAACGGGATCGCCCATCGCGTCGACGGCCCCGTGGATCCTCAGCGGGCGCGGCGCGAGCCGGGCCGCCAGGTCGGGGAGGTCGTACGATTGAAGTACGCCCGGGACCACGTTGCCAAGCTGGTCCCGGCTGATCTTCCTCTGCAGGATGTTGGACCAGGACACCAGCGATCGCTCGAGCGTGACGCTCTTGATCAAGCCCCGCTCATCGAGCAATGCGGCGTGGAGCACGACCGGGCCGGCCGTGCCGAGCCCCACGACGTCGAAGCCACGGTGCTCCTTCCCGCCCGACTCGGCGTCGAGTCCCTCGAGGATGCTCAAGAGGTCGGCCACCCGCTGGCCGAGGAGCGGCCGGTCCAGGTAAAGGGCGATGTAGGCCTCTTTCCAGTCGCGGCCGAACGGTGATCTCCGCTGATCCTGGTCGGTCGCCTTTGGGCTCGTCTTACCCAGGCCGCGAGGGTCGACAAGCACGATCCGGCCGCGAGAGCCTCCGAGCTGCTCCGAGGCCTTACCCGGGGCCAACTCCTGGTCCCAGTCCGCCCCGACTTTGACGACCGTCGGGCCGCTTCCCGCGGGCTGGCGATCGTTTCTCAGCTCGAGCACGGGAAGAATGAGTCCCGGTTCGACTTCGAAAGCGAGCCGTCGGACGCGGTCTGTCTCGTTGATGACTGACAGGACTCGCTTGACCTTCCCGTTGCCCACGCCAAGTCGTCTTTTGACCTCGGCGCGGAAGGCATCAGCCGGCCGATTTGCGTTTGCCGCCTCGCGTGCTGCCCGCAGTTCCCGCTCCCGCTCGCGATTGAGGTCAAACACCGAGACGTCCTTGAAGTCGGAGAGCACCTGGCCGGTGCGGGTGCATTGCAGCTCGGCGTCGGAGGCGACCGGGAAATCCGGCTCGTCGACGGCGTCGTCCTGCTTCAAGAGCCAGCGCCTCATCCACCGAGCGTTTGCGACGCGCCTTGGTCGGGTGAAGCCGTGTTCCTCGTCCGACTCGAACAGGTCGACCCGCTCTCCGAAACCGAGCCGCCCGTAGATCAACTTGACTTCGCGGAACGTGTCCCAACTCCCCTTGATGTCGAAGAAGTCGCGGGTGCCGACGGTCAGCAGGGTCGGCTTGGGGGCGCGCATTGTCACGTAATCGGCGTGCTCCATGCCGGCGGCGACCTGGCCGGTGATGTTCTGCTCGGCGTCCTGCGGCCCGATCGTGGCGAAGAGCCGCTCGAGCGATGTCATGAAACACGACGGAGCCGCGACGGCGATCCGGTCGTCGAGCGCCATCAGATAGGCCGTCATCGTGCCGCCGCCCGAGTTGCCTGTGCAGCCCAGGCGGTTGGGATCGACTTCGGGCCGGCCCGCCAGGTAATCGAGGGCGCGGAAGCCGTCCCAGATCCGGTAGGACGCGAGCTGGCGCCCGACCAGGAGCGCGCCGATCCCGGCCATCGTGTGTTCGGTCGTGCCGCGCACCACCGGCTTGCCCTTGTCATCGAGGAGCTGGAACCGTTCCCCCTGCCCGATCGGGTCATAGCACAGCACGGCCATGCGGTTCTTGGCGAGCAGGATGCAAGCACGTTGATAGCCTTCGTACGCCTTGCCGTTGTCGCTGTGGCCGCACGGCACAAGCACGCCCGGAAACGGCGGCTTCCCCTCGGGTACGTAGAAATTGGCTGTGACGTGATGATTGGGCCGGCTCTCGAAAATGACCTTCTCGACGCGATAGCCCGGGCGGTAGAGGATCCCGACGACGCGCGGATTGAGCGGAGTCCGGCCGGGCATGTCGCCGAGGGAGCGGAGCAGGAAAGCGCGCAGGTCCTTCTGCCGCCGGGCGATGTCCGCGGGCGTTTTGATGGCGGCAATCGCCTTGCGCCTCGCCTCGAAGCGCTGGTGTGCCTGGTCGAGGAGATAGCGGTGCAGCATCTCGTCGAATGGCTGCTTTTCCCAGTCTCCCGCCGCTTTGAACACATTGGAAATCGGTTCATCCGCGCGGGCGCATGAAAGCGTCGCCAAGCTCAGAGCGAGCCCTGCCAGAACCCATCTCACGCGCACTGGTTCACTCCCATCTCGAAGGAGCCCGCTTTGCCCGGCAACCGGTTTCATCCATGGTCAATGATGCGCAAGGCCAATGCAAGCGAGTTGAGCCGGGTCTCGGTCGTATCGGCGCGGGACATGAAGACGACCGGTGCGGCTGTTCCTCGCAGGACGCCTCCAAACTGGCAATCCGCCGTGTACATGATCGCCTTGACGGTGAGGTTGGCGGACAGCAAGTTCGGGAACAGCATGATGTCCGCCGCCCCGACGACGCTTCCCTCGACCTGTTTCTTGGCGCCGGCCTCGGCCGCGTAGGCCAGGTCGAAGGAGAGCGGTCCTTCGATCACGCAGTCGCCGAACACGCCCTGCCGGCCGCGCTCGCAGATCTCGACGGCCTCGACGGTCTCGGGCATCGACGGCTTGATGGTCTCGGTCGCCGCCATGAGCGCGACCCTGGGCGGTTTCGCCCACAAGGCATCCGCGACTTCGATCGTGCTGCGGAGGATGTCGATCCGTTCGTCCAGGCTCGGCTGCACGCAGATGCCCGTATCGGCGAGCAGGAACCGCCGGCGATCGCGGCGGATCTCCATCAGGACGACCTGGCAGATGACCCGGCCGGTCCGCAGCCCCTTTTCGTGATCGAGCACGGCCTTCATCAGCTCGGGCGTCGCGATCTGCCCTTTCATGAGCGCCCGGGCGCGGCTCGCCCGGACCTCGGCCACCGCCGCCGCGGCGATCGCTTCACCCTCGGCGTGCCGGATTGCGAATTCGTTCAGGTCGATCTCGCCGGATTCGGCAATGGACCTGATCCGCGGCTCGGGACCGACCAGGATCGGCCGGATCCACCCGCAGTCGCAAGCGATCCGCATCGCCTCCAGCACGGTCCGATCATCGCCGCCGGCCACCGCCACGCTCACCGGCTCGGCCCGGTTGTCCGCGTCGTGATAGAGCCGGCAAAACCCATCGAGTCCCATGGAATCAGGTCTCAACGGCTATCCAACGCGATTCGCGAAGAAATCCGTGCCCACGACGTAGGAAGAGCTGCCCAGGATCAACACCGAGAGTCGTTGGTCCTCATCAACCCAGCGGCGGTGTTCGTCGTCCCACCAGTGGGCTGGACGAGGTGGATAGGGAAAATAAGGCTCGAGATCGCTTTCCGCGAGAACGGCCGCATACTCTCGGAGCAGGCGATCCGGACCGTCCGCCAGGACCCCGCCGCCTCCCGCCAGGCGGTTCGACACGAAGACGCCGTTGACGTACCGCTCGAACGGGATCCAATGTCCCGCGACCGCGCGATGGCGCTCGTGCAGGTCCCAGAGGACGTCTCCGTGGCTCGATGGCGGGCCGCGGAAATTGAGCTGGCTGAACGGCTCCTGATGGTCCCACAAGAGGACATGATCGTCCGAGAAAGTCCAGTCGGTGAACTCGAACTCATCCAGCGAAAATGCTCGAGTGCGACGCGACCCTACCTCCCAGATCTGGTTGGGGACGTCATCCATTCCGGTACAGATTCCCAGGCGCAGGATCAGCGACCGGCCTTCCCGCTCGGTATCCAGCCACGTCATTGACCAGCATTCGTCGTGGTCTCGGGCGTGCACGTGATCGCAGAACTCGATGAACTCCTGGATCGGACACATGTCCGCCTCCGAGCCGTTCGCAGAAGTGGCCTGATGCTTCGTTTTCCCGTGATTCTACCCGATCGACGAATCCCTTTGCAGCTTCTGGAAAGTGTGAAGGTCGCGGCGCTATGTCCCCGACCAATGAGGTGGGCGCTTCCTCAGGAAGGCCGTGATGCCTTCCTGCGCGTCGTTGCAGAGTGCGTTCTCGGTCATGACTGGCACGGCCCGCGCATAGGCTGCGGATTCGTCCAGTTCCTGGATCTCGTAAAACGCCTGCTTCCCCGTTCGGATGACCAGCGGGCTCATGGCGACGATTGTGTCGGTGAGTGATTTGAGCTCGAGATCCAGATCCGCATCGCGCACGACGCGGTTGACCAGACCCAGCTCGTAAGCGCGATGGGCCGTGATGGGCGCGCCGGTCAGGAGCATCTCCATGGCGGGTTTGGCCGGTATGGCACGGATCAAGGGGACCATGGGGGTCGTGCAGAACAAGCCGATCTTGACGCCGGGCGTCGCGAACGTCGCTTCCTCGCCCGCTATGGCCAGGTCGCAGGCCGCCACGAGCTGGCAGCCCGCGGCCGTGGCAACCCCCTGCACGCGCGCAATCACGGGCTGCGGCAGCCGCCGCAGTCCCAGCATGACTCTCGAGCAAAGCTCGAACAGGTCGCGATATTCCCCTTCGGTCCGCCCCACCATCTCAGCCAGGTCGTGGCCCGAGCAGAAGACCGAGCCGCGCGCCGCCAGCACAGCCACCCGCGCCGTCGCGTCGGCCCCGACCGTCCCGAGCGCGCTCTCGAGCTGAGTCAGCAGTGCGTGCGAGAGCGCATTCCGCCTCTCGGGCCGGTTCAGGGTCAGCCGGACGACACCGCGGTTCGATTCAACGAGCAAGTCGCCGGTCATCGCATTCATCCTCCCAGAGAGAGACAGACAGCAAGTGGCGATCGTCTCGCCCCATTATTCTCCAGCCATTGCGACTTCGGCTGAACTGCCGGCCTACCGTTGCTTCGACTCCGCCTTGACGTAAATCTCCCTGGGCGGAGTCTTGTAATACTTGAACATCGCCGGGCAGATCCAGCCTTCTGCCGGCGGATCGTTGAGCTTGTAATAGTTGCCCCCCGAATCCCCACGCAGCCAGGTGAGTTTCTTCTGAAAACCCGGAAACGGATGAGCGGAGAACGTGAGACGGAACCCCTGCCTGGCATCGGGAATGTCCTTGACGATGCCATCGATCATCTCGGGGACACCGGCAACGAACGGCTCACGACTCAGGCCGGCCTTGGCATCATCGAAAACCCACGTACCGTTGTACCAGTAGGGGGCGATCACCATGATCGCATTGGTTGGTGGGCCGCCGCGGCTCAGTGCCCAGGTCCCGATTTGCCAGACCGCAACAAGAGCCACGGCCGCCAGACCGATGGCGGCCAGGAATCTCCACCGCGTTTTCTTTGTGTTGTTCGGCATCACAACCAATAAGACGTTGGCTTAAGTCGATTTCGCCGGCGCGCGATCGAGCACCAGGCGCAGCCGACTCGGTTGGAAGGCCGCGGGATCAGCTTGCCAGTCGAAGAACTCGTCCAGCCCCTCGTGCGACGCATAAGACCAGGTCGAGTCACCCGCCGCCGCGTCGATTCCGAGTTGGGCCATCCGGATGCTGTCCATCGGGGAGATTTCGAGCGTCTCGCAGAAGACCCCCATCGCGACAGCGTGAGCCTGCGGCGGCGACAGCCCCTCCCTGATGGCGAGTCCGCCAATGCCACCGAACACAAAGGCGAAGAACGCCCGCCGCTTGTCCTCCGATTCGTTCAGCTCGTCCGCGTAGTCCAGGAGCAGCCGCTCGAGATAAGCGGACAAGATGGCGACCGCCTGCTGCTCCGGCGTGGGATCGTCCATGGATGCTCCTTGATGAATTTGGGACAGGCGATCGACGGTTCGGACTGTCCGCGCCGGCCCTCCTTGAATGGTAACACAACTGAGAGTCTGATCCGTCAATGACCTTCTTCACGGCGTTCATTTCGATGCGCTCGATCTTGCTACTTCCCCGCTTCCCTGCGTCGAGTGATTCGCCCCAATCGCGATCTTCTCATCCGGAATTCCCATGGCACGGAGTACGCCGATCGCCATCAGCGCATCGCCAAACGGGCTCATGTGAACGCCGTCGACGGTGAGCCATTTCTCCTTGTTGATCACGTTGGCCGGGCGCCTGGCCAGTTGATCTGGAGGCAGCCCGCCGTCAACGCGTCAACGACTTGTAGCGGATCCGGTGCGGCTGATCGGCGTCGAGCCCGAGGCGTTGGTGGCGCTCGGCTTCGTAGGTCTGGTAGTTGCCCTCGCACCAGTAGACGCGGCTGTCTCCCTCGAAGGCCAGGATGTGGGTGGCGATCCGGTCCAGGAACCAACGGTCGTGGCTGATGACGACCGCGCAGCCGCCGAAATCGACGAGTGCATCCTCGAGGGCCCGTAGCATGTCGACATCGAGGTCGTTGGTTGGCTCGTCCAAGAGCAGCAGGTTGCCGCCGCTCTTCAAGAGCTTGGCGAGGTGGACGCGGTTCCGCTCGCCACCCGAGAGGTTTCCCACCTTCTTTTCCTGGTCCGGTCCCTTGAAGTTGAACTGAGCGACGTAGGCCCGCGCCGGAACTTTGCGCTTTCCGAGCACGATCGGGTCGAGGCCGCCGGTGATTTCCAGGAAGATGGTATTGTCGGGATTCAGAGCGTCGCGGTTCTGGTCGACGTAGGAGATCACGACCGAGTCGCCGACGCGCAGGCTGCCGTGATCCGGCGTCTCCTGGCCGGTGATCATGCGAAACAGGGTGGTCTTGCCCGCGCCGTTGGGCCCGACGATGCCGACGATCCCGCCGGGCGGCAGCCGGAAGTTCATGCCTTCGAAGAGGAGGTTGTCGCCGTAGGCTTTGGCGAGGTCTTGCGCTTGGACGACGAGCGTGCCCAGGTGGGGCCCGGGCGGTATCTGGAGCAGGATGGCATCGTCGCGTCGGTCGGCGTCCTGGCTGGCCATTTGCTCGTAGCGCTGGAGGCGTGCCCGGTTCTTGGCGACCCGAGCCCGCGGCGACATGCGGACCCACTCGAGCTCGCGGGCGAGCTGTTTGCGCCGCGAGCTCTCCTGTTTCTCCTCGAGCGCCAGCCGCGCCTGTTTCTGCTCGAGCCAGGACGAATAGTTGCCTTCCCAGGGAATGCCCTGACCGCGGTCGAGCTCGAGGATCCACCGGGCGACGTTGTCGAGGAAGTAACGGTCGTGGGTGACGATCACGACCGTGCCGGGATACTCCTGCAGGTGCCGTTCGAGCCAGGCGACGCTGTCGGCGTCGAGGTGGTTGGTCGGCTCATCCAGAAGCAGGAGGTCGGGGCGCTCGAGCAGGATCTTGCAGAGAGCAACCCGCCTGCGTTCGCCGCCGGAGAGCGTGGCGACATCGGCGTCGCCGGGTGGCAGCCGCATGGCGTCCATGGCGATCTCGACGCGGCGGTCGAGGTCCCACCCCTGGGCCATTTCGATGGCGTCCTGCACCCGGGCCTGCTCGTCGAGCAGTTCGTCCATCAGATCGGCGTCAGGCCCCTCCGCCAGGCGGGTGTTGATCTCGTCGAACCGTGCGAGGTGGGCGCGGATCGCCGCCACGGCGATCTCGACGTTCCCGCGGACGTCGCGCGTCGGGTCGAGCATCGGCTCCTGGGGCAGGTAGCCCCGGGTGATCCCGGTGGCGGGCCGTGCCGTTCCAATGAAGTCGGTCTCGGTTCCGGCCATGATGCGCAGCAGCGTGCTCTTTCCCGAGCCGTTGCCCCCGATCACGCCGATCTTGGCGCCCGGGTAGAACGACAGCCAGATGTTCTTGAGGACGTCTTTCCTGCCGTAGGCCTTGGAAAGGTTTTCGATGGTGAAGATATATTGAGCCGGCATGGGATCTCACTGGAACGGGTCGGGTGTGGTCGTTGGTGTTCTGGAATCGCGGATCGGGCGGCTAGCCCGAGCGATTTGCCCGGCTCCGACAGAGGCTCAGGGCGGGAGCCGGCGTTCGCTGGCGATTCTTCAAGGTAAACCGATTACCCCGTCGATGAGAAGAGCGGTCCTGCGCCTGGGTGGCCGGCTTGAAGTCGTTGAGTTCATCTGTTAGCTTGAAACTGATGAGGGGGGCCGAGCTTTCGGAATGAGCCGGAGAAGGGCCCCTCCGCGTAAGCCGGGGTAGCTCAGCTGGTTAGAGCGGCGGTCTCATAATCCGCAGGTCAGGCGTTCGAGTCGCCTCCCCGGTATTTCCGACACAAGCCGAATCAGACCGACTAGGACCGTAAGGGGCCTTGTTTTTCCGGGATGAACGCATCATGCATGATGGATCATCCGACTCGGCCATCACGTCTTGAACCGACTCAAGCCGACTCGAATTCTCGCCTCCGAGGGGAAATAGAGGGGAAAAGTCTTTGCTTATGCGTCCGCTCATCCCCTCGGTCCCCGTCGCGGCCAACGCCTCGGGCTTGTCCCGGGTGGGCTTGAGACTGGGAATCATCCCGGCGGCCGCCTCGATGTCCACGGCACGGGGGCGGGTATAGCGGCCGGTCAATTCCAAGGTGGAGTGTCTCATCATCCGTTGAACGACCCGAGGCGTCACGCCGGCGGCGTCCGCCAAGGTCGCCATCTCGCACCGTAAGCTGTGAAAGTCGAACACCAGTCCCGAGGCGTCGCGGTATTCGATGCCGGCGGCCTTCAAGTCGACGCGCAGCATCTTCGCTCCCTTCTCGAAGGGCAGGGGGAAGACGGGCGTCCCCGAGGGCAACAGGGCCACGTAGGCGGCCAGATCGTCCGCCAGGTCCCTTGGGAGGGGCAACGTGGCCGAGTCGCCGTTCTTGGTGTAGGCGGCGGCCACGGTCACACTGGGGGCCTTCCAGTCGAACGACTCGGGCAGGATGCTCCCGATCTCCGAGTAACGCAACCCCGAGGCGACGGCCAGGCGGTAGCAGAGTGCTCGGGCCGGGCCTGACATCGCCATCACGTCAGGGCCACTGTGGGCGGCCGCGATGATCATACGCAGTTCATCCAGCGAAACGGTTCGGCGATCGTGTCGCGGGTCTTCCTTGGCGTTGAATCCGCTCACACCCCGCAACGCATCGTCTTGCAGTCGATGAGTGCTGTAGCACCATGCCGAGAATGCTTTGACGGCGGCTCGATGATGGTTGCAGGTCGCCAAGGAACGACCGGCGGCCTTGAGGGTCGCCAGGGCCTTCTGGACTGACTCGGCGTTGAGATCACCCAGGCGGGCCGATGCGATGTGAGCACTCAGCGTCGCGGCGGCGGCGGCGGTTTGCTCCCTTCTGGCGTTCCTGGCGGGCTCGATGTCCGCCAGGTTGGCTCCCCTGATGAGGGCGACGACTCGGGCGGCACGGTTAGAGAACAGCTCGATGTGTTTCTCGGTCGTGTTTTTGGCGGCCATGCTTGAACGCCAGGCGACAAAGTGCTCAGTCAGGGGAAGGGACGCAACGTTGCGATAGGGATCGAGAATGCCGGCTCGAATCTTGGCGGCCTCATCTTCGGCCTTGCGGGCCAGTGCCCGAGTCGTGACAAGATCCCAGTGACCTTTCTCCTCGATCCGCCTTCCATCGGCGGCGGTGTAACGGAAGTACCAAGTCCGGCCTTTCTGTCGGAACGATGCCATCACTTCCCCCTTCGTTGTGTTGTAGCCTTCGCGACGATGTGCAATCCCAGCAATACCGCCAGCCGGTCGATGAAATCCATCGACAAGCCACCCTTGCCGTTCATAAATCGGCTCATGGTCGATTCGGCCATCCCGAGGGTCTTGGCGATGGCGTAGCGGCTCATCCCCGAGGCGTTCACGGCTTCCCTGATTTCGTCGCTCAATTTCTTGTGTCCCATGCTGACACGATACCCGATACTTCGATTTCGGTCAAGTAGTCAGTTCCATTCGACCGAGCAAATCTCTTGCAGCCGGGCCGGAGTGCTCGCCTGCTCTGAGCAGGTGCGGCACGTCAGCATGATTCGGCCGTCCACCCAGCTCTCCACGGGGGCGGGCCAGGTCCGGCACAGACAACAGTGCGCTCCCCGCCGCACGAACCGATCAACCTTCCAGTCCATCGTCGCCTCGGGGGGCCTTGCTTTGCTTCCAGGGCGGCGGGGTCGCCAGCTCGGTCGATCAGTAGGGCATGGTGTTGGCGGTCGTTCTCGGGCCACCAGAGTCGGCGGGGCGGCCACGGGGTAAAGGTCGCCGATGGCGGCCGTGAACAGCAGCATAAGCTGACCAGGGGCGGGGCGATGCCGGCGGTATCTCACGGGCAACCCTCCGTCTGGATGGCGGAGCGTTCCTCGATGGCGTAGGGGTCAAGAGCGGCGGCCTCAAAGGCGGCCAGCATCCGGCCTCGGTCGGGCCGGTCGATAATAATACCGGGGGTCGGGTCGCCAACGGCCAGTCCCCATCGTAGGGCAGCAAGTTCCTCCCAGCTTCGCAGCGGTGGGCGTTCGATCCCCCCGAGGCGGTCAGTCCACCAGCGGCGGAGATTCACGCCGCAGACGGCGGCCTCGGTCCAATCCTTGAAGGGGTCGGGCGGCCTGACGCGCCGTGCGCGGGCGGGCCACCCCGAGGCGGAGCGGTCCCCGGCTTCATCGGCGTCGGTCGCCACGAACCACGGGGCGGCGGCCAGCATCCTTCCGAGGATGGCGGCCTCGGGCTTGCTCGATGCCGAACCCAGCGTCACGACGGCGGCCAGGTCCCCGAGGGCCTGACCGAGCAAGAGGGCGTCGAATTCCCCCTCCGTCACGACCAGCGGCCTCCCGATCTGTACGACCGAGGGGGCAGGAAAGAGCGTCGGCCGGTCCCTGAACGCTTCGACATACTTCGGCCTCCTCCCCTCGGGCTGGCGGATCTTGACCATCGCCAGGCGGTCCCCATCCATCCAGGGGATGACGATCCCCGAGACTGACCAGAACCTTGTCCCCTCCCTGATCGGGATCGAAACGCCAGGTGTCCATCCAAGGCGGGCGGAGCGGATTGTTTCCTCGGTCAGTCCCCTCCCCTTGAGATAGGCCAGGGCGTCCCCTCCCTCGGGCGTCCAGAGGTGGGCGGCGGCATCCTCCACCAGCTTGAGGGCGTCGGCCAGGGGCAACCCCGAGGGTTGCTCAGGGGCGGCGTCAGGGGCCTTGCTCGGCATCCCAGCAGCCGGGGGCCTCGGGCGGGTCGCCGGCTTCCCCGAGGGGGGCAGGATGCCGGCCTGTTCGGCCAGCCACCGAACGGCCTCGGGGAATGTCCACCCCCTCACTCGCATGGCCAGGGCGGGGGCGTCCCCTCCCTCCCCGCACGACCAACATTTCCAGCGACGCTTGGCGGGGTCAACCTGAAGGAAGGGGTTCTCGTCGTTGTCCCAAGGACACATCCAGATCAGGCGGCGGCCGGATCGCTTCACGGCCGGTCCCAAGAGGGCGGTCGCAACGGCGGCCAGGTCAACCCGGTCGCGGATCTTCGACCAGTCGAGCCGGACCCCTCGGTGGGCGGTCATCCCCCAAGGGTCGTTAGTCGATGCATGCATTCCCATTGCAACATCCATCCAAAGTGAACAAAAGCTAGGTCAGAAACCCCCTCCCCTTAGGGTTCTTGGGTTCTTGACCTTGACCTTGGGCGGGTCAAGAACGGTCAGAAACCAGGTTCTTGACCTTGAGACGGTTCTTGACTCGGTGTCCTGACCAGGTGCCAAATCTGGGGTTTCTTGAAGTCATCCACGACAAGCCGGCCTTCAGCCTGCATGCTTTTCCTGGCATTAAAAATGGTCCCCTTCGCTTCTCCGAGGGCCTCCCATTCGTTGATCAACTCAACGGCCTTGCGGTCGCCGTTCGCGAGCTTTTCCTCCAAGAAGGCCAGGGCCTTGTCGAGCTTTTCAGGGGGCCGTCCTCCCAGGTTCCTGACCAGTTCCTCGGGCGGGTTGGAGTCGAAGTCACACCCTCCATCGCGGAGCGTCACCCCGAGGGGCGGGGCTTCCTTGAAATTGCCAGTGACGATCAGCTTGCGGCGGTCGCGCTGGGCAGGGTCAGGCTTGAACAGTTTGAGGATCGCTCGGGCTAACCCTTCCAGCCGGCGGCCAAGGGTTTCATGGTCCTTGGACAAGTGCATCAAGCCGACAAGCGTTGTGTCGCATTGTTGTGCCATCGTGATGAGCGGATCGAGCAAACCGTTTACCTCATCCTCCTTGCACAATCGGCGGCGGGTCGCACGCCAAACCGTATCGATGACGACCACGCCGGGCTTCTCGGCCACGACGCGATCCCCGAGGGCGTCAACATTCTTGGGGTCATCCAGGTTCCATCCTCCATAGGGTTCATCCGGGCTGGCGTTGAGCAGTAACGCCTCGGGAGGTAGACCGAACGCGGCGGCACGTTCACGCAGCTCGTCTTGATGGCGGTCCCCGCACACCCATAACGTCCGCGTCCCAGCGGACAGCGTCGCCGGTTGACCGTCCGGCCACGCCAGACCAAACCAAAGACGACGGGCCAGCTCCAGCATCAGGTGGGTTTTGCCGATCTTGGGGTCAGATGAGAGCAGATTGAAATGTCCACGGACAAGCCAACTCAGCCAGAGCATGCGATTGGTGCTCTGGAATCCGGCCAGGTCGCCAAGGTGGGCAGTCAGGCGTTTAACCTTGGGGGCCGGCGGCGGTCCCTTGGGATCTTGGTCGGCGACGGCCTTGATGATGGCGGCCTCTTCCTCGGGCGTTTCCCTCATGAGGAAGGCATTGAACGCTCCCTGGCGTTCGCCCGCGGGCAAGCCGGCCAGGTGATCGAGCAGACGGCGGTAGGGGCCTGAAACGGCATCCAGCTCCCCGTTTAATGGGGCGTCGGAAAGCCACCGGGCAACTCCCCAGCAGATAAGAGGGTCCGGCATCATCGGCGGTTCCCTCCCTGTTCATCGAGCCATCTCGTGATGGTTCCCGGTCGCCAGAGGCATCGGCGGCCGATCCGCACGTCCGGCGGCGGCAGTTTGCCGGCGGAGCGTTGCCGTTCAAGCAACCTCCGACTCACTCCCATAAGGGCGGCGATGTCCGTCAGGTCCCACGCCAGGCGGTCGCGGAGCGGCACAACGTTGTGGGCCTCGGGCGGGCGGCCGTTGGAACGGGCCACGGGCTCGATGGGGGCCTCGGGGCAGGTAGGGCGTGTCAATGGCCACCTCCTTCAGCGGCGGCCGTCTGAGGGGCGGTAGGCTGGCGATGCCGTTCTTCGGCGGCTTCGACCGATAGGCGGAGCAGGCGTCGAAGTAGGCGGGCCTCTCGAAGCGATTGAGCAAGACGCTCCCTGACAAGAGGCGGCCTCGGGATGATGTCGTTAGAGTCAGGCATTGGCATACTCCCAGAGTCGTGATGTGTCGATCACTACCTCGGC
>JBIOJM010000280.1:0-13742 GCA_044450785.1 Isosphaerales bacterium
CATGCGGCCTCCGATTCCGCCAACCCTCGCACATCGATCTTGCCGGTGACGGCGGCGGAGCGTTCTAGTCAGCGGTACGGCGCTAGCCGCCGGTTTGCGTACCTGAAAATCAAGCGGAACCTATTAACCTGACGCTCAATAACCGGGCGTTTTCATCATTCGCAATCGCGTTCCTCTCCGCGAAATGATTGAGAACCTCGTGATTGTGGCGTACGCGACTGACCCCTCGGAGTGGTTGGACCGGCTCGAATACTTCCCGTGATCGCTGAATATCGAATGGCGGCGGACTGCGACGGTTGCCAGCGTGCCTGAACCGTGAATAAGTCGGTCATGGCCATTGATCCTCGTGCAATGCATGCGAGAATGGAGTCAATTGTTAGCTCTCCGGTCCAATGGAAGGGAGCAGTTCGATGTCGACGCTCCAATGGCGGCGTTGGAGAACAGGGGTAATCGTCTTCGCGTGTGCGTCTGTAACGATTCTCTGGATGCTCTGCAGACTGGCCGGCCGGTCGTTGTCGGTCACCGAAATCCTGGCGGGGATCGGAGGCGTTGCGACGATCGTTGCCGCCTTCACATGGGCGTTTGGCTCTGATCCGCAAGAAGAAGCGACGAGAACGGGCGACGATGGGACCGATCACGAAAAGAGAGCCATTATCGATCATCTGGAGGGAGCCATCTAGCGCGCGTCATATCTTGTCTACTTCCCGCAGAAGCGCACGAGATTCGTTTCGATCTTTGTTTTGTTCCCGGAGCGCGGCGCGCGGTTGCCGGCCGATGGCCCGCTCGACCGGAAAAAATGGATCGAGGATCGCTTGACGCTCTTGGTCGATTACACCGTCCGGTTGTTCCGCAAAGGCAAGGCCGCGATCTCGACGGAGGTCGCCGGGATCCTTCAGCGACTGGGAAGCAGCGCTGAGAGTTGGACAGCACGACTGCTGCGGCTCAAGAAGGGCCGGCTGCTGGGCCGCTTCTTCGCGGCGACTCGGTAGCGGCTGCAAGACGTTGCCGCCCGGCTGGGCGTGCACTGCATCGTGAACCTTGGCGGCTGCCACGCTGGCTAAGAGGGTTTAATCCCCGGCTCACCCTCGATCCTCGGCGAAGACTCACCTCTGACCGGTAACCCTTCCGGGTGCGTGGACCGTTTGCCGCATATTGCCGATAGTTCGGCCTCGAACGAAAAGAGCGGCGATCGCTCGGGTGGTCCCCGCGCGCCCGTGCGGTTTCTCCGCGTGAGCCGCACCGGAAGCGCGGCTGAGCGCTGGTAGGCTGGAAAACGGCTCGACCGCGACCGAGCGACTTCGCGCGCCCGGCCCGGGCCTTTTGTTGCGCCAGCCTTCCTGCCATTCCATAGCCCGAACGAACAGCTTCTCGCTGAACGTGGTTATGGCTCGGCATGACAATCGCTTTGCCTGTCCTTGATTGTCCGACACAACCATCGCTGTGCCTTTCCTTCACCCAGTTTTCTGGACATCCTCGATCTGTCCCAAGGGCGCTACGCATTTTATCGCACCGCCGCCGCTTTCTCTCGCCGGACGTCCCACACAATCCCCGTTCCTCGCCCCGTTCCGGTGAAAAGCCGCGTACCATCCGGCGAAAACGCCATCACGCAGGCCCGTCCGTCCGTCGGTTCGAGCGACAGGATTTGCTCGCCTCTCTCGATGTCGTACAGGCGAACCAGGTCCGGGCCAGGTTCATACGCGCTATACAGCAAGCGACAGGTCGCAAGCGTGCGGCCGTCGGGGGCGAGCGTGATGTTGCAGCCCGCCCGGCGCGGCTGGCGGAACTTCCGGCGCAACGTCCCGGATTCGACGTCCCACACGCAGAGCCATTCGCCCTCGGATGAGACCATCGTGCGCCCGTCGCTGCTGAAGGTCGCCGCCGCGAGGGACCGCGGGTTGGGCGGTCCGGCCTTCTGCTGCTGCGGCCTCCGTGAGTCGGCCCGAAACCGCCGCTGCTCGTGGCCGGTAAGTGCGTTCAGGCGGATGACGTTGCCGTCCGGCAAGGCGGCGTGGAACCACGGCCCGCTCGCCTCGAACTGCAGTCCGGCCAGCGGATAAAACGCCGCAAGCTGGTTCGCGGGAGGGTTGATCCAGCGCGTCCGGCCCGACTCGACCTCGATGCCCATCACGCACGTAGTGTCCGGACTTGTATCCGAGGCAACCAGGACGAGCATCCGCGCGTCCGGCGCAAGCGCCCCCCAGCGGATATCGTTCTGAGCAACCTCGCGCACCGTCCGGCCACTCGCGGTCTCATATACCACCACCATGCCTTTGTCGTAGTTCCGAGGATCATCGGCTCGACCGGCCGCAACCACGAGCTTGCCGTCGCTTGAGAAGCTCACGAACGCCGCCTGGTCGCCCCAGCCGCCCCGGCCAATGTGGTGTGCCAGCAACTTGTGGTAGCAGAGCTTGCCGGTCGCAACGTCCCAGACCCGCACCAACCCGTCGCCGTGGAGAGTCACGACCCGGTCGGCCGCCGGCGACCAGGCCGCCGTGATGACCGTGCCGACGGGTGTGCTCGCGTCATGCCGCAGTCGCCGCCCCGTCGACACTTCGAAGAGCGCGATCGTGTTGTCCATCGGCAAGGCCACAAGCGTTCCGTCCGGTGAGAACACCGGCCGATCGCCCGACGAGCCGGGCAGGTTGATCGCCCATTCGGTCCGGCCGGTCGCGGCATCAACAATCCGCAGCCGGGTGCAATCCGACACGGCGACAAGCCGGCCGTCGGGAGATAACGCACCATAGCCGAAGCCCTCGTCGAGGTCGCCGTGATAGTCCGCGACCTTTTGACCGGTCGCGATGTCCCAGAATCGGACCTCGCTCATCGTCACGTTGATCGAGCCAGGCCGAACCTTGGTCTGGGCACGCGGCTTCGTGGTCTGGCCGATCGACATGATCCGCTGGCCATCAGGTGTCACGGCCAGGCTATTCAAGCTGGGGTTGTACTGCTCCGTCGTGGAGTTTCCGTGCGCCCCGGGGATCTTCCGCAAGAGCCGGCCGGCCGCGGTGTGCAAGACGAGAATTGTGGCATCCTCGAAGGTGCCGGCGACGATCCGCGACCCATCGGGCGTGAATGCCAGGCACGCAACGCCCTCCCGCCCGCCGAACGGGGGTGCCATTGCGAAGGGCACAGCGCGAGGCTCCAGCCGCGGTCCGGTCCGCGTCGCGAAGTCCGGCGCCGCCTCATCGGGCGTCGTGACCCGCCGGAGCTGGATGGCGTCGCCGCCCGCGCTGGCCATGAGCTTGCCGTCGGGCGAGAACCTGACGTCGCTGACCTCACGATCATGGAGCTTGTCGCGAAGGAGGAGCCGATCGCCGGTCAGGTCCCAGAGCGCCACCTTGCCGCGGTACTCGCCCCAGAGCAGCTTCGTTCCGTCGGGTGAGAACGCAAGACACTCAACCGATTCCATTGGCTCACCGCGCGCCGTGAGGACCTTGGTCCGCCGGCCGCTGCGGACGTCGAACAGAACGACGCGCGGTCTCGGGCCGCTGCCCTCCGCGGCGGCAATCCGCCCGTCGGGCGAGAACGCGATCGCCGCGATACCGCTGTCCGCTCGTAGATCATCGGTGCCGATCCACAGTAGGGCGCGCGGGGGCAGGAGTGATTCGGCTCCATCCTGATCGAGGGGACCGGCGAACGCGTTGGACGAAGCGAGTTTCGCAGCCCACGCAATACCGACCAGGAGGGCGACAAGAAGGGAAGCCGATCGCCGTCGGATTGGAGCGCGCGGAAGGCACGCGGACCTTCGGACCGGATCGACCGTCTGTGCGATCGCAGCCCGCATTGCTGTCGCGATCAGGCCCTTGAAGCGTCCCTCGAGATCGCGGAGGTCGGATCGAGCTGTCAGACGCGAGTCGTGCTTCACGATTCCGGCTCCAACTGAGGGGGGCCGTCAAGAAATAACTCGATCATTGTGCGCGCTCCACGATCGCACGTTTCAACTCCCCTTTGCGATCTTTGCGCCTTTGCGTCGGTCGATTTTCTCACGTCACGAGCGCCGACCTTAGGATACCGCACCGGATCGTTTATCGCACCATGATTGGGACCGATCACGAAAAGAGGTTCTCCCGCACTCTCGATGAAGACGGCCCTTCTCTGGTCCGGAACGACCCAGAAAACCGCTGGAAAACGAGGAGTGCGGCACGGGTTGCCGGCCCTGGATCATCGACGACGGCAATCTCGATATCGAAGCCACTTTGAAATCGTCTTCGGCAATTCCTACGGTCGAAAAACAGCCGCGCGCGGTCGGTTCTGATCCGGGGTCCTCGATCGCGAAATCGACCACCGCACCGGCGAGGTCACGCCGGCAAGACGCGACACCCGAACTCGCGGGTAACTTCTACGACGAGTCGGATGATGTCCAACTCGCACTGGTGGAACGTGTCGCGAAATCCCAGGTCCTGCGTACCTACTACCACGAGGCGGCAGAGACGGCAGGTATCGGGCTTCGCGCCGAGGTCATTGACCGAATAAGATCCACGTTCAGCTTCATCCGCTTCAGGATCTCGTCAGCGGCTTTGACTTCGCAGCGGTCATCGTTCGCTACGTCGAGGGTTTCCAGTCTCACAACGATTCGTTGATGGGATCCGCCTTGCGCTGGCTGCGGGCTGAATACCGTACCAAGACCGAGGCACGTCAGGATCTGGAAGTACGATCGATCATCGACGACTTCCAGTTCTACGATTACCTGAAGCTGTTCGCGGCGTTTGTCAGGATGGCGGGATATGCGGGTTTGCTGATCAATATCGATGAGATGGGGATGTTCTCCCACCGTCTGAACAGCTCCCAAGCCCGCGCCGCCAATTACGAGGTGCTGTTACGGATCTTGAACGACTGCCTCCAGGGAAACGTTTCCGGGCTGGGATTCTTGTTCGGCGGAACTGATACCTTTCTCGAGGACCGCCGCCGTGGACTCTTTAGCTACGAGGCACTCGCGAGCCGTCTGGCCGACAACGCGTTCGCCAAGACCGGCCTCATGCGCTGGACCAAGCTCCGCCAAATCCAGGTGGACGCGATCCATCAAGTCTTCGACGGGACTGGGGACCTGATCATCGCGGCCAAGACGGCCGCCGGGAAGACCGAGGCGGCCTTCCTGCCCATACTCTCCCACGTGCTCGGCGAACCATCCTCAGGGGTCCGGGCCATCTATGCCGGCCCCCTCAAGGCGCTGATCAACGACCAGTTCTCACGGCTGGAGGAATTGTGCCAGGAGGCGGAAATCCCCGTCCACAAGTGGCACGGGGACGTTTCTTCGCCCGCAAAGCGGCGCCTGCTCGAACATCCTTCGGGCATTCTGTTGATCACGCCGGAGTCGATCGAATCGCTTTTCGTCAATCACCCGCACCGGCTCACCGCTCTCTTCCCGCATCTGGCCTTTATCGTGATCGATGAGCTGCACTCGTTCATCGGCACCGAGCGAGGAGCCCATCTGCGGAGCCTTATCTGCCGGTTGGCGGCCAAGAGCCGGGATCCCGTCCGCCGCGCGGGCCTCTCGGCGACCCTCGGCTCCGAGATCGGAGCGGCTTGCCGCTGGCTGCGGCCATCTCAGCCCGAGGCCGTGCGGATCATCGAAGACCCTGAGAAGCTAAGTCCTACATTGAGAAGTGTGCCGATTACGCACGGCAGGAATCCGCGCGGCGTGGATTACCCGACCTTTTTAGGGTCCACCACGGTTCCCTTTCCAAGGGAGAGCGAGAGGAAACAGAAGAAGCGCTGAAATCGGCGCATCCCACGGCCACGTTCTGCTCGAGCACCTTGGAGATGGGGATCGACGTGGGCAACGTCAAGCTCGCGGGACAGATCGGTCCTCCCTGGTCGGTGAGCTCTCTGACCCAGCGATTGGGCCGAAGTGGACGAAAGGAAGGCGAAGCCTCCGTTATTCGTATCTACATCGAGGAAGAGGAGCCGGACCAGAACACATCCCTCTTCCGTCGGCTCTTCGCTGGCCTGCTCCAAGCAACAGCCATGACTGAGCTGATGCTGGAGAAATGGTGCGAGCCGCCGGAGATCGATCGCCTCCACCTTTCAACCCTGATCCAGCAGGTCCTGAGCGTCATCACTGAGCGGGGAGGTGCACCAGCCGATGGGCTTTACCGCGCCTTGGTGCTCGAGGGTGGATTCTCCAATATCGATCAGCCGACGTTCATCCAGGTGCTGCGTTGCATGGGAACGGCCGATCTGATCGAGCAGACGCCCGAGGGGTTGATCATCACCGGCCTGGCCGGCGAGAAAATCGTACGGAGCCATGATTTCTACGTGGCGTTCTCCGTCAAGGAAGAGTACCGCGTGAATCACGGTGGCCACCACATTGGAAATATTTCGATCGACCCCACGTTCCAGCCAGGCGACTTCCTCATCCTGGCAGGTCGGCGGTGGAAAAGTCTCGACATCGATCATGAGGGAATGGTAATCGCAGTTGAGCCTTCACCGGCCGGGCGCATTCCCTGGTTTCATTCAGATGACGGCAAAGATATTCACCCGCGCGTTCGGCAGGTAATGAAAGCCTTGCTCGGACGAACCGATCTTCCCGTTTATCTCGACATGAAAGCGCGCGAGATGCTTCTCCAAGCACGGGCAACCGCGCGTAATTCGGGCCTGCTCCGCAACTCGTTCCTTCAGGATGGGCTCGATGCGATCTGGTTCACTTGGACGGGCTCTCGTATCCAAAGAACTCTGTCCGGTCTCGGACGTTTCTTCGGCGGACTCAAAGTACAGGACGAAGGAATCGCCTTGGTCTTCCAGAAGGCAATGGTTTCGCAGGTCCAGGACGTCTATCGTGGTTTTCTGGAAAAATGTCCTGATGCGACCTCGCTGGCTCGCCAGTTCGAGGGCCGCGTCTGGGAGAAATATGAAACCCATCTCTCGGATGACCTGACCGCCCAGCTCTTCGCTCAAGAACGGATAGATCTGGTCGGAGCGATCCAGAAGATTCGTGAAATTTGAGAAAGGTCTACGTGATTGTTCTTCGTGTGAAACGACTTTGCCTCATCTTGGTTGCTCTCGGCGCCGCACAGGCTTTGAGCCTGGCGAGATCTTCCGCTGAGGTCCGAGGAGAACCTGGCGAATCCCCTCTTCCCCAACGTCCCAACATCGTCTTCCTCTACACCGACGACCAGGCGCAGTGGGCCATGGGCGCGTACGGCAACCGCGATATCAAGACACCCCACCTCGATCGCCTGGCGCGGCGCGGAGCCATCTTCCGCAACGCGTTCACGGTCACGCCGGTCTGCTCTCCTTCGCGCGCCGCGCTCATGACCAGCCGCTACCCCAGCGAGCTGGGCATCGCCGACTGGATTGACCCCCAGAAGGAGCCGGACCTCGGCCTGGCGCCGGCGGCGATCACCTGGCCGGAGCTGCTCAAGGGCTTCGGCTACGCGACCATGCTGGCGGGTAAGTGGCACCTCGGCACGCGCGACGAATTCCACCCGGCACGCCAGGGATTCGACGCCTTCTTCGGCTTCCGTGACGGCAGCAACCAACCGATCAACCCAAAGTTGGAGGTGGATGGACGGATCCGCCAGCTCCAGGGCTCGCTCCCCGATCTGCTGGTGGACGAAGGCTTGAAGTTCGTCGAGCGCCATCGCGATCGGCCATTCCTGCTGTCGATCCACTTCCGCGCACCCCACACGCCCTACGCGCCCGTTCCCGAACAGGATTCGGCCCCGTACCGCACGCTCGACCCGAAGATTCCCGACGTGCCAGGACTTCCCCGACAACGGGTCAAGCAGCTCTATCGTGAGTATTACGCCAGCATCAGCTCGGTGGACCGCAACGTCGGGCGGCTGCTCGATCGGCTCGAGGCCTTGGGGCTCACCCAGCAGACCGTCGTCATCTTCACGAGCGACCACGGTTACATGATCGGCCAGCACGGGCTCTGGCACAAAGGCAACGCCGCGTGGCTGGTGGAAGGTAAGAAAGGCTTCCGGCCCAACATGTTCGACGACGCGATCCGCGTGCCGCTCCTGGTGTGCTGGCCCGGGGTGGTCGCACCGGGGACGACCGTCGATCGAGTCGTCTCGAACCTCGACATCTTCCCGACGATCCTCGAGATCGCCGGCCTGGGAGTGCCCGATAATCTCACCATCCGCGGGCGAAGTGTCCTTCCGCTATTCCGAGGTCAAGATGTCACGTCCTGGGACAACACCCTGTTCGGCCAGTATGACATGCATCATTATCAAGTCGCGCGGATGCGGTTTATCCGCACACCCGAGTGGAAGCTGGTGCGGCACTTCGAGCCGGGAGGCCAGGACGAGTTGTACAACCTGGCGGAAGATCGCGGCGAGACCCGCAACTTGACCGGTTCGGCCGAACCGAAGCACCGCGCCCAGCGCGACGCACTGGCTCGCCGCCTCGAGACCTGGATGGCCCGGATCGGCGACGGGGCGGGACAGGTGGACAGCCCGTAGCGTCCAAATACCAGCACGATCGATCGGTCCCGTGTGCCCCATTTGTGATTCAAGGGAAAGACGAGGTAAACCGCAATGAGCCAAATTCACATGGTGTCTCCGAACAGGGCAACAAACGAACGGCAGGGGATCGCCGGCCGGCGCAAGTTTCTCGTGAGCGCCGCGGCCGCTCTCACAACGACGGCCTGGTCCGCCGCCGGCACGGTCGCCAAGGCTCAGCAAAACTCCGGCGGCTCGACGACACCCCGCCGCTACGGGCCCGGCGCCGACCCGGTTCGCTACCCGGACCCCGACGTCCTCGTTCTCGACAAGCGCTTCGCCAAGATCAAGATCGGCAACTCCCCCATCCGACGCCTCCACACCGGCATGCTCTGGGCCGAGGGACCGGCCTGGAACGGCGCTGGAAAGTACCTCGTCTGGTCCGACATCCCCAACGACATCCAGCTCCGCTGGATCGAGGACGACGGCCACGTCAGCGTCATCCGCCACCCCGCCGGCAACTCCAATGGCAACACCTTTGACCGCGAGGGCCGCCAGATCTCCTGCGAGCACGGCAACCGCCGCGTCGTCCGCTATGAGCACGACGGCAAGGTCTCCGTCCTGGCCGACCGATTCGGCGGCAAGCCCTTGAACGCCCCGAACGACCCCGTCGTCCACCCCGATGGCGGCATCTGGTTCACCGATCCCGGCTACGGCGCACTCAGCGAATACGAGGGCAACAAGGGCCCCCTCGAGATCAAGGAGGCCGTGTACCGGATCGACCCGAGCTCCGGCAAGCTCGCCATGGTCACCGACGACCTGTTCAAGCCCAATGGCCTTTGTTTTTCCCCCGACTACAAGACCCTCTACATCGCCGACACGGGTGCTTCCCACTACCCAGAGGCCCCGCGCAATATCCGCGCCTACGACGTCGTCGACGGTGTCAAGCTCGCCCATGGCCGTGAGTTTGTTTCCATGAAGCTGACCATGCCCGGCGGTGAGTTCGCGGGCTTCGCTGATGGCATACGCGTCGACGTCGAGGGTAACCTCTATGCCGCCGCCGGCTGGGTCGGCCCCGGCTACGACGGCGTCCACGTCTTCGCGCCCGACGGCGTTCGCATCGGACAGATCCTGCTCCCCGAGATCTGCGCCAACGTCTGCTTCGGTGGGCCCAAGCGCAACCGCCTCTTCATGGCCGCCAGCCAGTCTCTCTACGCCGTTTACCTCGAAACCCGCGGCGCCCACTTCGCCTGAGCCTTCGAGGCCGCTTCGAGCGGTTTACTCATGGGTTGCGCACTGGGCAAGCCGATGGCGGGTAACACTAACCCGACGCCCAAGCGAGGGATCCCAGCCAGCTCCCCTCGCTTGCGCGTCGGGCTAGTATGACGGTACGCACACGCTCGCGCGACCCGAGCGTAAACGGCTCTAACATTAACTCATCGGGGTAGGTTTATGAACACGGCACGAGGAACAAAAGACGATCGAGGTTCTCACACGCGGCGTTCATTCTTCCAGGGCACCGCGATCGGCGCCTTGGTTTGTTACCTGCGCGGCGAGGGAACGTCCCTGCGCGCCGCGACGCGCAGCCAGGACAAGCGATATGACCTGCTGATCAGGGGCGGACGAGTCATCGATCCGTCGCAGGATCTCTCCGCTCCCCGCGACATCGCCATCCACGGTCACTCGATCGCCAAGGTGGCGACGGACATTCCCGAGGCCGACGCCCTCCATGTCCTCGACGTCAGCGGTTCGATCGTGACGCCGGGATTGATCGACGTTCATGTCCACGTCTACGACGGCGTGACCCCGCTGGGGATTCCGCCCGATCCCAACTGCGTCGCCAAGGGGGTCACCACGGTCATCGATGCGGGTTCCGCCGGCGCCCATACGTTCCCCGGGTTCCGCAAGTATGTCATCGATGTCGCGCAGACCCGCGTCCGAGCGCTGCTGAACATCTCGGTGGTCGGTCAATCGACCCTGTCCCCGGATAACCTGCACGGCGAGCTTCTTGACCTGCGCTACGCCAACGTCAAGCTGGCGGTACGGACGATCGAGCAGCATCGCGACGTGATTCTGGGGATCAAGGTCCGACTGACGCGGAACATCGCGGGTGAGAACGACCTTCGGGCCCTCCACCTGGCCCGGGAGGCAGCGGACGCCGTGAAATTGCCGGTGATGGTCCACAGCGGCGGGACGTACACGCCGCTCAAGGACCTCCTCCCCGTCCTGCGCGCGGGAGACGTCATCACCCACTGCTTCCACGGGCGCTCGGGAGGCATTCTCGACCAGAGAGGACGAGTCCTGCCGGAGGTGCTCACCGCCGTGGGGCGTGGGGTCCACCTCGACGTCGGTCACGGGGCCGGCAGCTTCTCGTTCGATGTGGCCGAACGGGCCATCCAGCAGGGCTTGCTGCCCGGTACCATCTCGAGCGACCTGCATCAGTTCAATATCCACGGTCCCGTGTTCGACCTGGCCACGACCCTCTCGAAATTCCTCCACCTGGGATTGACCCTTGAACAGGTGATCGCGCGCGCGACGACCCATCCGGCGAAAACGTTCGGCTTCGCAGCAGGGCTAGGGACCTTGCGAGAGGGGGCCGAGGCCGATGTTTCCGTGTTTTCCCTCCAAGAGGGGGATTTCTCGTTCGTGGACTCGAAGGGCCATCGCCGCGTCGGACACCGAAAGCTGTTTCCGGTCGCGACCGTCAAGTCCGGTCGACTCTACGGATCGGCCACGATCCCGGTGCCTGGATCATAGTGACTTACCTCTTCCACAACCGCAAGGGCGTCAGCATCAGGTACGAGGCAAGGTCCGAGTAATCGTCGGTCCAGACCGCGGAACCCGGGCGCAGGGCAGGGGGCTGCCAGCGCGAGTCGGCCACCAGGCTGCCCAGGTCACCCTCGGTCGCGGCCATCACCGCCCAGATTGATGGCTGCTTGCCGGCCCGCTTCTCATCGTCGCTCACGTGCAGGTCGTAGCGGACCCGGCAGATCAAGCCCGCATCCTCGGCCTGCCGGCCGATCACCGGGTCAAGGTCCAGGTAACGATTTGACAGGTTGAACGCCAGCAAGCCTCCCAGGGCGAGCTTGTCCCGATAGAGCCGGATTGCCTCGCGCGAAAGCAGGTGAACGGGCACTGCGTCGGAGCTGAAGGCATCCAGCACAATCAGCCGGTAGGCGTGATCGGGTGCGTCCCGCAGGCGGTGCCGGGCATCACCCAGGAGAATGTCGACCACCGCCGCCTGGCAGTCTTGTAAATAAGTAAAGAACCGTGGATCGCGGGCGATCCGCTCCACTGCCGCATCGATCTCGTAGAACGTCCAGTGCTGGCAAGGCCCTGCATAGCTCGCCAGGGTTCCCGCCCCCAGCCCAACGATCGCAACCCGCTCGCCTGGCAGATCGATTCGCGGTTGGATCGCACCGAAGACCTGGCCGATCGGCCCGGAACGGGTGAAGTAGGTCGATGGCTCACGGCGCAGAGCCGGGTCGAGGCTCTGCTGCCCGTGCAGCGTACTGCCGTGGAAGAGCCGGTGCACGTTTCGCTCGGCGTCGTGCGTCACTCTGACGACACCAAAGAAATTGCGCTCGATGTGGAGCAGTCGGCCGCTCGGTCCGTGCGACAAGCCGCCGGCCACGAGGACAGCGGCGACCACGAGCGCAAACCGGACCGGCCGGCGCCCAGCGGTCACACATGCAAAAAAACCCAGGCCCGAAGCAACCATCACACCCAGCACGCCCAGCACCGAATCGGCCAGCCCCCCTTGGTTCGTCGCCAGGATCGACACCAGCAGAAACACCACTCCAGGGAAGCACAGATCACCCATCCATCCCTTGAACGTTCCTCCCGATGGGCGGGCCTTGATCCCGGTTGCGACCAGGCAAGCCAGGACCACCGCCAAGGGATACTCGACAACACGGTCGAAGACCAGCGGAGCAACCAGCGCGCTCCAGATCCCGCCCAGTAGACCGCCGATGCCGATCGTCACGTAGAAAACACTCGCATGCCGCGCCGTGGGACGCGACCGGACGAGTGCCCCATGGCAGGCCAGCGACCCGGCGAAAAACGTGAGCAGATGGAGTGGAATCCAGAGCGCGTGCACGAACCCAGCGCTCATGACCAGCACGAGTGGCACGACGAGATAGGGAAGCACCCAGGCCGCGGTGCGGACAACCCTCGCTCCCAAGCCGGCAAAGGCGACGATGAAGCTCAGCAGGTAGAGCGCCAGCGGGATTGTCCAGAACAAGGGGATCGACGCCAGGTCGGTCGTCAAGTAGGTCGTCACACCCATCAGCCAGCTCGAAGGGACGAAGACCAGAACAATCCACCGGAGTCGCGTTGCCAGCGTAAGACTCGTTCCTTGATCGGCATCAGCACGGCCCCATCTGGAGTCCGCCTTCGGATCCGGATCGTGAACCGCGTTCCAAACCGGACGAGATCGACTCAATCGCCTGGCGACCACACCGCAGCAGAGGACCAGGATCGCCAGAATCAGATAACCTGTCCGCCAGACACGGCTTTGTACCGTCAAGCCCAGGTTCGGCTCAATCACGAACGGATAGGCCAGGAGCGCGAGCAGGCTGCCGGCATTGCTCGCGGCGTACAGAAAATAAGGATCGCGGGCCCGTGGATGACCGGAGAGCGCAAACCAGCACTGCACCAGCGGGGCGGTCGTCGAGACCATCACCAGTGGCAGCGTGGCCGAGCGGCACAAGATCCCGAGCAGGGCCAGTGCCGGTTTGTCGTCCGCCGATTTCCACCAGCCGGTGTTGGGCTGGATCACAACCGGCTGCACGTAGTAGCCTGATGCCAGAAGAATCGCCAGTGGCAACAGATAAAACACAGAGACCCGGCGCAGCTCGCTTCTTTCCGTGGAGCCGACCGCATGCGTCAAGAGGTATCCGCAGAGCAGCATGACCTGAAAATAGACCAGGCACGTGTTCCAGACCGCGGGCGTTCCCCCCAGGACGGGCAAAACCATCTTGCCGATCATCGGCTGAACCGAGAACAACAGCACCGCCCCCAGGAAGGATGCCAGGCCAAACAGGACAACGATTCCATATGATTTATATAACATAACTTAGACTAATCACCCGTAATTTCTCCGCGCCGTGCGCGCATCTTCAGGACAGTTTGGCTGCCTTAGAGCGGTTTTCACTCGGATAGCCGACTGGCCATACTAACCCGAAGCGCAAGTTTTGATGTTGCGCAGTTTTTGATTTCGCCCCGTAGGGGCCGTAACATATCAGCCCAGGGCAACGCCCTCGTCGTTACACACATCTCGGCGGCGGTCGCCGGTAACCCCTCGCCGAACCCCAAACGGAGCGAATGAGACCGCGATGGGACCAGTTACATTGAGCG
>JBIOJM010000281.1:0-13701 GCA_044450785.1 Isosphaerales bacterium
CGCTGAAACCAGCCTTGTCGCTTCAATTCCAACGACTGGAACCTCCGCCACTCGCGCCAGTCAACCGGCAAGACGTCAGGTGGTCGCATCCTGCCATCTTACCGAAAAAGTTTAACCTTCTTTGCGCGACGGTCAGTAAGTCGTCGTCCCACGAAAAAGTCCATAGAAATGAGCCACGCCAAAAAAGAAGACCGCCGCCTCATCCGCCTGACGGAGATCTGCCTTGCCCTGCCTGAGTCAACGCGCGAGTGCTGTGGAGACCACGCCTCGTTCGCGGTCAGGACCAAGAAGTTTGTCTATTACCTCGATGACCATCATGGCGATGGCATCGTGTCGGTCTGCTTCAGGACGGAGCCCGGCGAGAATGAGGTCCTCCTGTCCTCGGACGCGACGCGGTTCTACAGCCCGGCATACATCGGGCCGAGGGGTTGGGTTGGTCTTCGCCTGGACCTGGGTGAGATCGACTGGGAAGAGGTCTCGGACTTCGTCACCGACAGCTACCGCCTCGCCGCCCCCAAGCGCCTCGCCGCGCGCGTCGGCTTGCCGCCGAACTAAGGAACGGGCCCGAAATAACTTCCCGACTTCGTATCTGTGTGCCACTGGCTATGCCAGTGTCCCCATGCTTGGGCGGGCACTGGCAGAGCCAGTGGCACCCGGAAAACCAGAGGAGCTTAATCGGGAAGTTATTTACGGCCCGTTCCTAAGGGCCGGACGTCGAGCCGGTCGGTGCGAAACTTCGGCTTCGCCGCCAATAAACCGGCCCGTTCGCCGAATACGGCATAGGGCCGCATACAACCAATCGACCACCGCCGGAGGAGCCAGATGAAAACCTACCGCGTTTCCCGCACATATCGCTGGTCGAGGGCCGCAGCCAAGGTCATCCTCACGGTCGTGGCCGGGGTCCTCTACTTCCTTGCCGTGTCCCACCCGACCCCACTGGCGCCCCGTTTGATGCTCCTGACCGGCATCGCCTTGTTCGGATGGCTCTTTTACGTGCGGCTCCCCAAGATGCCGACGCAGATTACCGTCACGGATGACGGCTTGGTGAACTTCCAGAGCCGCCGGGGCACGACCCAGATCCAGGCCGCTGACATCCGCTCGATCGTGCGAAGCTTTGGGCGGAGGACCCTGCGTGTGGAACACGCCGGGGGACAGGTCCGGCTGCCCAACCGGTTCAGAAAGTTACTCGACATTCTCCTGACCTTGAAGGGCCTCAACCCCGCCATCGACATCCGGGGGTTCTGAAGGGTGACAGATGGGTTCAGAACCTACGGTGATCGAAGCGCATGGCCGCCACGCCCAGGCTGTCCGTTTCACCAGGGACGGCAAACTCCTGGTTTCGGCCGGGCAGGATGCGTGCGTGCGTCTCTGGTCGGTGCCAGGCTTTAAAGCGGTGGGGACTCTGGCAGGCCACAAGAACAGCGTCAACTCCCTCTCATTCACTCCCGACGAGCAACTTCTCGCTACCGGTTCGACGGATGGAACCGTCCGGCTCTGGTCATTCCCGGAACGGCGGTGTCTGCACACCCTGGAGAAGCAAGTCACGGGTGTCTTCGCGCCGGATGGGGATCGCCTTGCCACGATCTCCGCCAAGGGACAAGTGGTCCTGTGGGGTGCGAGGTCTGGTAAGCAGATCACTTCGATTCCCGCAATCGACAAGCGGACGACGACGGTGGCGTTCAGTCCCGACGGGGGCAGCTTGCTGATCGGCGGAACAGGTCCTATCCATCGGGTGGCTGTCGCCGACGGCAGGAAGGAAGGCGAGTTGAACGGTCACAAAGTGGTCGTCACTTGTTTGCGTGTCAGCCCGGACGGCAAGTGGTTGGGCTCAACGGGGGCCGACGGCCATCTTCGTTTGTGGTCCACCAAGGATTGGACGGAAGTGCGTTCCGTGAAGCTGGAAGGGAGTGGGGTTCTCCAGATCGCGTTTGCCCCGCGGAGCGATTCCGTGGCTGTCGCGGCCGACTACGTGATTCAGGAATACTCGGTCAAAGACGGAACGGTTGTTGACCGGCTGGAAGTGCCCCTGAAGGGGCTGTATGGCGTGGCGATTTCGCCCGACGGTAAATATCTGGCCAACGCCGCGGCCGACGGCAGAGTCAGGATCTGGGAACGCCAGCGAACCTGAGTTGGATGATCCCGCTTCGCCTCGCACCCCCTCATTACGGCGTGATGTAATTCTATTAACGCTGATCCACTCAACGGTCCCGATCAGTGACGGAACGCGGCAGGAACGTTCCGGGAATCCCCGGTCTTATCCCGGAGGCTTCGCGATCAGAATATCGCCCAGGTCGAGTGTCTCGCCGGGCTTGATGGTAAATTCCTTGCGGATGAACGGACCGCCTGGGTCACGGTACGTCGTGGTGTCAGCGAAGCGATATGTCGCGCCGGGGATCAGGGCGGAGAGTACCACCCGCCCCTGGGCATCGGACGAGGGATGAGTCTTGTAGCGGGTTGGGTCGAGCCCGGACAGAGAGACTTCGTCGGCAAACAGGCGACCCGCCCTCTCGTCTGTGGGTTTGAAGATCGCACCGGGTGTCACGATCATGGCGGTACTGGGAAGACGATACCTTTCGACCGGCTTCCCGCCGGGACCCACGAGACGCGCCTTCACCGTGCCGCAGCGCTCGAGGCGGACGGTCACCGGCCCGCCGGCCGCTGACTTGCCCGTGAGATGGGCCGTCGCCCCTAGTTCGTGCCGGGAGTCGAGGAAAAAGACGGGGACCTCGGTGTCGGGGTCGAGCCCGTGCAGTTCGAAGCGGCCGTCGCGCACGCGACCGAGATTCCGGAAACTCCAGAACCTCCATCCTCCCGTCGGCGGTGTCATCAAGATGACCCGGCTGATGACCGTGGCGTCCTGGACCGGCCGGTCATCCGGCCCGACGACTCGGACCTTGACCGTCATGCCCCGCCGGAGCACCACGTTGATCTCCTGGCCGGCGCTATCGGGCTTCAGGTCAAGGAAGGTGTAGGCGTGGGCGTAGAACCGCCTGCTGCCCGGTTTAGCCACGTACACCCCTCCATGGACGCCCATCTCACGGAGCACGTAATCGTCGCTGGGGCCCTGGGTGACGACATAGCCGGGGCCGGGCGGGGCCGCGAGCCGGAATGATCCGTCCGATCCCGTCGCGGACGGGACGCTCGAACTGGAGGGATTCGAACTCGCGTGTTCGTATGGTGTGAACCGTACCACCGCCCCCGCGACGGGTTTGCCGGAGCCTTCCTCGGTAACCTTGCCGCCAATCACCACGCCTCGAGGTAGACTCAAGTCAACCGACTGCTCGACCGCCCCCTTGGGCCAATCGATGCGTTTCGAGACACTCAGGTAAGGCTGTCCGTCGGGAGACTGCGTCGTCAAGGAGAAGCGGTCGCCAGGCGATGGGTTGACGCGGAACCGCCCCTCGCCATCGGCCTCGAAATGGGTGGAACGGCTCCCGCCTGAGCCCTTGGCGCTGGCGGAGACCGAGAGCGGAGCGTGGGGGACGGGCTTGCCGCTGTCAGCATACGTCACGCGCCCGGTGATGATCTGGGCCGGTGGCAAGGCGATTGTCAGTTTCTTCGGATCCGCGCCGGCGTCGAGCTTGACAGCGGGGACGCGGATGCCGGGCCGCGACTCGAAGACGGTGCCGCCGGTCGTCTCAATCCTCGTAAAGTGGGAGGCGAACCGTGGGTCGTCGACGGTGAGTGCGACCAAAAGTTCTCGACCCAGGCCGCGCAGGGTGAAGCGGCCGTCGGCGTCAGAGGTCGCCGGCTCAGGCCAGGCGGGCAGGTCCTTCGGCGGATGCGGGAACAAATTCGGCCCCTCTGTCTCCCCATGACTGGAGCGGAGGACATTCGCGATCGAGACCTTGACGCCCCGGGCGGGCTGGCCCTGCACATCGAACAGGCGGCCTTGGATCACCTGTTCCGGTCGGAGGGCGACATCAATGGTAGGCTGCTCGGCGTCGGGGTCGAGCTCGCCCCAGCCGATTCCATAACCGGAGGCGAGAGCGGTGATGCCGAGTAGGTCCTGCCTTGACGACGAGGTCCGCGGCGCGTCGATCCGGAATCGGCCCGATCCATCGCAACGAGTTTGACTGATTGCTAGAGGGCCCTGGGACACGAACCCGATCGGCCGTTCGAACAGCTTGAGCCGCGCGTAGACCATCACGGCCGCGTTCGGAACGGGTTTCCCTTGCGGATCGAGCACGCGACCCGTGACGAACATCCGGCCTGCGGCCGGCGCCTGGCTCACACCCTCGGGCTTCGCCGCAAGCGTCGCCGGCTGCTGACCGATCGGGGACCTCTTGGGCTCATCCTTCATCATCGCCAGGGAGTGAGTCAAAAACCCGGCGCCGGTGGCCACGGCGGCGAGGGCCAGCAGGGCCAGCACGGTGACTTTCAGCTTGTGGAGCAACATGGATCGAAGCACCTCCTGGGCCAGGGCCGAGGCGGCCTCACCAGCCGTCTGTCCGGCTGCGAAGCGGATCGCAGCTCTTGTCGTGGTATCGCACAGAAGTGTTGAGACGCGAGCCGAGGCGGATTTCGAGTTCAATGCCGCGGCCATCGCGGCGGCCGGCAGCACAACGCCGCGGCGGGTCAACCCGCGTCGGAGCTTGTCGCGCGCCCGGGCCAGCCGGCTGCCCACCGTGCCAGCCGGCCATCGGAGCCGCCCTGCGGCCTCGTCGAGGGACAATCCCTCGAAGTAGCAGAGCACCACCGGCAGGCGAAACGACTGCGGAAGTCGGTCGATCTCGTCGTGGAGGGCCTCGGCCTGCTCGCGGGCCAGAACAGGCTCATCGGCCGGCGGGGCCATTGGCACGGCCCGGACACTCGAACCCAAACCCGGACGCCTCATGGCGTCGCCCTCCTCATGCCGGCGCTGGCGAGCGAGCCGGACCTTGGCCTTTCGCGCCGTGCGGACGGCCACCCCGTAGAGCCAGGTGCCCACCAGGTTGGGGTCGCGGATTGAACGGGCCTTGCGGGCGAGCACGAAGAAGACGGCCTGGAAGGCGTCCTCGGCATGGTGCCGGTCGCCCAGGAATCGGTGGCAGACGCCCAGCACCATGGGACCGTGCCGGGCCACCAGCGCGGCGAACGCCGCTTCCCCAGCCGCATCGCGGCGGGCGGTGAACCGCTCCAACAGTTGCCCGTCGGTCAGGCCGCTGACTGAGCAACCGTCGAACAGTGCCTCGATCTGCGGGACAATCGACCCCGCTGCCGCATGCGCCATGTCGGTGTGCTCGCTTGCAGAGATCTTCGTTCGCGCTCACCCTTCCATATGGATAGTGCCCGGACACCGTTCATCTTATCCCAGGTTGCGATCGAAAGACCGTCAAAAGCATGGAATCGCAGATGGAACAAAAAATGGGGAGCCGACCACAATAGGAAAAAAACCGAATCGATACCGGCCCGGAGAAACGGAGCCAGCTCATGGCCTCTACCAAACGCCGCTACAGCAAAGAAGAGTTCGCCCGGCGTGGCGACGCGGTCTACGAGAATGATGTCCTCCCCCAACTCGCGGCCGAGGACGAGGGCAAGTTTGCAGCCATCGACATCGAAAGCGGGACCTACGAGATTGATGTCGATGAGTTGGCGGCGTGCGACAAGCTGAGCGCCCGCATTCCCGAGGCTCAAATCTGGCTCGTCCGGGTCGGCTCGCGCTACCTGCATCGGTTTGGTGGCCGAGAGAAACGGGGAAGGCCATGATTACGGGTGTGGTCATGGCTCGCGAAGGCCGCATCCGCCTGAAGGTTTGGGGAGTGGAAAGGGGTCAGGAGCCGTTAAGTGTGGAAAGGGGTCAGGAAAGGGGTCAGGAGCCGTTAGGTGGAATCGGCTCCTGACCCATTTTCCCAGACATCCGCCTGAAGGTTCGAGGACCTCGAAGACAGGAACGCGAAATCGAAGCGGTGATCGACACGGGTTATACGGCGTCCCTCTCGTTGCCGCCCACGTTGGTCGCGTCGCTCGGACTTCGTTGGAACTCGACACGAACAAGATCGACGATGCGACACTTGCTCTTCTCTACCTTGGCTTGCATGACGGGGCTCGCGCGTGGAAGGGCTTCGACTGGGATCCAATGGATCGGTCGCACCAAGAAGGCTACATTACCGATCCACGTGGCAAAGCGAAATCGGTGGTCTTCACCGAGGCGGATGCAAGTCAGTTGCTCAAATCTCACGGCTTTCGATCCGCGCGCAAAGCTTCCCCGTACCGTTCGAGCAGCCCGTACTTGGACTGCCAGGTCGTGTACATGAAGCCGAAGACTCCGGGGATGTTCCGCGCGGCGGCGTCCCACTGCTGGAAATTGGCCAGGTCGTCGCCGTCGTAATAGCCCGCGATGATCTGCGGATGGCCGCGATCCGCGAAGAAGCTCAGGCTCTCGCGCGCCTTGCCGCCGTTCCAGTTGGCGATGACGACGTCACGCGAAAGGCCCTCCCACGATCCCTTGAGCGAGCCGTTGACCAGGTAGTACTGGTCGACCGCGTTGTGGTGCGGATCGAACATGTCCGACCAGACGACCACCCGCGCCTGGGGGTTCACCGACTTGAGGATCGCCGTGCATTGGCGCGCGTTCTCGGCCAGGAGCTGGCCCGGCGTCAGCTTGCGGTCCTGGCAGGCACGGCACCAGTTGGCGACCCGGATTTCGTCGTGCGACATGAAGAATGTCTTGGGGTGGAACAGATCGTTGATGCGGCGGGCCTGGTCGCGCAGGATCGGCTCGAGCTTGGGCTCGCTCAGGCAGCACATGACCTGAAAGCCGTGGGTGATGATCGGGTGATACCAGCTCACGCGGAGGCGGTCGCCGCTCTTGATCCGCGACCGTGCGGTCAGCCGGATCGTCGCGCCGGCATGGTCGAACTCGTATTCGCCCCCCCAGGGGACCTGGCCCAGCTTGGGGTCCGCGACCGGCTCGAAGTCGCGGCCTTCCTCGTACGTGGTCTTGCCGTCGGCCGACCTGACGAACAGCGGGCAACCCGGGCGCCGCAGGACGTTGACGAGCGCCAGCTCCTCGACCGCCAGCTCGTCAACCCAGAAGGTCCCTTTCCCCTCGCCCCAGAAGCCGGCGTAGAGGTTGGCCTCGCGCTGGTCAAGGCTGTTGAAGACGACTTCGACCCGCTTCCAGTCCTGGGTTGGTTCCAGGCCCCCCTCGTGGAAGGTGAGCGGTCGACCCCCCTGCCCCGTGCCGAGTGCCAGCAGGTGGAACGAGCCGGTCGGGGCGAGATCGCGCGTCTTCACCCAGCAAGACAAGCGGTAGGCGGTATGGGGACGGAGCGCGACGGTCTGGGCCAGGCGGAGGTTGGGCGAGGTATGTCCTGGGGCGGTCGAGCCGGGCTCGAGACGGCAGGCGACGCGCCCTTCATGGACGACCGAGCGGTCGGCGAACGTGCCCGCGCCCGGGTCGTCCTGCAAAGTGAAGTTGAGGAACTTGTCGCCCCTGGTCAGCTCGAGGTTGCCGTTGCGGATCTGGACCACCGGTCTCGAGTTGAGCACGGCCTCCACGTGGCGGACTCTCGTGAGTCTTGGCCGTCCTTCGGCGGCGAATTCGACCCGGCTCTTGACGACGTACGGCTGATCGACGACCGGCAGGCCCTCGGCGAGATTGGGGTCCGCGGCCAGGTGGCCGTTGCTGTACCCGATCGAGAAGACCGCGGGGATCAGCTCGATGCCGGTCCGGGCCGCGGCGGCCTTGACCCGCTCCACGTTGCGAAAGTAAAAGTCGGGCACCCTGTACAGGACCTGGAACTTGTAGTCGGAGAGCATGACGCCGGTATATCCGCTCCGCTTCGCCCGCTCGAAGATCGCGATCACGTCGGCGGCGGACCGATCGACCTGGAGGTTCGCGCTGCAATAGACCCAGCGCTCGCCGTAAGGGGAGGGCGCGGGAAAGAGCTCGGCCGCGCTCGCTGCACCGGCGAACAGAGACGAGACGGCCAGGACCGTCAGAATTCCGATCGAGCTGCGCCTGGATTGAGAGCGCGTCATGGGATTCTCCCGGCGAGCGTCAACCGATGCGTCCGGTGATGTACGCCTCGGTGCGCTTGTCTTTGGGGTTGGTGAAAAGGAGGTCGGTCGGGCTGAACTCCGCGAGGATTCCGGTGCGATGTCCGTCGAGGGAAGCCTCATCGAGCATGAGGCAGGCGGTTAAATCGCTGACGCGCCGGGCCTGTTGCATGTTGTGCGTGACGATGACGATCGTGAAGTCGCTCGTGAGGTCCTCCATCAGGTCTTCGACCCGCGCCGTTGAGATTGGGTCGAGTGCCGAACAGGGCTCGTCCATCAAGATGACTTCGGGCTCGACGGCCAGGGTCCTGGCGATGCAGAGCCGTTGTTGCTGGCCGCCGGAGAGATCCAGCCCCGAGCGGTTGAGCTTGGCCTTCACTTCGTCCCACAGGGCGGCGCGCCGGAGCGACCGTTCGACCAGCTCGTCCATGTCGCCCCGATAGCCGTTGATCCGCGCTCCCCAGGCGACGTTGTTGTAGATGCTCTTGGGGAACGGGTTCGGTTTCTGAAAGACCATGCCGATCCGCCGCCGCAGGACGACGGCGTCGGTGTCGGCTCCGGAGATCAGGTCGCCGTCGAACCGGACCTCGCCGTCCATCCGCGACCCGTTGATCAGGTCATTCATCCGGTTGAAGCAGCGGAGCAAGGTGCTCTTGCCGCAGCCCGAGGGGCCGATGATCGCGGTGATCTTGTTGCGCGGGATGTCGATGGTGATGTCCTTGAGCGCGAGTGACGAGCCGTACCACACCGAAAGGCCGCGGGTGGAGAGCACGATCGGATCGCTTCGGCCGGACGGCTCGCTGGCCGCGGCGGGGGCCGGCGCGGGTGGATTCGGGGGGGAGCGTTCGGCGCGCGTTTCGGAGACGCTCATCAGTGGTCTCGTGAAGGTGAGTGGCTCGGGATCGACTCCACACGGGTCGAGGGGTCGAAGAGAACAACCGCCGGCGTCTGCGCAAGCCCTCTAATGATAACGCCGGTAGCGGCTGCGGATCACGATGGCGGTGGCGTTCATGAGCAGAAGGATCGTCACCAGGATCAGGATTCCGCCGGCGGCGACTGTCTGAAATCGCGTATCCGGCTGCTTGGCGTAGTTATAGATCTCCACCGGCAGCGCGGAGTAGCGGTCGAGGGGACCCTTGGGAAGCTGCAAGATCGAGCCGGCGGCCCCGACCATCAAGAGGGGGGCGGTCTCACCGATCGCCCGCGACAGGCCTAGAATCGTGCCGGTCAAGATCCCCGGCATCGCCGAGGGGATGACATGGTCGCGGACCACCTGCCACCGCGTCGCGCCCAGCGCGAGCGCGGCCTGGCGGAGCGAGAGAGGCACCGACCGCAACGCTTCCTGGGTCGTGATCACGATGATCGGCAGGATCAGCAGGCTCAGGGTCAGGACGCCCGCCAGCAGGGTTGGGCCCAGCGCCAGGGCCTTGACTCCGAAGGCACGCACGAAGAGCGCGAGGCCCAGGATGCCGTAAACGATCGACGGCACGCCGGCCAGGTTGGCAATGTTCGTCTGGATGATCCGCCGCAGGCGGCCCGGCGGGGAATACTCCTCGAGATAAACCCCCGCGCCGACGCCGACCGGGATGCCGATCACGGCAACCAACCCGAGGAGCCAAAGGCTGCCGGCGATCCCGACCCGGTATCCCGCCGCGACCGGGTCGAGTGCCTGCGACGCCGAGGCGAGCCGGCGTACCAGGGCGGCCAGCTCGGCGAGGTTGGGACCGATTGCATACCACGCGTTGTCCGGCGGTCCCTGGAGCGCCGCGGCCACGATCGAGCCCAAGAGCAGGGCGAGGACCAACACACCCGTGCAGGTCGCGACCAGGCAGGCCGCGCCGAAGATCGGGCCGAGCAGCCGTCTGACGGCACGATTGGGATGAAAGCGAGATTGGTCGGTCGGGCTCATTCATAGACCTCGCGGAAATGCCGCAACACCCATCCGGAGATGATGTTCAACGTCAAAGTGATTGCGAAGAGCGTCAGGCCGACGGCGAACAGCGACAGGTACTTGGGCTCGCCGAAGGCGGCGTCGCCTCCAATGATCTGGACGATGTAAGTCGTCATGGTCTCGATCGACGTCAGCGGATTCAGAGTGATCTGGGGCCGCATCCCGGCCGCGAGCACCACCGCCATCGTCTCGCCGACGGCCCGGCTGATTGCCAGGATGAACGACGCGAAGACCCCGGAGAGGGCCGCCGGCAGCACGATCCGAGTCGAGACCTCGAACCGGGTCGCTCCCAGTCCGAAAGCCGCCTCTCGCAGTCCTCGCGGGACCGCCGAAAGCACGTCTTCCGAGAGCGACGACACCAGCGGGATGATCATCACGCCCACCACAATGCACGCGGAGAGCGCATTGAATGTCTCGACGCGGACGCCCAGCGGCTCCAGCAGTCGCTTGAGCATGGGAGTGACCAGGAGCAGGGCCAGGTAGCCGTAAACGATCGTGGGGATCCCCGCCAGCAGCTCCAGCGTCGGCTTGAGCACCGCGCGCAATCCGCGGGGCGCGTACTCACTGAGATAAATCGCGCTGAAGAGCCCGATCGGTAGCGCGATCATCGACGAGCCGGCGGCAACCAGGAATGTCCCCCACAAGAGCGGAACGATCCCGAATCGTGGTGGACGGGCCTCCGGCTTCAAGGTGGTTCCGAAGAGGAACTCGGATACGCTCACCTTCGCGTGGGAGAAAAACTCGATGCTCTGGGCGCCCAGTACCAGAATGATCCCCGCCGTCGTGAGCACCGTGATCACGGCACAGAGGACCAAACCGACGGTCACCGCCGCTTCCCAGAATGCCAGGTAACGGGAATGACCCGACCAGAGATCAGGCTCGGCGGGCGCTGCCGGGTTGATGCCGGTCATGGAAGGTGTGGAGGACAATTTGGGAACCTCAGTAACGTCACTTCGCCACCGGGGCCGGTTCCGTCGCCTTGACTCCCTCGCCCGGGAGAAGCTTGGCGAGTGTCTGCACGTTGGCCGTCTTGTCCTCCGCGGTGGGAGGCGCGTAGCCTCCCGTGACGGCGAACTGGTCGATGTCGGCGAGGTAAAACTTGAGGAACTCGCCCACCTCGGCCCGGCGGGCGGCCGAGTTCTTGACGTAGATGAACAGGGGCCGGGACAGGGGCGCGTATGTCTTGTCGATGATCGTCGTCGGGCTCGGGAGCACGGGCCGGGCGCCGGGGCCGTTCTGGACCGCGACGGCGCGGAGCTTGTCCCGATTGGCCGCGAAGTAGGCGTATCCGAAATAACCCAGCGCGTCGGGATCGCCGGCCACCCCGATCACCAGCGTGTTGTCATCCGAGCTCGGCTGCACGTCGTCTCGCTGGCCTGCGTCCTTGCCGATGATCGCTTCCTTGAAGAACTCGAACGTACCCGAGTCGTTGTCCGGCGAGTAGAGAATGAGCTTGCGGTTGGGCCAGGCGGGATCGACGTCTTTCCAGGTTTTCGCCTTACTCGCCGCCGTCCAGATCGACTTCAACTGCTCGACCGAGAGCGACTTGACGAAGTTGTTCTTGGGGTTGACGACGAGCGTGATCCCATCATAGCCGACCAGGAATCGAGACCACTCGATACCCTGGGCCTTGGCCCTGGATTCCTCGTCGGGCTTGGCCGCGCGCGAGGCGTCCACGATGTCGACCTCGCCCTCAAGATAGCGGCTGAAGCCGCCGCCGGTGCCGTGGTTGTCCACCACCACCACCACGCTGGGCTTGACGTTCTTGAACGACTCACGAGCCGCCATGCTGATCCGGTACACCGTGCTCGAGCCATCGACGACGACCGTGGCCGTGGGCGCGAGCGCCCCACCGCCAGTTCCACCCGACCCGCCGCAGCCGGCCGTGATGCCGATCAAAACGACGAGGCCGATCGTCCACCGCCACTTGTGCTTTTGTGTCATCCTTTTCCCTCGCTCTTTTCCACGCGTGCGCCGCTCCGTGTTCCGTATCGCGACCCCCGATCAGGGTACCGCCCCACCAGTGTAGCGATCTAGCATGAAGGTTTTGTGAATTCTTGCGAACGGGGCCCCGGGGCGAGGCACCGCGGGAGGTGGACGGTGAACTTCGTGCCCGAGCCGACCCGGCTGGTGACATCGATCTGGCCGCCGATCGACTGCATGAGGTGCTTGACGATCGAGAGTCCGAGCCCGGTCCCGCCAAGTTCCCGGCTGCGCGCCTTGTCGACGCGGTAGAATCGTTCGAAGATCCGAGGCAAGTCGTCGCGAGGGATCCCGATTCCCGTGTCGGCAACCTCGATGCAGACCACGTCGTGGTCGCAGAGGCACGACACCGACACCGACCCACGCTCGGGCGTGTACTTGATGGCGTTGTCGATCAAGTTGTCGATGATCTGCCGGACGGCCTCCTCGTCGGCGAGGACCTGCGTCTCCTGCCCCAGCCCTCCCGGCTCGAACGTGAGGTTCAGGTCCTTCGTCCCGGCGCGGCCCCGGTGTGCCTCGACGCACGACTCCAGCAACGGGACCAGGCTGAGCGGTCCGTGGTCGAACACTTCCCATCCGGATTCGATCCGGGCCAGGCTGAGCAGGTCGAGGATGAGCTGGTTGAGTCGTTCCACCTGCTCGTCGATCCGCTCGAGGAACCGGGTATTGACCTTCTCGTCGTGGAGGGCCCAGTCCAGGAGGGTCTCGGTGTACGCTTTGATCGAGGCCAGCGGCGTCTTGAGCTCGTGGGAGGCGTTGGCGACGAAGTCTTGCCGCATTCGCTCCAGCCGGCGGAGCTCGGTCACGTCGTGGAAGACGAGCACGGCCCCCGGTGACGGCCGGCCCGGCAACGGTGTTCCGCGCACGGACAGGAGCCGGCTGTGGCTGCGCGAGATGGCATCGCGGCCGGAAAGGCTGAGCTCAGCCTCGTAAGCGTCGGGGCTCGCCAGCCTGAGGGTTGCTTCGACGGCGTCCTGCACCTGGGGTCCGCGAATCAACTCGGGGACCAGCCGGCCCACCGAGGCTGCGTCGAGCCCGAAGAGCCGGTTGGCACTGGCATTGGCGAAGAGGAGGCGGCGGCGCGGGTCCACGGCGATCACCGCCTCGGCCATCGCCTCCAGGACGACGAGGAGCTGCTGGCGCTCCTGATCCAGGCGGCCGATCTGGGCCTGGGACTCGGCGGCCGACGCGTTGAAGGTCTTGACGAGCCGCCCGACGGGTCCCCGCGCCGCGACGAGGACCGGGCGCGCTCTGGCCCCGGCGCCGAGCGCTTCCAGCCCTCGCGTCACTTCGGCCAGGGCAACCGCCCAGCGCCAGCCCCGATAGGCAACCAGCGCTGCCCCGGCCACCGACACGGCGATGATGACGGTCTCCATCGCTCACCTCGAGCCGGCCGCCGCTGCACCCCCCGCTTCGCTCCGATTCGAGCCGGTCCGTTCTCAGTATCGGCATGGGCGGATGCACGGTCAACCCGGGCCAGCCGGGCTAGCAAGGAGGGGTCCTTCCAGCAACAGGCAGGGGGCGCGTAGGCCCGGCACGGGACGGCAGCAGCCGATGAACGGTTTCTGGCCGCTCCCCCTCCCTGGGGGAGAGGGGTGAGCGGCACGGCGCTAGCCGCCGGTGATCCCGGCCGCTCCCTGTCCCTGGGGGAGAGGGCTGGGGTGAGGGCCGAGCCGCACCGAGCGCCTCCCCGAGCGTCCATGAACGATATCTGGCTCCCTCTCCCGAGGGAGAGGGCTGGGGTGAGGGGCGAGCGGCACCGAGCGCCTCTGGGGACGCAAGCC
>JBIOJM010000282.1:0-13658 GCA_044450785.1 Isosphaerales bacterium
GCTCCCCCCCTCCCCACTCTGAGCCTTCGGGTACCTGTTTACAATGGTCCGCCAGGCTTCCCATAATATTCATCTCAAAACACGGACATCCCGTTCTCCCGCCGAGGCCGATTGAGATCATCCAGATCGATTGGGTCGACTTTTGAATCGAGAGACTCCATGACTACGACGCCGGCGGCTCCGGCCGCGCGCCCGAAGTTCGACAACCAGGGTCAATACAGCCGCGCCAGCATCTTGAGGTACGAGATGATCTTCGGCGCGGGATACGTCAGCACCGGAGGCGCGGCGACCACGGACGACCTGTGCGCCCGCCTCGGTTCGTCGCTTCGGACCGGTGTCCGCGTCCTCGACGTGGGCAGCGGCATCGGTGGTGCGGCGTTTCACCTGGCTCAAACCTACGGCGCCCGGGTGACCGGCATCGACCTCGCCGAGGAGATGGTGGCGATCGCGCTCGAGCGGGCCCGCGAGCGGGGGATGGGCGAATCGGTCACGTTCCTGCTCGGGGACGTGCTGGAAACGCCGTTCGCGGAGCCGTTCGACATCATCTGGAGTCGCGACGCATTCATGCACATCCGCGATAAGGCGCGGTTGTTCGGGCGGCTCCATGAGCTGCTCGCCGGCGGCGGCCGGCTCGTGATCACGGACTACGCCCGGGGAAAGACGCCGGGATCACCCGAGTTCGAACACTACATCGAGACGACGGGGTACGACGTCCTCGAGCCGAGCGAGTATGGCAGGATCCTTCAGGCTGCCGGGTTCAACGATGTCGTGGCCGATGACGCGACGGCGCGGTTCATCGAGATACTGGAGAGCGAGAGGGACCGGCTGGTTACGAACCGGGCCGAGTTCCTCACCCTGTTCTCGGAAGCGGACCTGACTTACCTGGTGGATCGCTGGGAGATGAAAGTGCGCTTCTGCCGCGGCGGCGATATGAAATGGGGCAACTTCCTGGGGTCCAAGATGAGTTCGTGTTAGAGCACATGACCGAAGACACCCGGGACCTGGCCGCGTTCGGCTACAAGCAAGTGCTCGATCGAACGCTGGGGAGCTTTTCCTCGTTCGCCGCCGGGTTCTCGTACATTTCGGTGCTGACCGGCGTCTTCCAGATGTTCTACGTGGGATACGGCGCGGGGGGGCCGGCTTTCTGCTGGACCTGGCCGGCCGTGTTTCTGGGCCAGCTCACCGTGGCCCTTTGCTTCGCCGAGCTGGCGGCTCGGTACCCGCTGTCGGGCGGGATCTACCAATGGTCGCGCTCGATCAGCTCGCGAGGACTGGGCTGGATGGCCGGCTGGGTCTACCTGTGCGGCTCGGTCATCAGCCTGGCGGCGGTTGCGCTCGCCCTCCAGGCCACGCTCCCTCAGATCGCGCCCATGTTTCAGGTGATCGGTGATTCCGCCGTCAGATCGGATGGCGCCCGCAACGCGGTCCTCCTGGGCTGCCTGCTGATCGCGCTGACGACCTCGATCAACTTGGTGGGAGTCCGGTTGATGGCCCGGATCAACAATATCGGTGTCGTTGCCGAGCTCGTGGGCGTGGCGGTCTTGGTCGCGCTCTTGGCGACGAGAATCCGCCGCGGTCCCGCGGTCTTGTTCGAGACGCAAGGCCGGGGCGACGGCCAGTCGCTGGGCTATCTGGGCCCATTCATGGCCGCCGCGCTCATGGCCTCCTACGTGATGTACGGCTTCGACACGGCCGGCGCGTTGGCCGAGGAAACCGATGATCCCCGCCGCCGCGCTCCCCGGGCGATCCTCCAGGCCCTCGCCGCCGCCGCCGCCGCCGGTGGGCTGCTCATCTTGTTCGGCATCCTCGCCGTCGGCGACCCGAGCCGGCCCGAGCTCGGCCGCATCTCCGGCGGCCTCCCGTTTCTCGTCAAGGACGTGCTCGGGGCCGATCTCGGCACTCTCCTCCTCGTCGCGGTGATCTTCGCCGTGTTCGTCTGCGCCCTGGCCGTCCAGGCCGGATCGGTCCGGCTCATGTTCGCCATGGCACGCGACAACAACCTGCCGTTCGCCCGGGCACTCTCCCACGTCTCGGCACGGACACGCGCGCCCATCTTGCCCGCTGTCGTGATCGGCGGCCTGGCCGCGACGATCCTCGTCATGAACGTCAACCTACCCCATGTGATCGAGATGCTTTGCTCGGTTGCCATCGTCTGGGCCAACCTGGCGTACCTCATGGTGACGTTTCCGCTCCTCGTGGCGCGGCTGCGGCCAAAGGGGAGCCGCCCGTCCAGCATCGCCAGGCGGGTCCTTGCCTTTCGCGACGACGGTGATGCCGCCCGCCATGTTACGCCTCGCCCGTATTTCTCGCTGGGCCGTTTCGGACTGCCCATCAACGCGATCGCCGTCTTCTGGGGCCTGTCGGTCGTCATCAATATCGGCTGGCCGCGCCCGGAGATCTACGGCCCTGACCGCTGGGGACGCTTCGCGGCACCGCTGGCCACGCTCGCCCTGATCGTCCCCGGCGCAACCTATTTCCTCCTCTTCCAGCGCAAGAGGACGGGTATTCTGGCGGAGCTCGCCGCGTCGGAGGTCCCGGACGGTCCGAACGAGTCAAGCAGTTGTCAGTTGCCGGTTGCCAGTTGCCAGTAAAACAAAACACGAAACCACGCTTCCTTGAACTGAAAACCGAAAACTGAAAACCGGTCACTACTCTGGAATCGCCTGCCATGATCAAGCTGAAATTACGAAGACCGCGGAAAACGGAAAAACCGCGCGAGGTTCGAGCACCCGGAGCGTTCGAACGGTTCCTGGGTTGGTGCGTTCACGGCTATACCGCGCTGGGCTTGGTGGCGGCCGGGCTGATCGCCGTCTTGCTGTCAGGCAGTCCTGACGCCGGCGCGTTTCGCTGGTGTTTCCTGCTGATGGCGTTCGCGACAATCGTCGACTCGACCGACGGGTTCCTCGCCCGTCGCGTTCGCATCAAGGAGGTCGTGCCCGGGTTCGACGGCCGTCGCCTGGATGACATCGTCGACTTCCTGACTTACACCTTCCTGCCTTTGCTCTTGGTCCTGCGCGCGGAGGTCCTTCCCAGGGGTCAAGAGGCCTGGCTCTTCCTGCCCCTGCTGGCCAGTGCCTACGGCTTCTGCCAGGTGCAGGCCAAGACGGAGGACGGCTATTTTCTGGGGTTCCCATCACTCTGGAACATCGTGGCGCTTTATCTCTACGCGCTGCCCGTGTGGGCCTGGGTGAAACTGGCGATCGTGATTGTTCTGGCCTTGCTGACGTTCGTGCCGGTTCGACACCTCTATCCGTCGCAGCCCGGCCGGCTCAATCGCGTGGCAACGCTCCTGGGTACACTTTGGACCTTTCTGTTCGTCTGGGTGATCTGGAGTCTGCCACAAGGCAGCCGGACCGGGCTCGACGAGACCACGCTGCGCCTGGCGTGGATCTCCCTGTCGTACCCGTTGTTTTACCTGGGCGTGTCCTGGTGGATCACTGTGGATCACTGGCGAAAGCGGGCGAACCGGGTGTGACCGGCTTCAAGCCGGCAGGGCCCCGCCCTCTTCGATTCGGGCCAGGCGCTGACCCTCGGGAACGTCGACCAATGTCAGCAGGAAGCCGCCGACCAAGAAAAACGCGATGACCGACACGATCGCGCCTCGGCTCGAGCCGCCCACAAGGTTGATGAATCCGAAGATCGCGGGCCCGAAGATACCGGCGAATTTCTCGGCGACCCCGAAGAAACCGAAGAACTCGCCTGACTTATCCCGCGGGATCATGCTGGCGAAGAGCGAGCGAGAGAGGGCCTGCGTTCCCCCTTGCACTGCACCGACCAGGATCGCCAGCACCAGGAAGTGGATCTCGGTCGACATGAAGTAGCCGAAAACGCAAATTCCCAGGTAAACGGTGAGCCCGAGCATGATCGAATGCTTGGTCCCGATCCGGCCGGCCAGCATCCCGAAAAGGAACGCGAACGGGATGCCGATGAATTGCACCAGCAGGATCGAGGCGATGATCACCTCCTGGCGGATCTTGATCTCATCCCCGTAGATGCTTGCCATCCGGATGATCGTGCCGATGCCGTCGTTGTAGATCAAGAAGGCCAGGAGCATCAGAAATGCTTGGCGGTATCGACGCAAGGAGCGAAAGGTCTCGATCAGCCGATTGACGGAGGCCCGGATCGGCAGAGGACCCCCGCCACCCCCACTCGCGGGCGGCTCCGGCACTCGGCGAAAGAGGGGAATCGAGAAAACCAACCACCAGACCGCGACCGACAGGAACGCCAACCGCGAGGGAAGAGTGCCTTGCGCGGAAAGGTCCTGTACCGACGGGAGCCCAAACCAGGCCGGCTTCTGGATCCACGCCAGGTTCAGCGCCAGCAGAACGCCCCCTCCGACGTAACCGAGCGCATAGCCGGCCGTCGAGACCCGGTCGACCTCGTCATCGCGGGCGATGTGCGGCAAGAGCGCATCGTAGAAAACAAAGCTGCCATTGGCGCCGATATTGGCCAGGATGAACAACACGGAGGCCAGGATCCATTGGCCCCGGTAGATGAAGAACATCCCCGCCACCGAAGCCAGCCCCAGCGCCAGGAAGGAACCGAGCATCCGCTTCTTCCGGCCGTTGAAGTCGGCGATCGTTCCCAGGAGTGGCGCTATCAACGCGATCAAGACCATCCCGGCCGTGGTTGAGATGGCGAACCACCGGGTCGCCTCGTCGCGGTCCATGACACCGGCACAGGCGACGCGAGCATAATAGATCGGAAAAACGGCGGTGATGATCGTGGTCACCATCGCCGAATTCGCCCAGTCGTACATCGCCCAGGCGCGCAGCTCCGGGCGGCCCAAGCCCAGCTTCTCCAACCAACGATCCAGCCGGCGCCGGGGTTGTTGGGAATCGCGGCTCAATTCGGTCGTACTCGGCATGGGTCCCCTTCCGTGGTCACAATGATCTTTTCGAGCGATGGCGGATTCTGTTTTCCGTCCGCCTTCCCGCCCGATCACTCCCGGCAGCAGATTAAGCCATTTGACGCATCATCCACAAGCCGCGACCGAGCGGCCGGCGCGACGATCGGGACGCGCGGTCTTCCCTGATCGATAGCCTCCGGCCATTTGGTAATTGGTTGGAACCGAACAATTCGAGCGAGTAGAATTCCATAGCGAAATCGGGATGAACGCGCAGCTTGTGCACGACCAACTTTTCATCAGCCCAGGGCGGGCCTCCGTGCCCGCCGCATGAGTCAGGAACGGAGCGATTGGTTTGGATGACGTGAGGGCGCAAGCGTCGCAGTGGTGCGACCAGGCAAGGGGCTTGTGCGAAGACCCCAAGAGTAACGGGCTCGACAGCTTGGCGATTCAGCTCGACGCCGTCGCCGCTGGTCTACGCCTGCGCCGGCAGCTCGACGAGCTCGGGCCCGACGAGCCGGCCTCTTCGAGCCGCCGCGCCGTCGTGCGCCGGCTGACCGAGCTGCAAGTGCTGGCCGATTCCGAGATGGACGCCCTCGCCGCGGGCACTTCCCGCTACAACAACGTCACGGACCGCGTCAAGGACTGGCTGGCCGACACACGGGTGACCCTCCGCAACGTGCTGACCGCCACTCGGCTCGGCTCGCTGCACCAGGCGATGGCGATCGAGGGGCTGCGATCCGACCTGGAGTGGCTGAGCACCGTCGTGGCCCGGCTCGACCGCGAAACGCCTCACCCGGTGACAGTCTGGCTGGACGTCGAGCTGGGACGTCTGCGGGGCTGGCTCGGGGTGCCGCCCAGCCGTGATCCAGACCCGCGTGACGAGCCGCTCCGCGCCGGCTGCGAGCGGCTGCAGGCGGCGGTCCTGGAACGGCGCGTCAGCGTCGAGCTCGCTCGGCCCACGATCGACTCCAGCCCGGACTCACTCTGGGTACAGCGGTTCCATCTCTCGCGTCTCCAGGCGCAAGTGGAGGCGCTCGAGCTTGCAGCCGGGGAAAGTCCTGCTCACTCCCGGCTCGTCGAGGACCGCGTCCGCTGGCTCGACTCCTTGAGTCGGCGCCGCGCGGAGCTGGCCGATGCCGCGGACGACCGGCTGACCGCTCTCGAGCTGACCGCCCGCGCCGCGCCCTGCGAGCTCATCGTCCGGACGGCCCTCGACGAGGTCGGTGAGACGATCGCTTTTCTCGAGGACATGCTCCTGCGTCGCGCGGTCCGGCGGCTCAGGCTGGTGCGGGACGACCTGGAACGGCTCGTCATCTCGTGCCGTCGCTGGTCGCGTGGCGAGCCGGGCACTGAAGACGACCAGGATCGGGCGGCCGCCAACCTGCTGCGAAAGCTGACACGGCGAGTCGAACGCTCGTCGCGCCAGATGCGCCGCGAATGGCAGGAGAAGCTGCTGGCCCTCCGCATGGAATCACTCTTCGGCCACTGGTTCGTCGCGATCCTCGAAAACACCGTGCTGGTCTTGATCCTCGTGCTCTTCGGCTTGATCGCGGCCGAAGCTTTGCTGGAGCATGCCTCACCAAAGGGACTCTCCGCACGCCAGCATCTGTTCTTCGCCTGGGCCGACCTCGCCGTCTGCTCGGTCTTCCTTTTCGAGTTCGCACTCAAGCTGGCGCTGGCGCCGCACAGGATGACGTATTTCCTCCGCCACCTGCTGATCGATCTGGTCGCCTCGCTCCCGTTCGGATTCGTCGCTCATCAGATCGAGCTCGGCCAACTGGACAACGCGCTCCGGCGGGGCACGGAATCGGGCTTGTTGAGGAGTATCGTCCAGGTCGGGCGGATCGTGCTCCGGTTCTTCCGGTTGGGGATTCCGATCGCCAGGCTGGCGCGAGTGGGGCTCCTCCTCCTGAGGCTCTCCGATCGACTGGTGCGCCGCATGGGCAAGCTGCTCAATCGCAACATCATCTTGTTCTCGCCGTTGCACGCCCAGAAGCCCGAGTCGAGCGATCGCCATCGTCTGGTTGCCCTGCGCAGCGAGCTGGCGCACGGCAGGACCGCGGTCGAGGCACGGCTGGATCGCGATCAGCGCCGGCAACTGGCCGAACGAGTTCTCAGCGACCTGGAATGCCGGATCGACTGCCTGCCTGCCGCGCCCAGCGAGGAGGCCGACGCCGATCCTCCCGGCCGCGAGGTCCCCGTCGAGGCCGTGGTCGAGCGCTTGATCCAGATGACGCCGGAACGACTCGTCGACCGGATGGGACCGGCGTCCGTGAAGGCCGTCGACCGCTATCTGCGGCTGCTCGACGTCCCCTTGATCCGGCGCCTGCCGGTCGTTCGCAACCTGGTCGCCTATCGCGAGAAGAGCCCGGCCGAGGCCGTCGCCCTCGCCGCCAATTACCTGGGTCATCTGATTCAGCGGGCGCTCGACGTCGTTTACTTCTTCGCCGACCTGCACGGCACCCTGTCGCCGCCGGTCTTTCTCGACCGCTTGGGCGCCACGATCGTCAATGCGACGCGTACGCCCGCCAAGCGGCTGCTCTGGCTCGGGTCGGTCTTCCTGTTCCTGTTCCTCATCGTCGAGTGGGTGTGGTTCTTGGAACCGTTCCGGACCGTTGTCGTCAAGCTCCAGACCTTGATGGGATGGCCCGTGATCGTCCTGGGAGTCATCTGCCTGGGCTTCTGGCTCCTGGGCGCCTGGTTCCGCAAGATCGCCAACCAATCCGCCGATTTCTGTGAGCGCATCGTGGAGGCCCAGTTCGCCACGCACACCAAGAGCCTGAAATCCCGCCGCCGCGACCAGGACGCCCAGTTCCTCGGCGAGCGTGTCATCGACCCCGAGCTGCTGCTCCGCTCCGCCGACGACCGGGTCCCCGAACCCACCCACCCGAACGAGGACACCGAGACGCGACGCCAGGGCCCAATGTTGTTCGAGAACCGCGAGCTCGTCTTCCTGAGAAATGTTCGCCTGCTTTATCAGGATTACCTTGACGGTTCTCCCCTGCACCGCTCCGACACCAAAGCGTCGGTCCAGTTGCTGGGCAATCTGGCACTGAGCAATCTCAGGCGCAGCCACCTCGGCCACTTGCTCCGCGAGAGCCACACCATCGACCGGCTCGATCTGAGCCGGTCCGGCGGCCTGTTCGGGGGGCCTTATCTCTGGTTCAACTACATCACGCGGATGCTGGTCCAGGACACGGCGCTCCTGATCATCGACTACAACCGCCATGGGGTTCCGGTGGATCGGCTGGCCTGCTCGCCGGAGTTGGTCCGCCAAAAGTTCCGCTGCTGGCTCGCCGGCCGGCTCAAGATCGACCCGGACGAAGTCTGGCTGCCGGAATCGAGGACATCCGCGGCGGCGGGCCGGCCTTCCGCGACCTCCGGGCCGGGACCGAAGGATGGCCAGGGCGGCCGTGTCCTTCCTTTTGACCCCTCGCCGCGCAAGGAAGCCGGCGCATTCCTGGAGACGGTCGAGTTCACGGCGGTCGACTTCCTCGCCGACGACGCCGAGCGCGACGCCGAGATTCACGCTCGGTTCGGCCCGCAGGTCGCGGAGCTGGTGCGGCGAGACCGCCAGCAGAACGTCCGCCGCGCGTTCCGCAGCTTCCCGCTCCACGAGCTGCCGCTGGCGGCACGGACAATCAACCCGTTCTCCGTCTACGAAACCTATCTCGCGGGAGGCCGGGTCGTCCTCTTGCCCCTCTCCCTGGCGCGGGGCCTGGGGCGAGCGATCCTCCTCGGCCTCCGGAGCATCTTTCGGGTCGTTCACCAGATCCTCCATCCCCAGGTCGACCAGCAGAGCGACGTTCCATCCGATACCTACTGGGCGGCCTTGCGCAAGATCCATCGAATGCGCAAGCCTGTATTCATGGGATCGCTCTGGCTGCGCGCCCGCTTCGACGTGGAATACCTGGGCCTGCCGCTCCCCACCGCGCCCCCGGGTCTCGCCGGCCAGGCCTTGATGGAGACCGACCTCGACTACATCGGGGCGACTCGCCGCGACCGGATCATCGCCGAGCAGGTCCGCCGCCAGCACCAGCAGCGGTTGGAATGGGTGGCGCGCTGGCTCGATCGATTCGGCTGGACCTTCGACGGGCTGCCGCTCTACCTCGCCGCGGAGATTCCGTTCCTGGCCAATCGCGGCGGCGAGGCGCTGCGGGCGCTGGTCGCCGCCACCATCCTCGACCATAACGACATCGCCACGCTCGCCCTCTCGATCGAAGGCCTGAAGCGGGTCCTCGTGCACGCCTCCGACCCGACCCAGGACGCGACCAAACTACCCGCCGGGCTCCCCGATCCCGTCGTGAACCTCCGAACGCTCTGGCACCCCGTAAACCGCTGCAGGCGCCCCATTTCCGACCTGTTCGAGCTCCCTTGCTTCCCCCCGTACGGCCTGGCGGAGCGGCGCAGAGTGGTCCGCTACCTGCGCCGGCATCGCCGCGTCGTCAGAGGCTGGCTCAAGGTCGTGCTCGGCCAGGGGGCCGGCGACCCCTGGGCCACGGTAAGGGCCCGGATCCACGAGGTCCTGCTGCGAACCGACCTCTGGAGCGATCAAATCCTGGTCCTGAGAGCAGTCCAAACCTTGACCATGCTCGACTTGCAGCATAACTGCGAGCTCGTCTGGAGCCTCGGTGGCTACACCCGCCCCGAGCCGGGGACAGCCGAACCCGACGCCCAACCCCCGCGCGCCCTTTTGCATCATGAGGACGAGGCGCTTTCGGCGAGCAGTGCATTGTCGGTTCCGTAAAGATTCGTTCGTGCTGATTGTCGCCCTGTCAAGAACGACGCCCATGAAGATCACCCGGATCGACACGCATATCCTCCTGGTCCCCGATTATGACGCTTCGGCGTGTTCCTCGGCTCAGGATGACCTGGTCGTCGAGGTGCACACGGACGAGGGGTTGGTCGGGATCGGCGAGACCGACACGAACCCGTGGATCGCTCGCGAATGCATCCGCGCGCGCGGAACGCACTGCATGGGCCTGGGACTGGCGGAGATGCTCTTGGGTGCCGACCCGATGCAGCCCGAGTCGGTCTGGGAGCGGATCTACCGCGGCTCGAAGATGACCGGCCGGCGCGGGGCCCTGATCTGCGCCCTGGGTGCGATCGACATGGCCCTCTGGGACATCAAGGGCAAGGCCCTGGGGCTGCCCATCACCCGGCTGATCGGGAGCTCTGGTCGCACGAAGGTCACGCCGTATGCCTCACTCCTGCCGGCGGGCCGGACGCTCGACGAATACGGAGAGTCGCTGGTCGCGAAGGCTGTGGCCGCGAAAGCCCTGGGCTTTCGCGCTGCGAAGCTGGAGGTCTGCTTGAGTGGGCCCTACAGCCACCACGGCATGCAGGAGAGCGACGACGCGTTGGTCGCGCTCGTCGCCGAGTGTCGCCGCGCGGTCGGGCCCGAGCTGGCGCTCATGGTCGATGTCGCCTACGCCTGGCCCGACGCTAGGGCGGCGCTCGGCGTCCTGGAGCGGCTGGCCCCTTACGATCTCGAGTTCATCGAGACCCCGATCGACATCGACGACCTTGATGGCTATGCCTTTCTCCACGCCCGGTCGCCGATCCCGATCGCCGCGGGCGAGTGGCAGAACACCCACTTCGAGTTCCTCGACTTGGCCGATCGCGGCTTGGTCGACGTGCTCCAGCCGGACGTCGGCCGCGTCGGCGGCTTCACCGAGGCGATGAGGGTCTGCCGGATCGCCGCCGACCGCGGCCGCCTGATCGTCCCGCACTGCTGGAAGAGCGGGATCGGGATTGCCGCGAGTGCGCACCTCGCCGCGGCGTGCGACCACTGCCCGTACATCGAGTTCTTGCCTGTCGAGCTCGCCGAGTCTCCGCTTCGCCGCGAGCTGTTGCTGGACGACTTCCCGGTCGTCGACGGCATGATCACGCTTCCCAGCTCTTCGGGACTGGGTATCGAGCTGAATCGAGACGTGCTCGAAAAGTATCGCGTGGATGATCGGTGAGGGGCCAGTGGCACTCGCAGCTTCCCGCAGCGGACGATGAACGAAATCTGCCTCCCTCTCCCCGCGGGAGAGGGCTGGGGAGGGCCGAGCGGCACCGAGAGCCTCCCCCAGTTGAATCGCCCCATCCGCATCGTTTCTAGCCCCCCGAGACTCGGGATAACGCATCGGTGCCGATGAGCCAAGATATCGATTACAGGAGAACTACGGGATTCCCCATTTTCCCATGGATGGCGCACGCAAAGTGGCGAACGATTCGACTGGGATCGAAAAAAGCGGCCTCACGCGCACATGATCGCTGTTTCTTCCGCTCAGTCTGGATAGAGGCTTGCTCCACCCATCCTCAAAAACCATCCGGAGGTCGTGGAAATGAAGTACGTTCGACCCCTCAGCTTCGGACTGCTCTCGGCCGCCCTTGCTACGATGGCCCTCGCCAAGGAGCCAGGTCCGCGCGCTCTCGACCTGGAAAATGCGATTGTCAATGCGGACCTGATTGTCGCCGTCCGGCTCACGGATGTCTCCGAGCGCACCGTGATCCACGGCGGAAAAGAAGCTCGCTCCACGCAGCAGTTTACGTTTGAGCCGGTACGGACACTCAAGGGACTCTTCTCTCGCGACACATTGAAACTCACCAACGACGACCTGGGCACCGACCAGTTCAGCGACCGCCCGGCTTCGCTCGAGAAAGGTCAGTTGCGGATGCTCCTCCTCGGTCGATCTGGCCGCGGCTACGCCAACAGCAATCGCGCCGGTGCACTCGATCTGTCGCTTCCGTTGCTCGCAGACCGCGACGATCCGTTGTTCGAGGCTGTGCGCGTCCTGATCAAGGTGACCCAAGAAACGGACCGTGCCAGGAAAGTCGAGGGCCTCCGTGACGGCCTCAAGACGAGCCGGGGTCGTGCCTCGATCCCGCTCCTTCATGCCCTTGGCCGCCGCGCGATGCTCGCCGCGCAGACTGCCGGCACGATGGCGACCGTGGCCAGGGCGTTGGGAGACGAGTCTTTTGACGTGCGCGAAACGGCGGCGGAAACCGCACGAGCGATCATCGAGGCCGATTATCTCCACCAGAAGCCGATCCGCGAAGAAGCCCGCGTCGCGCTCCTGGTCGCGCTCGAGAAAGCCGGCGTCAAGATCGCGACTCGTGTCGCCTTGATCGACGCTCTCGCCCTCGCCGGCGATCCGACACGCGACGCTCAAGCCCCCTGGATCGAGTACAACCTCCCGAAACTGTCCTTCGCCGAGCGTGCCGCTCGGTTGCGAGCCATCGGCCACATCGACCGATCCGGCCGCCACAAAGCCCTGGCCTCCGAACTGGCGGAGCTGCCGCTCGATGCTCCCGATGTGCTCGATGAAGCGATCGAGCAGTCACTGATCCGCCTGGCGAAAGATCAGGCCGCTCGTCCCCTGATCGATCGAATCGAGGCAAAGCACGCGGCTGGCTTGGATGTCTCACCTGACATTGATCGAATCGTCGATTTGCCACCGGCATCGGCAGCCTCTGTATTGCTCCAGGCCGCAAAGTTGCCACTCGATGTCGAAGAGCGGATCGTGTTAGCCACCGCCGCCGAGCGAGCGCCCGACCCTCGCCTCGTCCCCATTCTCGCGACGATGCTCGATCCGCGGGTGGAGAATCTCCGATGGCGGGCCATCGCTGCGCTCTTGAAAATCGACACCGACGAGGCCGCCAGAGTCCTGCGGGCGCACCTTTCCGAGGAGGGTAACCTTGCGCGCAAACTCGAGATCGCAGAGTTTCTCGGCCGGCATCAAATCCGCGACGGCTATCCGTACGCGATTGAGCACATGTCGGAATTGCATCTCCGCGACCAAGCAGTTGCCGCGCTCGCCGCAATCCGAGAGCCTAAAGCTCTGGGCGAATTGCATCAAATCTTGAAAAGCAGCAACGATCTTGAATGGAACCGCGCCGCGATCCGTGCGCTGGGCCGGCTTGGCGAAAAGGGGTATTCAGAGCAATTCCTGGTCTTCGCGAGGAACCTCCACCATCCCGAGTGCCAAGCCTCGATCCTCGCATTGGCCGATCTCGGCGACCCCGCGCTTTTGCCCATTCTCAGCGAGGCGTTTTCCTCACGGAACGACGAGATCGTCACCACGGCCGCCCGCGCTACGGGCACACTCCTCTCCCGACCGAACGTCAAAGCCGATGATCTCCGCGATCGTCTCGCCGCCCTATTGGCTGACGTCGATGCTTCCCAACAAGCCCGTTCCGCAGCGCTCGAATCGCTGGCAAAGCTCGGCGATGTCCGCATCCACCACGCACTCGCTGTCGCCGTTCGCGACGGCCGGATCGAAGGCTCTGGCCTGCTCGCGCAGGTTGAACGACAGGTCGTGGAGCGCAAGGTCGTGCTCGCGAATCAATGAACGCGAAAGTGGACGTCCGCACGAATCGCGACCGCGACGTTAAGGAACCAGCCGGAAAAGCCCGTCGTTTTTTTTGTCGGCGAGCGTGACAAACGCGCCGCGTTTTCGTCCGTCTCTAGCTGGATCCGCCGCTTTTCTTTCTTGAGTCGTTGCTGATGCGCCTCGTAACACCGGCCCCGGTTGTTGTCGAAGATCTGATCAAGAGAGCCGGAATCGGCGACCCACCGCCACTGGGTCAAGACAGCCTCGGCCAGAGGCAGACGGGGCAACGTATTGCGTGCTTGGACCTCCATGGCCACCCTCCTTGCAAGAAAGATCTGCTAGTATCCTCCTCAATCCCTTTAGTTATACTACGTTACGTTAAGGCAAGATGTTCACCGCAGTGGTCTCCCGACCCCGCCCCCCAGGAGGCTCTACCAATCAAGTGCACTCAGGATCACATCGTTCGCTACCGGGCCATCCGATGACCA
>JBIOJM010000283.1:0-13562 GCA_044450785.1 Isosphaerales bacterium
CTCCGTCGGATCTCTGCGCCGTGCGCGCATCTCGGGTCGGGCTGAGGCGGGCGCGGAACCGTGCCGTAGGGTGGGTCGAGCCGCGACTCGTCGCGGCGAGGCCCACCGCGCGGGCTGTGGCGCTCTACATCCGGTTGCGGCTATGCCGCGTTGGGAACGGGCCCGAAATAACTTCCCGACTTCATATTTGTGTGCCACTGGCTATGCCAGTGTCCCCATGCTTGGGCGGGCACTGGCAGAGCCAGTGGCACCCGGAAAACCAGAGGAGCTTAATCGGGAAGTTACTTCCGACCTGTTCCTTAGGGGCTTGGCAGCCCTTCGCCGGCCGAAGATAATTGCGCAAGTTTGTTAACCTTTCTCGCGGGGGCCGCTCGAAGTGACTGGCCGGCTGACCGCCTGACGCCGTCGGTCCCCATCCCGGGAATCCGACACGAACGCAGAGCCGGGCCCGACCGGCCGGCATGCGGGGGGACCAAGGACCGAGCCATGGCCGCGACACAACAACCCACTCCAGAACACTACAAGCGACTGAACGTGGTGTTCAAGGACGCGTTCGATGTCGACGCCCTCATCCAGCTCGCCATGTACAACCTCGGCGGTTTCCACAGGCACGATTTCGATAAGACGACGATCGACACGTTCCTGGTGGATCTGTACGAGCGGCTGGACCGGCGCGACGAGTGGAACACGTTCCTCACAGCGGCGCGGAAGGAAAGGGCGACGAACCGCCCGTTCGTGACCGTCTGCGACGAGGTCTTGGCGTACATGCATCGGGACGACCCGATGAAGACTGACATTCATATACGGCTCAAGACGATCCTGCTCGAGGCCTTCGACCTTGAAGAGTTGAAGGAGCTTGTACGGGAACACGTGAAGGAGCTCGCGACGAGACTTGAGGTCATCGCCCACGTCAACCAGCGCTTGGAGGTGGTTGTCGTCGAGCTGATCGATGCTGTTGAACGACGCTCGCTCGTAGTGCAGTTGGTCCGCGGTATCCAGGAGATGCGGCCTTATCGGCCCGATGTCCGCGCACTCGCCAGCGAGCTGGGTTTGTCCTCTGCCGGTGGGGCGGCCCCTTCCGCGACATAGGAGATGCCGGCCGCGGTGAAGGATAACGTCATCCGGTTCAATGAGCGATTTGTCCAGCGCCGAGAACAGTTCCGCTATCTGAGCGGCTTCAAGGAGCTGCACGAAGGGCTCCACAATCTCCAGTTGGCGCGTGAGGCGATCTCGCAGGCAGTGGAGCGCTTCAAGCAGAACCCGGCCCACTCCTTGGAGATCGTGAATATCGGCGATGACCTCAGGGAAGATTATGAGTCGGCCGTGAAGAGCAGCACCTCGTTGGGGGACCCCGCGGATACCGACTGGGTGGAGGCATTCGGGCGGGCAGTGACGAGTCTGAAGGACGCCGTCACCAAAAAGGACCTTGACGCACTGTCCGGGATCGTCGAGGCCTTGAGGACCTTGCCGAACCAGCAGGCCGGGCTGAGCTCCGACCTGGTTCGCCGCGCCCGGCGGCTCAAGCCTGTGGAGCTTGTCACCTTGATGGACACGATCCTCCGCCTGCTCGCCGACTCGGTCCCCCTGCCCGACGCCCCCGACGGCGCCGGCCGGTGCCTCCAGGTCGGCCCGCGGCAAGCGGCCCTCGCCAGGTTCGCGACCCGGGACGAGCTCCGGAGCGCCCTGACCCTCAACGACCGGCCCGCCGCCGACCCCCTCCAGCGCCTGCTCGACGGCTTCATCCTCGGACCCGCGCCCCAGGTCGACGCGCTGGACGAAGATGGGCTGAAGCTGGTCTCGCAGGTCGTCGGGTGGCTGACCGGGGTCCCGTCCCGCGAGCCGCTGGACCTGCCCGATCTCGACGACATCCGCCGGCGCCTTGAATTCCAACGGCTGGTCAACCCACTTCGAAGAATGGCGGGCGACCACTTCCACGGCCGCGCGGAGGAGCTGGCTCAGGTCCGCAACCACCTCGACGGGCCGCCCGGCCCGCCAATGGTCATCTGGGGGTTGGGCGGCGTCGGGAAATCGGCGTTAGCCCCGCGTCCCGAAGACCCCCGGGCCGGTTTCCGGCCCGGGGTGCCCACGAACACGCGCCAGGGGTCCTTGACCGCACCCACGCGGGCGCGGAATAATCTCGCCTGGACAGAGCGGCCCGGCTGGCCGGGCAATGACGCATTTCCCCGCACCTGAGGGACCACCGCCCATGATGCCCGGAACGACGTTCGAGGAGATCCAGCAGGCGATCGAAGACGCGTACGACGAGATGGCCCTCAGGCAGCTCGTGCGGAAGCAGATGAACCTGAGGCTCGACAACGAGATCGCTCCCGGCGCGTTCGGGAACCGGGTCTTCGAGCTGATCCAGTGGGCCGAGATGCGGGGCCGCGACGTGGAGCTCATCGCGGTCACGGCCAAGGGCCGGCCCGGCAACACCACAATGCAGCAGGTGTACAAGAAGTACGGGCTGGCGATCCCGGTCTGGGTGCAGCAGGCCGGCGCCCCCACGGCCGGCACGCCGCCCGACGCCGCGGACCCCGGCCTGGAACGCGTCGTCAGGCCGTTCATGGCGTTCGCCGACTTCGACGTCTGGCTGCAGGCGATGACCCGCGTCGGGGAACGGGTCTGCCGCATCACGATCAACGATCGGCCCCTCGGCACCGGGTTCCTGGTCGGGCCCGACACCGTCCTGACGAACTACCACGTCCTCGAGAAGGTCATCAACGATGGAAGCCTGGCCGGCGGCGTCCAGTGCGAGTTCGATTACAAGATCATGAGCGACGGCTCGCGGGGCGGAATCCCCGTCAAACTCCATGCCACGGACTGGAAGATCGACTACAGCCCCTACTCGAAGGCGGAGAAGGACAACCATCCCGAGCGCGAGCCAGCGACCGTCGACGAATTGGATTACGCCCTGGTCAGGCTCGCCGACGCGGTCGGCTCGAAGCCGGCGGTGCTCAACCCGGACCCGAAACAGCCCCCGCCTCCCCGGGGCTGGGTGCGTGTACCCGACGTTGCCCCGACGTTCAAGGAGAAGATGGCCGTGATCATCGCACAGCACCCCGACGGCAAGCCCCTGAAGCTGGCGCTCGACACCCAGGCGATCGACAAGGCCGCCGGCTTCTGGCTCCAGCCGGGGGAGACGCGCGTGCGATACGCGACCAACACCGAGGGGGGATCGTCCGGGTCCCCTTGCTTCGACTTCGACTGGAACCTGATCGCGCTGCACCACTACGGCGACCCCTCGTCCTTCAACGTGCCTGCTCACTACAACCAGGGGGTCCCGATCCACCAGATCCGTGAGCGGATCAAGCGCCAGAACAAGGCCGACGCCCTCGGGGGCGGCACGCCCTGAGTGCACCAGGCTTGGTCCCCACAGGGAACCTCACCAGCCATGAAGATTCCACTTTCCCCCGAGCAGTTCGAAGGACTTCGCAATGCCCTGGTCGACGCGTTCGACTCCGCCGCGCTCAAAGAGCTAGAAAGAGTAAGATGAAGAGTAAGATTTGGAAGACGACTAAGAGCAAGAGCACGAGAAAGAGCAGGACTTAATTCGCCGCCTCGGCTTTGTCATGTCAGATCGTACTCTTAATCTTGATCGTGCTCTTCATCCTCTTCCTAATCGTAATCTTCATCGTAATCTTACTCTTCGGTCGAGAGATGTCGTGGCCATTGTCTCGGCGGTCATATTTACCCGGCAATCGCAGATGGACTTCCCACTTGAGGGGCTATTTCAGGGGCCTCCGGTATGTCGAACTTGAGCAAGGCGGACAGGATTTTACCAGCCCAGCGGTACACATTGTTGTCCTGGACAACCCTGATACCAAACGACAGGGCACGGGACCGATTGAGACGCAACACGCGGCGGGTCAGTCGCGTGAGGACGTGGACCTGGGTGACTCACGCTTCGGCCACGAGATCTTCGATCCCGTCGGCGTCAAGCTGGAGGTCTGGCTCGGGTGCAGGACCCAGGAGCAGCTTCAAGAGTGGGGGCGCCATCAGAGTCGTGACCACGACCATGAGAGTGACGCCGCCAAAAAGGCCCGCGTCGAACACACCCGACGCGAGCCCCGTCTGGGCGAAGATCAGCCCGACCTCGCCGCGGGGGATCATGCCGACGCCGATCACAGTCTTGTTGCCGCGGTACCAGAACGGTGCGTAGCCGGAGGCCAGCTTGCCGGCGGCGCCCGCCACGATGAGAACACCTCCGATGGCCAGGGCGAAGCGGCTCGACGGCTTCGATGGATCGAGCGTGCTCACGTCGACCGACGCGCCGACCACGACGAAGAAAAGCGGCACGAAGAAATGGCCGATCTGGGTGATTCCACGCTCGATTTCGTGCGCCTGCGGGGCCGCCACGACGACCAGGCCGGCTGCGAACGCGCCGATGATCGTCGCCGAACCGCACTGATCGGCCAGCCAGGCCAACCCGAACGCGGCGATCAACGCCAGGGCGGTGGGCGTGCCCGGCAACTCCATCCGGCCGGCCCAGCGGAACAAAGGCGGAACGGCCAGCTTGCCGACGAGTATCGTCGCCAGCAAAAAGCCGACGGCGCTCGCGGTCGTCTTGACGACGCCCATGACCGAAACCTCACGCCCCAGGGCCAGCTCGGCCACGACTGTCAGGATCAAGAGGCCAAGGACGTCGTCGATCACCGCCGCGCCCAGGATGATCTGCCCTTCCGGGTCGCGGAGCCGGCCCAGGTCGGAGAGCACCCGGGCCGTGATCCCCACGCTGGTGGCCGTCAGGGTCGCCCCCGCCATGATCGACACGAGCATCGTCAGACCCAGCAGCCGGCATGCGGCGAAACCCAATGCAAACGGCAAGGCCACACCCACCACCGCCACCGCCAGGGACGTCGGGCCCACCCGCACGAGCTGGCCGAAGTCGGTCTCCAGCCCGATCGCGAACAGCAGGATCACCACCCCCAGCTCGGACAGGAGGTGGATCGTTTCATACTCGGGGTTCACCCAACCCAGGACCGACTTGCCGACCAGCACTCCACCGATCAACTCGCCCATGACCGCCGGTTGACCGACCCGCTGCACCAGGTAGCCGCCGGCCTTGGCGACGCCCAGCATCACAACCAGCATTCCCAAGAACTGTGATATCTGCAGATGCTCCATGGTGCATCCTTCCATGGCAAGCGGTCTTGCCCACAACTGCGGGAAAAGGCTAGAATAAGATGACTATCCGACGAACCGGGATGAAGCTCGCCCCCGCTGCACGTCCACGGTCCCATTTACCACATACCAAATCCGCAGGAGCGCCGGCGGAACAGGATTCCATGAAGCGACGCGATGACATTCGAAATGTGGCCATTATAGCCCATGTCGACCATGGCAAGACAACCTTGGTGGACGCGATGCTGCGCCAGTCCGGCCAGTACCGAGCGTCGCAGCTCCGGGGAGAGCGGATCCTTGACTCCAATGACCTGGAGCGGGAACGGGGCATCACCATCCTTGCCAAGAACATCGCCATCAAGTACGGCGATATCAAGATCAACCTGATCGACACGCCGGGCCACGCCGACTTCGGCGGCGAAGTGGAGCGGACCCTCCAGATGGCCGACGGGGCCCTGGTGCTGGTCGACGCCTTCGAGGGGCCGATGCCCCAGACCAAGTTCGTGCTCCGCAAGGCATTCGCCTGCCACATCCGGCCAATCGTCGTGATCAACAAGATCGACCGCCCCGATGCGCGGCCGATCGAAGTGCTCAATGAGATCTTCGACACCTTCGTCGAGCAAGGAGCCAGCGAGGCCCAGCTCGATTTCCCGTACATCTTCGCATCGGGAAAAGCCGGGTTCGCCTCGCACGAGCCCCACGCGGCGTCGGGAGACGTCAAGCCGCTCTTCGAGATGATCGTCCACCACGTACCAGGTCCGGTCGTGGATCCCGACAGTCCGTTCCGCATGCTCTGCACGACCCTCGACTTCTCCGAGTACGTGGGCCGGATCGCCATCGGCCGGATCGTCGCCGGGCGAGTCAGACGCGGACAGAAGGCCGTGCTCTTGAAGGCCGGCAACCAGCTCGTCACGGGCTCGATCGACAGCGTGCTCGTTTTTGACAAGCTGGGACGGACCGAGGTCGAATCGGCCGAGGCCGGCGACATCGTCGCCATCGTCGGGCTCGCGACGGTCGACATCGGCGATACGATCGCCGACCCCGAGAATCCGGTCGCATTGCCGCGGATCGAGGTCGACCAGCCGACCTTGAGCATGCTCTTCACCGTCAACGACTCGCCGCTTACGGGCGAGGGGCAATACCTGACGTCCCGGCACATCAAGGAGCGGCTCGACCGCGAGCTCGAGTCGAACGTGGCTCTGCAAGTCGAGCCCAGCGAGGATCGCGACGCGTTCATGGTCTCGGGCCGGGGGCTGCTCCACCTCTCCGTGCTGATCGAGACGATGCGCCGGGAAGGCTACGAGCTCGCCGTGGGCAAACCCGAGGTCATCTTCCGGACGGAAGGCGGCGTGACCTGCGAGCCGTTCGAGTTCCTGGTGATCGACGTGCCCCACGCCCACGTCGGCCCGGCGATCGAGCTCACCGGCGCCCGGCGGGGCGAGATCACCAAGATGGATGTGAAGGGGGCCTACGCTCACCTCGAGTTCTTGATCCCGGCGCGGGGCCTGATTGGTCTGCGCAGCCGGCTGATGAGCGCGACCCAGGGCGAGGCCATCATGCATCACAACTTCCATGAGTACCGGCCGACCAAGGGGGACGTGCCGCGCCGGGGGAACGGAGTCATGGTCAGCCTGGCCCGCGGCCAGGCCGTCGCTTTTGCGCTCGACAACCTGCAGCAGCGCGGCACCATGCTCGTGAAGCCGGGAGACCCCGTCTACGAGGGAATGATCATCGGCGAGAACGCACGCAACGAAGACATGGTCGTCAATCCCTGCAAGGAAAAGAAGCTGACCAACATGCGGGCCTCCGGCTCCGACAAGAACATCCTCCTCAAGCCGCCGCGCGAGCTCACACTCGAGCTCGCCCTCGAGTACATCGAGGATGACGAGCTGGTCGAGGTCACACCGTCTTCGATCCGGCTCCGCAAGAAGGTACTCAAAGAAGAGACCCGCAAGCGCTCCGAACGCTCCGGCAGCAGGAAAGTCCAGGTGTGATGGGAGAGGTGAAGCGTCCGGTCGGGTGGGACCAGCCGGACGCGGTCACCCTCGAGCCCGACGATCTCCATGTCCGGCCTCCTCGTACCCGGGAATCGTTCAGTTGCTGGGATATTCCCCGTGCTGCTTCATCCATGTCGTCAGGTCGCGCATCCGCGCCCGGAACTGATGCGGCGGCTCGAACGGCAGGGGACCGATGTCCTTGGCTGCGGCCACGACCTCGGCGGCCTCCTTGGGCAAGCCGTTGTCGCCGAAGTGGCCGACCGTCTCGCTGCTGAACCGAGCCTTGATGGCCAGCACCGAGTAGTTGCGGCCGTTGATGAACAGGTAAGCGAGCGTCCGGTCATAAGGGTCGAGGGTTGGGCACCGCAGCAGCTCGATCTCGCTGGCGGCCGCGAACGCACCCTGAGCGAACGCCTTCGCCTCGGGCCCGAGCGGCTGGTCAAAAGGGAGATTGTGCTCCAGCCGGCGAATCTCGGGCGTGTCGATACCCAGGATCCGGATGATCTCGGTCTGCCTGCCGCCCCAGTTGATCAAGACCCCATCACCATCCTCCACGGTGATCGCGGCCGGGTCGACCTTCACCCGCTGGCCGTGCGGCCGAGTCTGAGCCTTGCCCGGCGCAGGCTGGGCTTTCGTTTGCGCGTCGGCGGCGCGGGGAGCCGGAACTTGTCCCATGACAAAGGGAGCCAACCCCATCCCGACCAGTGTCCAAGCGATGGTTCGAAAAGGAACGTGCATCGAATCCTCCGGGCGATTCAACTCGCCGAGCCATTCAGGGAAAGAGACAGTCACTCACGCGGAGAGGTTCAGACAGCGTCGATCACAGGCGCGATTTGACGAACGTCAGCCCGTCACGGCAGAGGCCAAGCGGGTCGGGGAAGAGGTCGCGCCAGACCTTGGTGGCGGCGGCCAGGGCCGGCAGCGCCCGGCCAAACGCCTCGATCGTCAGGTATCCATTGTAGCCGCTCTGTTTCAGCCCGCTCCAGAACTCATCCCAGTGAACCTGCCCGGTCCCGGGAATCCCCCGGTCATTCTCCGAAACGTGAACATGGATCGTGTCGGCGGCACACGCGGCGATCGCCCGGGCCTGGCTCTTCTCCTCGATATGGGCGTGGAAGCTGTCGTACATCATCTTGCAACAGGGGTGGTTGACGGCCCGCACGAACCGCGACGTCTGCGCGGCGGTGGTGAGGAAGTAGATCTCGAACCGGTTCAAGTACTCGACGGCCAGCCTGATGCCACGGGCCTGGGCTTTCTCGGCGGCGCGCTGGAGCGTTTCGACCCCGTACTTGAACTCAGCCTCGGTCGGCCCCTCGCCCGAAAAGACGCCGATGGCCGAGTGGGTCGGGCCGCAGAGGATCTCGCAGCCGAAAGCCTGGCCGCACTCCATGACCCTGTCAAGGTAGGCGACGGCCGCGGCGCGGATCTTGGGATCGGGCGAGATCGGGTTGGTTTCCGGGCCCATGACGGTGACGGCCGTCGCGCCCAGGCCCAGGCTCTTGATCCGCTTGCCCAGGCGCTCGAACGGAGCGAGGTCGGCCGTGTCGAAGATCGGGACCTCGACGGCGTCGAAGCCGAGGGCTTTGATGTGGTCAAGGATCGCATCGTGCTGCTCGGTGACGTGGGTTGTCCACAAGAGCAGGTTCATGCCGGTTTTCATGGATTCTTGTCCTGTTGAGACGGATCATCGACCGAAAATATCACTACGATAGAACAGTGTAATAAAATAAAACCCCGTGCAGGCCCACAAGAGCCCCAGCACCAGCCCGAAGGTCTCCTGCCAGGAGCGCCGCAGCCTGCGCCGGCGCGAGCGCCGAAACGACCCGCCGGCCAGAAGAGCAAGACTCACATAAACCGCCATGAGTGGCGTGCCATAAAAGAAACACACTCCGCTCATGACTCGCGGTCCTGGTCCCCCAACCGTTCCCAGAACCCTGTGGTATGCGACCGGCGGCCAGAGCAGCCACGCCGCCGACCCGCTTGAGAACCAAAGGATCCGCCCGGCACCCCACGGCTGGCGCCGCGCGGTCATGAGCAGGAGCGGCACGCCAATCAGCGATAGTCCACCCAGAACGAAGACGAATCCCAGAAGCCAGGGAGAGCCCTGAAAAGCGAGCCAATTCCCTTGGGGGTTCTGGGCCGCCCGCAACTCCCTGAGCACCAGCCAGAGACCGAGCGCCGCGCCGGCGATCAGAAGCATTGCCACGCCGATGCTCAGGCTGTCAGCTCGACGAGGTGCGGAGGATTCTTGGTTCATTGCGGGTCACCTCACCCGGTCTCTTCAATCCCAAGAGGTCATCGTGGCATTCCAGTGTCAAACGTCCTCACCTGATAATTCAATCGCGAGGCGATGGCCTTGATCAAACAATCGCTGAAATCGCGAGGACGACCGTTCTTCGGGACTTTAAGCGACCCATTCCGCCGGTTCTAGACGCTCGATTCGTTCGCGCCAGTGCGCGGCGACGTCTTCGAGCAATTTTGGAACGGAAAGTGCCCAGATTCGCCGGTTGGTCGCGCAGGCAATCGTCATTTCCACATCTTTGGGAACTCCGGAGAATTTGCTCCAGAGAAGTGGATAGAGATCCACGTCACGACCGGCCTCAAATTCGCTCGCGCACCGCGAGAAACCCTGTCGGACGATCTCATCGTTGTCGAGCAGCCATTGCTTTGCTTCCTGAGGATCGGAGGGAACGGCCGGTCCCTTGCAGCGAAGATCGACGTACCAAAGGAGCGTAGGATCGACCTCCTGCCCGCATTCCTCATAGCTCTCGAAGATCATATCCTCGTCCAACTCAATTCCGGTGCGGATCGCGCCGTCGGCGCGGCCCTGTCTGTAAAAGGTTAGCTTCGGCATCACCGTTCTCCTTCACCGCTCACGACGACCGCTTGCAATGTCTCCGATCTGCTTTCCCGATTCGTTCTCTCGCCGCTCTGCCGCTATGGTTCTCTAAACAGGCACGACCGATTCCCACTTGCGGTGATCGGCCGAGTCGAGCACGGCGTCGCAGACGGCCTGGGTCGCCAGGGCCTCACGGAAGGTCGGCGAGGTTGGCTGTTCATTGGACAGGTTTTCGAGGAAGTCGGCAACGTGGTGGACGAACGTGTGCTCGTAACCGATCTCGAGGCCCGGCACCCACCAGTTCTTCATATACGGCATGTCGCTGTCGGTGACGTGGACCGACCGCCAGCCGCGGACGAGCGAATCGTCCCCGTGATCGAAGTACTGCAAGCGGTTGAGGTCCTCGAGGTCCCACTTGAGCGACGCCTTCTCGCCGTTGACCTCGAAGGTGTAAAGCGCCTTGTGGCCGCGGGCGTATCGGGTCGATTCGAACAGCCCGAGCGATCCATTCTCGAAGCGGCAGAGGAAGGCGCACGCGTCGTCGATGCCCACCGGCTCGACCTTGCCAGTCAGGTTGTGCTTGCGCTCCTTGATGAACGTTTCGGTCATGGCACAGACCGTGTTGATCGAGCCGTTGAGCCAAAGTGCCGTGTCGATGCAGTGAGCCAGCAGGTCACCGGTGACTCCCGACCCGGCGGCCTTGACGTCGAGGCGCCAGAGCCCGGTGCCCCCCTGGGGCAGGTCAGCCGAAATGGTCCAGTCCTGGAGGAAATTGGCGCGGTAGTGGAACACCTTGCCGAGCCGGCCCGCATCGATCAACTGCTTGGCCAGCGTCACGGCGGGGATGCGGCGGTAGTTGTACCAGACCGTGTTGGGGACGCCGGCCTTCTCGACCGCGTCGACCATCCCCTGGCCTTCGACCAGGTTCATCGAGAGCGGCTTCTCACACAGGATCATCTTGCCCGCGGAAGCCGCGGCGAGAGCGATCTCGGCGTGTGTGTTGTTGGGCGTGCAAATGTCGATCGCGTCGATATCCTTGCGCTCGACCAGCTTGCGCCAGTCGGTCTCGACCGACTCGTAGCCCCAGCGGTCGGCGAACGCCCTCGCCCCCTCCGCGGTCCGGCCGCAAACGGCTTTCAATACCGGCCGGTAGCCGACGTCGAAGAAATCGTTTACCCGCTTGTAGGCATTGGAGTGGGTCCGGCCCATGAAGCCGTAGCCGACAACGCCGATGTGCAGACGTATCTTTGCGCTCATGTGGTCTCCTCCGAGTGTCATTCACTGGGGTTAGAGGGTCCGTTCGAAGGGCCGGCTGGAGTCGGTGGCTCCCGCAGCCCGGCGTCGACCAGCAGTTTTTCGGACCAGCATGCTGATTCCTCGTCGAGGGGGGGAATCGGCTGCCGATTGTAGTCGATCCGAAGCGGATAGGCGCCGGCTTCATAAATTCGAGCGATGGCCGCCTGGAGGTCAAGCACGACGTCGGGCTCACCCGGCTTGAGTGGAATCCCGACGCGCGGCAAGCGCGACTTGAGATCGACCGGGTAGAACTCATAGTCCAAGCTGTCGACCCGCAAGACGTTGATCACATAGCCACCCGGCTGGAACCCCTGGAGCACGGCCTTCGGCAGCCGGACCAAAGGCTTGCCACCCCGCAGCAAGTCCACTTCGACAATGTTGACCTCAGCCGCCCAGAGCCTCCTCCGTTTACGAACATAAAGGCCCCTTGCCTTATGGTCGGCCTTGTTGTTCGGGCTGACGAACTCGATCCCCGTGATCAAGTTCCGGGTGTCGATCTCGTAAATCTGGAGGTAGTCTTCCCGGACCTCGTTTTCCAGTGAATGCAGACGTACGGGTTCATCCGCGACCAGCGTGCCGCCCGGCGACTCGGATGTCGTTGGCAAACGCTGTTGTGTCCTGAGCAGAGCCACGTCGGGGTAGACCAATCGCTCGGGCCTCTCCAGCCAGATTCGACTCTCGACATCGACATAATAGCCTCGGTTGTTGAGCTGCGGCTGTAGCTGCTCGTCCGCAGCGGAGATGAACCGGTGGTGGGCGCCTCGCCAGACCTCAGGGTCTTCAAGGTAGGGGTCCATTCCAGGGAAAGGGCTACGCACGATCGGTCCTCCTTAGCTGCTTCGATGAGGTGAACTCTCTACTCTTTCCACCCATGTGCGTCGCGGACGGCGATCATCGCCGCCAGGATGTCGTGCCAGGTCGTTGGATTCATCATGACGGCGTTCGGGAACATGCAGCCGTCCCAGCAGACGTGGCGGATCTTCTTGGTGAGCTTGCCGGTCTCGTCGCGGAGCCAGAAGCCGGCGTGATGGGGGATGTCGAGCTTGCCGTTGGGGTCGGAGGCCAGGCAATGGCGGCCCGTGTGGTCGTGGGTGCCGGACCCGAAGACGGTGGCGTCGTTCTGGGCGACGTGGAAGTCGATCGTCCAGGGCCGGAGGGAAGCCGTCAGTGTCTTGAGGGCCGCGTCCAAGATGGCGCGGTCGCTCCAGTCGAAGTCCTTGGGCAGGATCCGGTCCTCGGGAGCGTTTTCGCCGAGCGTGTAGAGCAAGGTGTGCGCCATGTCGGCCTGGAAGCCGACGGTCGCGGGTTCACCGACCCGCTCGAGCAGGTCGACCATCGTGCGCCACGAGTGCATCCCGCCCCAGCAGATTTCGCCCTCGGCGGCCAATCGCTCGCCATGATCGCGGGCGATCGCGGCGGCTCGCTTGAACGTCTCGGCAATCGTTTGCTGGTTGCCCTCGGGGTCTTTGGCCCAATCGGCGGGCGATGCGGCCGAGTCGATGCGGACCACGCCATCAGGGCGAACGCCCAGCTCGCGGAGCGTCTTGGCGATCCGGCAGGCCTTGCGGACGGCGGTCAGGTAATTCTCGCGCTGGCGCTGGTCACCCATCGCCGAGGCGTCGAACCACACCGGCGCCGTCACCGAGCCCACCACGAACCCCCTGGCCGCGATCTTGCCGGCCACCGACTTGAGGTCGTCGTCACCGATGTCGATGCTGATATGCGGGTCGTAGAGGAAGAGGTCGACGCCGTCGAACTTGATCCCGTCGACCTCGGCCGCGGCGGTCAGGTCGAGCATCGTGTCGAGGTCGACCGTCGGCTCGGCACCCGGGCTCCCCTTGCCGACCAGCCCGGGCCACATCGCGTTGTGTAGTTTCGGAAACGTGTTGGGATGGCTGCCGCTCATCGATTCTCCCTCTTTGGTTTGTACGGCGGTTGGGTGTCTTTCCAATCAGGAGAGCGGTTTACGCTCGGGTCGCGCACCGGAGTGCGAACCGTCATACTAACCCGACGCGCAAGTTTTGAAGTTGCGCTTTTTGGATTTTGCCCCGTAGGGGCCGTAACATATCAGCCCAGGGCAACGCCCTGGGAACAGACGAACAACACGAATCAGCACAGCCCTGAAAGGGCGAAACAAGGACAGGCTCACAGCCTCAATGGAAAATGAAGAGCGGTGCCGCTGGAATTGAACACCTTGTTCAGCCCTTTCAGGGCACGGCTCATTACGTTTTCCAGATCCCAGGGCGTTGCCCTGGGCTGGCATGTCGCTGCCCCTTCGGGGCGAACGCAAGAAAAGCGCAACATCAAAA
>JBIOJM010000284.1:0-13463 GCA_044450785.1 Isosphaerales bacterium
GCGGGGCCGGACCAGGGCGGAGGGCTGACCCTTGGTGCTGGCCCCGGGGAAGATGATCTGAGTTTGGAGCGCGTAGAGCACGGCGACCACACCGAGGTAGAGCACCCCCGCGAGACGAACGATCCGCATGGCCAGAGACCTTTTTCCGGAACGACCGGCGCGAGGTCCGCCTGCGGCCCGCGATCGAGCGTCGTGCTGGGGTTCTTCAGGAGATGGAGTCGATTCGCTGGCCAACCCGCAACCTGTTGGATCACAATAGCAAGGGCGGCGAATTCGGGCATTCCCGCGCGGTGCTGATGAGATTCAGCCGTCGAGCGCAAAATATACCGACCCGGCGCGGCGGGGGAAACCGCAACGCGCCGGGTCGGATGGTCGGGCGATCAGTCGATGTCTGTGGATGGGATGACACCGGATGTCGCGCAATCGAAAGCCGGGAAGACGAAACCGCGAGGACTGACCGGGAAAGGTGGCTCAAAGGCCGTTGCCGAAGGATGACGACTCGCCGCGATGGTGGTGGTGGTCGGAGCCGATTCCCTCGGCGGCGCTTTCCTTGCGAGCGGTCACGTGGGGGCCTCGCAAGACGGACTGGTTGCCGCGGGCGTGCTGGGTGTGGCCGCGGAGCGGAGCTCGGCGAATCGGCGCCTCGTTGCCCGAGGACATCGGCGGGCCGTTGGCATGTCCCTCGAACTGCAGCTCCAAGTCGTCGGCCTCGTATTCATCATAGCGCGAGATGTAGCCGGGCATCTTGGAGCGTTCGAGCTCCTCGGCATAGGAGGCCAGGACGGCCGCCTGGATTTTCTCGCGACACATCGAGTTGATGGGATGGGCGATGTCGGCATGGAGCTTGGCTCGCCCGTCGGCGTCGCGCAGCGCGCGGTTTTCGTCGAGCCGGCACCCGCATTGATTGCAGAAGCGGCTCCGCAGGTGGTTCTTGGTGCCACAGTTGTGGCAGCGATCGGTCAGTTTGCGCGAGGGCATCGCCACGAAGAATCCCTTGGCGCCTTCGATGATTTTCAGGTCGCGGATGACGAACATGTCGTCAAAAGTGATACTACAAAAGGCTTGCAACCGTTCGTTGCTGCCCGAGTTGTCTTCCATGAGCTTGATGCGGACTTCAGTGATTTCCACAGCCGGTACTCCTTTACGGGGCGTTTGCTGCTCAGGGGCCGCAGTTCACGACCCGGACCCATCCTAGTCCGAGCGGTTTGAGGATGTCCGCGGCGCGACGCGCCGCGGCCGAAGTGCGGCACAGCCCGAAGTAGGCCGAGCCGCTGCCACTCATCAAGGACCCGTCGAGCAACGGGCCCAGGCTCGCCAGGGCGTCTCGAACCCGAGTCAATTCGGGCCGCAACGCCTCGGCGATCGGTTGAAGCCGATTGAACAGACTCCGACCCAGGTCGGCCAGTCCACCCTGCGACAGGGCTTCCAGAACAGGCCCGATCGCGCGTGGCTGTTCGGGTGGGACCACCTGGCGGTAAACGTCGGCCGTGCTCATTCCGACCGGCGGACAAACCAGAACGAAGTGATAGCTTTCCTTGAGTGGAACCGACTCCACCTGCTCGCCCCGTCCGCGACAGACCGCGGCCGGCGCGTGTGCGAAGAAAGCGACGTCGCTGCCGATCTCCCCCGCCAGGGCATCGAGCCGGTCCGGAGGCGTCCGAAGGTCCCAGAGCCGATCCAGGGCCGCGAGCGTCGCCGCCGCGTCGCTCGAGCCGCCAGCCAGCCCCGATTGCATCGGGATCGCCTTGTCGAGCACGATCCGCGCGCCTCGGAGACTGCCCGCCGACTCCTTGAGACGGACGGCCGCCATCACTACCAGATTCTCGCCGCCCTTCGGCAAGGCCGGCTCGTTACACCGCAGGCTAATCTCGCCCGACGGATCGTCGGTGAAAGTCAAGGAATCATGCAGACTCACGGCGACCATCAGCGACTCGATCTCGTGATAGCCATCGGGCCTGCGCCCCAAGACCTCCAGGAACAGGTTTAACTTCGCCGGCGCGAGGACCTCCACGCCGCCGGCGATGGAACGGACGATCATGAGAACCATGCCCAAAGCGACTTCGCCCTCGGCCGGTGACTCGCCGCCATGGCTCGTGGGCTCCAGGATGACGCAGACACTCCCCACGCGCAGACTGTGCTCATCGACGTTCGGCTTCCTTTCCGTCGGCACGGTCGCAACGGACGTGAGTGCCAGGCCATTCCTTCGGCTTTTGAGCCCCGTTCTGCGGTCGTTCTATCCCGATCCGGGAATCCCTGCAAGTCCGAAAAATTCCTAAAGTCGAAAAAACTTGTGTACTGCCGACGTGCGATTCCACTCCGCCATCGAAAAGGACCAGAAACCTGCTCGCCGGCTTCCTCAAGGCCGGCCTGCCGAAAGCCGATCGCGCAGCGCGCGGAGGCTCGCGCAATCGGCCTGCCGGCCCAGAGCTTCCAGACACCTGACCAGACCGTCGATGGCCTCGTAAAACGGGCGATTGTTGGGCCGGTCGCACGGTAACCGGCCGGAGAACCCGGGTGGCAAAGCGCGGTGGGCCAGGTCAAAAGCGTAGCCGAAATGGCCTCGCGCCAAGGTGGGGTCATGGAACTCGTCAAGGGCGATCCGCCCGAGCGCCACGTGGACCCAGATGTTGTCGTGATAAGCCGAGAGTGCATACCGCAGCGCGTCGCGAGCCGACTCCGGATCGCCGGCCTTCCAGAGCTCGATTCCCTCCTCGTAATCCAGCTCGGCTTCCTCGACGCCGCGAGGTTGCGACAGCTCGAAGTTTTCACCGTCGATCCGTGACAAGCGGATCGGTCCTTGACCTTGTCCCGTCCCGGTCGAACGCGACCCACCCCGAGACCGAGGCCCCGATCCTTGAGGACGCCGCGGACGAGCACCACCTCGCCCGCGGTCTGTCGGGCCGCCGCCCTCACGTTTCCCGTCATCTGAACCGCTGGACATCCGCTGCACTCCCGCCTTCCTCAGAGCTGTCAGCTTGCCGCCGAGCTTGCGCTCATCGAACTGAGTTCGAGGCTAACCGCGATCGTTGCCCCCCGCAACCTTCCAGGGCGGCCGGCTCGACGCCCGAGCCTCGATTCCATCCCAAAAAAGCAACGACCCGACAGCAGGCCAGAATCCCGATGGCGAACGGAGAAACTGCAAGACGTTCATGCGCGGTCCTTTAGGCCAAAATCGGCCGTGCTCACACCAACCCGACGCGCAAGCGAGGGTCGCTCTCCGGACGTGTCCGGAGAGCGTTTGGTCTCGCGAGAACAGCCCCTCGCTTGCGCGTCGGGTTAGTATGATTTGTGCGAGCGAGCCATGCGGCTTCAGATCGTCCGTCAATCGCTGGTTTCTAGCTCGTTGTCGGCTGATTGAAAAAAAGCGCGCACAACAACGTGGAGGTTGGAGAGCCTCAGGAGTATCATCCCCTCTCAAATGGCTCACAAAGCAAATGAGATGAAATTCCTTGCCACGCCGGAGAAGGGCGAGGTCTCCGCCCTGCTGGTCCGGCCCGGCGACGCGAGCCACCTGCTCGTTCTCGGCCACGGGGTCAGCACGAACATGCGACACGCCACCCTCCAGACCATCGCCGATCGGATGGCGGAAGCGGGCATAGCGACTTTCCGCTACAACTTTCCTTTCATGGAGCATGGCAAGGGGCGCGACTCTCAGAGTGAAGAAGATGTATTCGTCGAGATGGCGCGCATCGTCCGGGAGTGGGCGTCCAGGTTGAAATGAACGTCTTTAACGTTTTCAGATAGGCGGCGAGATGACGCTTGCCAGCGTGATGTCTTTCCTTCGAGAACGCTCTCACAAACCGATTCGGCCCATCAACTGCCCAATCCTAAAAAGGATCAGCTCAAGCCCTTCGTATTCCTTCTTGTGTAGACCCCAACCCGCCACCAAGTCCGTTTGAGGGTCGATAGCGAGATTCAGCTCGAATTCCTGATATTTCATGGGCCTCTCGAAGTGCGCCACCCAGATGTAATCGGTGCAAGTGTTTGGGGTTGTCGGTATGTTACACCTTGCAGGCGGACCGATTTGACTGATTACTTGCGCCTTGGTCAGATCGATTTTCGGATCGGTGTTACCCAACTGTTCGTAGATGGCCATCAACCGCTGATCGGCCGCCGACAGTGGCAACAAAAGGTAGACGACGATCGCCACTACCGCCACTGCGATCATCAGAGTCCTGACACGGAACCGAAACGGCTCCGTCCGCCTCCGCGCCGTGATCTCGAACTCGATCGGAACGAGGGGAAAGTTGATCCTCATCGTCCACTACTCCTGCCGTTTATTGATTGAATCGCGTCATGGAACGGCATCGTCATTGCCACGCGTCCTCCAAAGATGAACGGACACGGATCTTACCCGAATTCCCTCACTGCAGGGAATACGCCGACATTGTAGCCCGGCACGAGTCGTCCGTGCGCGCGGTGACAGCGCGATCGTCCTCGCCGTCAGCGACCACGGCGGGAACCCCGGGGACGACGTGGCCGGCAGCGATCCCGCCTTCCTCGACCGGATGCGGAAGAAGGTGGTCACGGAAGAGGCGAAGGCGGTCGCACGTGAGGCGGTGGTTCTTCGGATGGAGATCAGCATTGTCCCGATTCGCGTCGATTGATTAACTTGTATGCCGTCGAACCGCACCCGGCGGAGCGGGCGGCGTTCGCGTAGCCGCTCCTCAACCGGTCATCCTCGACCCGGCGAGCGGCACACAACTGCGCTGCCGCTCTTGGTCGCAAGGGAATTGTTCATGAACAAAGGATTGAACCCGCCATGAATTCCTCAGCCCGCAAAATGTCAGAGGTCATGAAGGAGATGTCGGAGGTTCTTCTACGCGACCCCCACAAAGTCCCATCTTCGGAGGCGGCACACGTTGCACTTTTCTTCGCCAACGTCGCATGGAACAAGAGTATGGGCCTCGAAAACACCAGGGAGAGCTGCCGCAACGTTTGGGAGACGATTGAAGCGGAGAAACCGGAACTCTGGAACGAGCTCAAGTCGAACGACATCGATGCCATGATCGAGGAGCTCGTCCGCTACAAGAAGCAGCACTACCCGGACGATCGGCGACGGATTCTCACCTGCGGAATCCCCAACGGGAACGTTCGGGTGGAATGGCTGCCCGCCGCCGCTCCTGGAGTCGATTCCCGGTGGGAGATGGAGTTGTACGGGCTGGTGAGGACTGGCAAGCGGCCGGGTGCCATCCGCTTTCTGCAAGAGACTCGGGGCCTGTCCCGCAAGGAGGCGGTGAAGCGGGTGGCGGCGGTCGCCGCCGAATTTGGACTTACCTGACGACACCGGCAGCCAAGCCGATTGACCCCGGCGAACATGGACATCCGCAAATGCCCACGAGTGCCCCAGCAGGTCGTCTTAATGGGAGCTGGTCCGAGATCGCCAGAGGATCGGCCAGGAATCCGATCACGGCCGTCGCCGGCGACACCGAGGGGACGTTCCACGGGCTTGGCTCGCTGGACAAGACGTTGAAACAGGCGGGCGAGGGGCTGGAACGGCTGCCGGTCAAGCGAGGTCCTTTCCGTTATAGGCCAGACGGACGTGTTGCCCCTCGCCGGTCCCGTAGGAAAGACGGTCGTCGGCGTCCCAGCTCAGCCCCGGGATCGCGATCCGCTGAGACGGTGTGATCGTGGACATGGGACTGACTCCGAGCGTGTCGATCAGGGCAGCACATCGGCGACGGCGATCCGGCCGACAAGAGTGCCCTCGATCACGACCGGGACGTCCTGGCCGGGCTTGAGTGCCTGGCTCGACAGGTACCCGTCGGGACTCGGGTCGGAGTACACCTCGACTTGATGGTCGACCAGGTTGACGATCCAATACACCGGGATGCCGCCGCGGGCGTAGGCGACCCACTTCCTGCCCTGATCCCGGGCCAGGGACGAATCCGCGACTTCGACAATCAGGGCGACGTCGCCCGGGTCGGGATGGCGGTCCTCATAGTCTTCCACTTCTCCCCTGGCAATCGCCAGGTCCGGCTCCGGCTCGTTGTATTCGGGGATCTTGACCGGCTGCTCCTGGCGGACATGCCAGCCTCCCGGCAAAGGAAGACCCCTCTCGAGTAAGCGGCGCAACCGCTCCGACCGGGTCGAATGCCTTGGTTTCTTGCCCATTTTTCTCACGAGGTATCCGTCGAGCAGCTCGATCTTGGGATCGTCCAGAGCTCCGGCCGCCACCAACCGCTCGTATTCGTCGACGGTCATGCGGTAGAGGTCGGTAAAAAGTTCGATTTCGGCTTCTCCCCGGATTGTCGTGGACATGGAGTTCACTCCTCTTTCAGGACACCATTACGTCGCCACCGCCAATCGTCCCATGCTCAACAAGATCATAACGATTTCGGAGAGTTGCCGCATGCGGGAGTTACGGCCCGGTGGCGGTTTCGCGCGCGATGGTGCATTCCTCCGCTAGTGCCTTGTCAAGCTTGATTTGAGAAGTTGGAGTCCCGGCTTCAGCCGGTCCTTTCCGCCTAAAGGCGGTACTCCAACCCAACAATCGACTGTTAACAGCCCACTAGCTTGCGGGCGTCATCTTCACGGTCCATTCCACGAAGGCGTCGAGCCGCGTCCCCTCCGGCCGGACACCGGGGGACGCTTCGATGTCGGACCATTTCAGACGGCCGTGCACGCCCCACGGGAGGAACCTGACGCGGTGAGCCGAAGGCTCGACGCGGACCTCGACAAAGCTCTGGTAGAAGGGGGCGAAGTTGTAGTCGAAGGCCGCCGAAAGCCATTCGACCGATGAGGGCCACGCCCCGAAAGACTTCGTCCACCACCAGGCCGGCCGTTTCCAGGCCGGCGTGGCCGCCTCGATCTTCTCCGTGAGCTGGGCGCGGGTGGGGTAGTGCGCCCACAGGGGCGTCGGCGGCTGCTTGGGGAAGTCGAGCGCGGTCCCGACGCTCAGGTACGCGCCACCTCCTCCATTCACAAAATGGTGCATCGTGCGGTCGCCCTTGGGCGATTCGTAATGCTCGGCATAATACTCGAAGTCGTGCACGTCGCCCGCCATCGAGACCGAGACCCCGTGGTCGCGGAGCAGGCGATGGATGGCGGTGAACTCCTGGTTCGAGTCGCCCTGATAGTGGCCGAGTGCATAGAGCGGGTGACCCAGCAGGACCATGATGAATTTGCCGCGCGCCGCCGCGAGGGCCGACGTCAGCCATCGAAGCTGGGCAGCGTCCACACGCTTGACCACGCCGGTATCCACGGCGATCAACGCAAAATGCTGCGTCTGGATCTGGAAGAACGGGCCATCCTGGAGCGCGGTCGGCACGGCGTATTCTTGGCGCAGTCGGGCCGCCCTGGCGATGAGCTCGTCGATCCGTTCGTCGGTCGTGCTCGTCAAATGCAGGTCGGCCTCCACTCTCGCATGCATCGCCGCGCGGGCGGCGGCCGGCGTCAGGAACGTGGCGTTGAACGCTTCGAGTGCGTCGTACCAGTCGTGATTTCCAGGGATCGCGTAGACGGGCTTTTCGATCCCTTTGAATGGGAGCCAGAACTTCGCCTCGTAGTCCTTGATCGCGCCCGTCGGGTAGACGACGTCCGATGAGATGACCACGAAGCGGACGGCGTCCTGCCGCGAGGCCGTGATGAGCTGGTCGCGCAGCACGTGCTGCGAGGCATCTCCTTCTCCCGTATCTCCGATGACGAGGAAGGCGAAGTCTCCGGATCGACACCGGCCGGCTTCAGGGCGAAGGCGGATGGGTTGTCGAGTGCCGGGCCCTTGCCCGCCACGGCCGTGATCATCGCCTCGCGCCACACGTCGGTGCGCGACTCGGCCCAGGAGTCCCAGATGGCGGCCGCCCAGTTTTCGGTGTCAAAGTACCAGCTCATCCCCAGGACGGGGTACACGGCTGCCATGATCGCGGCGACAGGGAGCCCGATCTGGAGCCCCCGGCTGAAGGCCTCGGGCAGGGAGTAGCTGGCGCGCCGGAGCTGGATCGAGAAGCGGAGGCGACTCGACAGCCAGCGCTGCATGACAACACGCGCCCACTTCCCAACACGCCCCGCGGGCTCGGTAACCGACCAGCGCCAGACGACACGCTCGAGGCCGCGCGTGGACTTTCTCCAGAGCAGGCGGAGCGGAATGATGATGCCGAACGCGGCGATCAAGGCGATCCAGAGATCGCCGAGGACGGCGAATGCGGGCGAGAGGATGCCGAGGGCCGTGCGATCGAGGCCCATGCGGGCGAGGTGGATCGCGAAGAGCGTCGCGACGAAAGCCGCGATCCACCCGCGGTCCAGTTGCCCCCGCGCACTTTCTTCCGCCTGGATACGCAAGCCGAGCGTGACAAGGCGCGGGTCGTCACCGAGCCCGAGATCCTGGACCGTCGTCTGGCTCGAGTCCTGCCCGGTGTACACCACCGCCGCGAGCACATTCCAGGATGTTCCGAAGATCCGCAAAGATCCCACAACCGACACGATCCAGGACGGAGCCTTCTGGTACTGAATGAGGATGAAGAGCGCCACGGCGGCGTTGCCCAGCGCGGGCAGGATCCATGTCACGAGGGCTCCGCGGGAAGACCTCTCCTCCCTGAACCCCCGAACGACGTAGCGGACCGCGTCGATTGCGAACCAGCCGCCCAGGAAAAGCAGGAACGCGCTCAAGATCAGCGAGTCGCTGTTGAGGACGAGAATGCCCATCAGGATCGTGACGCTGCCGCTCTGCCAGGCGGCTTTCCGTGCGTCCTCGCTCGAGCGCCGGAAGCCATGGAAGAGCTCGATCAACGCCGCGACGATGAGGAGCAGCCCCACGCGCGACTCCGGTTTCGCGCCCGTTAAAAGCGGAGCGAGCATCGCCAGCGCCCCGAGGACGAAGAGCACACCGGCGAGAAGCCGCGTCCGATTCTCGTGTACGGGCCGAATCGCCTGTTCCGCAGTGACCATCGCACAACTCTCCTTGTCCGAGCCGCGCATAAGATACCGGCAATCGGGGGACGGGGGTAGCACCGCCCAGCAAGACTTCGAGGCCGTGGACGTTTGTGTGTCGCACTGGTTAAGCTGTCCCACGGAGATTGCTTGATCACGCCGGCTGTTTTGTGGCCGCCCGTTCCGAGGGCGCTGGTCGGGAGAGCAAGAACGATGAACGGCGCGATCGATTCAACCGGGAGCCTGTCGCCGGGATCGTCCGTTGGGTGCAAGCCGGCCAAGATTGGGACCCAAGCGGTTTCGGAGCCGGATCGAGCCGGGGATTCGATCCTGGGGCGCGACGAGGTCGCCGCCCTCCGGGCGATCGTCGAGGGCACGGCCCGGAGCACGGGCTCGGCGTTCTTCCAGTCCCTGGTCGAGCACCTGGCCTCGGCCATCGGTGTCAACTACGCCTTCGTCGCCGAGTTCGCCCTGGCGCCGACGCGGGTCCGGACCCTCGCCTACTGGGGCCAGGGGCAGATCCAAGAGGACATCGAATTTGACCTGGATGGGACCCCCTGCGAGGACGTGATCCGCGGCGGGCTGTGCCATCATCCCCACGGAGTCCAGGCGAAGTTCCCGCGCGACCAGGGGCTGATCGACCTGGGGATCGAGAGCTACCTGGGGGTGCCGCTGCTGGATGGCGAAGGCCGGGTGCTCGGCCACCTGGCGGTCTTCGACGAGCGGCCCATGCCCGCGGAGCCGCGCCGGCTGTTCATCTTCCGAATCTTCGCCACCCGGGCCGCGGTCGAGCTCGAGCGGCTGCGGGTCGAGAAGCAGCTCGTCGAGAGTGAGCGCCGCTACCGGGACCTCTACGAGGAGGCACCCAACGCCTATGTGGCGATCGGCATCGATGGCCGGCTCCAGAACGTCAATCACCGCGCCACGCAATTGCTTGGCGCGAAGGCGTCCGAGCTAGTGGAGCAGCCGGTGCTGGCACTGTTCGCCGAGACGCCGGCCGGGAGGCCCCGAGCCGAGGAAGCGCTCCGCGCCGCCTTCGCCGGCGAGGAGATCTCGGGCTGGGAGCTGGAGATGCGCCGCCGTGACGGCGGCGCGCTCTGGATCAGCCTGTGGATGAGGCCGCTGCGCGGGACCGACGGCCGGATCCAGGCCGCTCACTCGATCTGGGTGGACATCACCGACCGGGTGCTTGCCGAGGCCGAGCGCACCCGCCTCCAGCAGCAGAACCTTTACCTCCAGGAGGAGCTCAAGTCGGTCCACAACTTCGAGGAGATCGTCGGCCGCTCACCCCCGCTGCTGGCGGTGCTCGACAAGGTCAGCCGGGTGGCGCCGACCGATGCCACGGTGCTGATCTCCGGCGAGACGGGGACGGGCAAGGAGCTGATCGCCCGGGCGATCCACTCCAATAGCCGGCGCGCGACCAGGCCGCTGATCAAGGTCAATTGCGCCGCTCTGCCCGCGGGTTTAATCGAGAGCGAGCTGTTCGGGCACGAGAAAGGGGCCTTCACCGGTGCCATCGCCCGCCGCGTCGGCCGCTTCGAGCTGGCCGATGGGGGTACCCTTTTCCTGGACGAGATCGGTGAGCTTCCCCTGGAGACCCAGGCCAAGCTTCTCCGCGTCCTCCAGGAGCACGAGCTCGAGCGCGTCGGCGGCGGGGCGCCGATCAAGGTCGACGTGCGGATCATCGCCGCCAGCAACCGCGACCTGAAGAAGGCCGTGCGCGACAAGACGTTCCGCGAAGACCTCTACTATCGACTGGGCGTCTTCCCCATTCAGCTCCCGCCGCTTCGCGAACGCGCCGCAGACATCCCGCTCCTCGTGCGGTTCCTGGTCGACAAGTTCGCCACTCGGACCGGCCAGCGAATCGAAGTGGCGACCGAGGCGACCATGCGTCGCCTGATCGCCTATCGCTGGCCCGGAAATATCCGCGAGCTCGAGAACGTCCTGGAACGCGCGGTCATCCTCGCCACCGGCCCCACCCTCGACCTCGAAATCGACGTCGAGCCCGCCGCCGCTGCCGCCACTCCGACGGAGGATCCGCAATCCTCTTCCCTCGAAGCGATCGAGCGCCGCCATATCGTCAGCGTCCTCGGCCAGACTGACTGGGTCATTGACGGCCCACGAGGCGCGGCCCAAATCCTCGGACTGCACCCCAATACGCTCCGCAGCCGGCTCAAGAAGCTCGGCATCACCCGCTCGTCCCACGAACCATCGTAGTCACTCACGATCGGTCGTGGCGCCTGCCGGCCGTCGGCCTGTGGTTGTATCCCTCAGCCCGCCTGGCGAAGATGAATCATCTCTCAGCTCACCAGTGACTTGTGGCGACGGAATGGCCCTCCTGGAGGCGTGCGGCATGGAGATCGCAAACACTTGTGAGACTTGACGTTCATCGACGCAGCCGGGGCTCGGATACTCGCATGTTTGATCCGTGACGGGGCTAGCATTGCATGCTCCGGTTTCGTCGCCGGGATGCTTCACCTTGACAGGCGTTGATTTCCGGATCGGTCCGAGTGGCGGACGTTCCGCGCTCTCTTTCCGGACGATCAGCTTCACTGGAGTTCACCGATGCGTATCGTTTCCCGAGTTGGTTTCCAGAGTGAGATTGCAACGGAAGCGTCCGCCCCACTCGAGGCGGCAGCGATGAAATCCGCAGCGAGTTGCGGCAACATCATCGTGGCGGTCATCGTGGCTGCGGCGGTCTTTGGCTTGGGGCCGCGCCGGGCCGAGGCACAATTCGGAACGGGAACGGGCTGTGATGGTTACGGATTTGGCTTTGGGGGCTTCAGCCAAGTGCCGAAACCCGAGAGTTTCCTGTATCAGAACGCGCTGGTTGCTGCCGGGCGCGACAACCATATTCCCTCCCGTGGCCTCTACGCCAACAATCTCAATTCCTACTTCAACCACATTCGTGACAACGGGTTTGTCGAGCGCCACCCTGGTGCGCGCAGAGATGATCCGGCCCGCTCCGGCTATGGTCCCCCCCGTCCCTCTCCGGCCACGACTCGCACGGCGACGAACGTTCGTCCGCAGATGCCGGTTTTGCCTCTTTCCAGTTTCTACGACCAAAAGAACCAGCTCGTCTGGCCCGGCGATGCCCCGACGGCCGGAGAGCTCAAGGAGAAACGGACGATTTTTGATCGGGCGAGCGAGGTGGTCTTGGCCGAGACGAAGAAGAACGGCGTCGCTTCGATGGCCACGGTGACAGATGCGCAGCAGAAGCTGCTTGATTACGGGCGGCCCGGCCTACAATACGTCCGCGCCCACGAGACTCCCGGCGTCCCCGACACCTACCACATGTTCCTGCTTTCGCTGTACGAATCGTTGTCGCACGCGGTCAACCCGCCGGCCCCGGCCGCCGCTCCGACGCCACCGCCCCCCCGCGTAGTCCCAGGGGGAACGCGCCACGCGCGTTTGGATCAGGGGTTGAGTGCGCGGGCGGCGGCTGAATCGAGGTTCTTCCGCGAAAGGTAGTTGAGAGGAACCATATCCTCGCGGTCCTGGCTCAAACGAATTCGGTCATCGACGGGCCGCGCGGCGCTGTGGCCATTCTCGGTCGTCACGCCGACACTCTCCGCAGCCGGCTCCAAAAGCTCGGCACCACGCGCTCGTCCCACGAACGATCGTAGTGGCCACGACATTTCGTGAAGCGGATCTTCGCGCCCCGTCCTGAGCCGTTTTTCCCGCGGGCGCAGTCCGGTCTCCTCAAATTACTAGCTTGTCAGAGGTTATGATCCATTTATCCGGTCGAGAACGATTTGGCACTGGTCTTGCGAATCCGGATCCCTCTGTACGCTGTGGGAACGGGACGTTCGACGGGGGTGGGCCATGCTGAGGATAGCACGAATCGACGTCGACGGGAACGGCTTGATCCAGACACTCAGGCTCGAAGGTAAGCTCCGGGGCCCCTGGGTCGACGAGCTGATTCGCGCTTGTGAAGACCCACAGACCCCGCCAAGCTGCCTCCGTCTTGATCTCTCGGCGCTGACGTTCATCGACTCGGCTGGCGCCAAGCTGCTCGACGATCTGATCCGAAAGGGGGCGCGGGTCGTCGGCTGCTCGGGCTTCATCGCGGAGATGTTGAATTTGAACAAATCATGATCCCCATTCCGCTGGATCTGCGGGATCATTTTTCGCGAAGCGATCGGCAACGAAGAGGCTCTCAGCAGTCGCGGGCGTTCCGCGCTCCTCGGTTTTGGTTTGCTGCGTTTCAGGAGATGACAATGCGTTCCTTCCTTCGGAATTCCGTGCTCGCGGCTTCCTGCCTGGTCATGGGCTGGTCGTTCGCGGGCTGTGGTTCAGGCGAAGACGAATCGGGCAAGATGGGCGGCGCGACGGGCAAGATGGACAGCGGCGCCATGGACAAAGGCAAGATGGGTGGCGGTGCCATGGACAAAGGCAAGATGGACGGCGGCGCCATGGACAAAGGCAAGATGGACGGCGGCGCCATGGACAAAGGCAAAATGGACGGTGCCATGGACAAAGGCAAGATGGGTGGCGGTGCCATGGACAAAGGCAAAATGGACAAATAACCGTCCTGTGACAACGCCCGGGGGGGGGGGCCCCGCCCCCCCGGGGGGGAGGGCGAGATTATTAAAAAA
>JBIOJM010000285.1:0-13445 GCA_044450785.1 Isosphaerales bacterium
GACTTGACTAGAGTATAACGGGACGGCCCCCACGTCTAGATCTCACTCGCGGCGAAACGGCACGATCTTCCAGTCAGCGGCACGGCGCTAGCCGCCGGTGCCACGTCTAGATCTCACTCGCGGCGAAACGGCACGATCTTCCAGTCAGCGGCACGGCGCTAGCCGCCGGTGCCACGTCTAGATCTCACTCGCGGCGAAACGGCACGATCGGCTTGAAGCCAATCAAGGCCATGCTCGACGGCAGGATGAAGGCGGAAGGATGAATAAAACCCTTCCTTTTCATCCTTCAGCCTTCATCCTTTCGGGGCGGTATCGTCCCGAACCGACTCAACCCCAGCACGGCGAGAGCCATCAGGGCATAGGCCGCCGACCAGTGATAAGGTGTTTGCTGGGCTGAGGCTTCGGCTCGACCTTCCCTCTTGAGCTCGCGGATCACGGCGGCGGGGGACAAGATCGGGCTGGAAGGCAAGGGCGAATGGATGATGCCAAACCAGGAAAAAACGGCCGCGAGCAGAAGCGTGGCCACCACCCCCCGGACCCGGCCATCGATCAGGTGAGCAAGCGCGGTCGACCATAACAAACTGGTGACGATGAAACCGCCACCACCGGCGAGGACTGTCACCGTTTGAATCCAATGTTGGTTTTGCGGTTGCATCGCGGCGAATGGCTTGAGCTCGGGCAAGAGCTGTTTCACGGCGAGAACCGCCAGATACGCCAGCGCGGGTACGCACGCCAAGGCGACCGCCGGATAGTGCCGGGCCGGAGTGGCGTGAAACGATTGAGCGGTAATCTCCAAACCGATGAAGATCAGGATCGGAAAGATCACCGCCTTGGGAATGAAGAAGAAGATCCAGTCGAAGAATCCGAAGATCCCCGCGGCCCCGACGAAGATGGCCGTCGCCAGCGTATAAGCCGACCGCGCCCCCATGGCCTTGTAGGCCGGGTGACCGATGTACGGCGTCGACTGGATCACTCCGCCGAATAATCCTCCGATCAGGGTGGACAAGCCTTCGGCCGCGATGATCTGTCCGGTCGGATAATCATCGCCGGCCGCCGCGGCGCTCTCCGCGCAGTCGATGCCTCCAACCACCGTCGCCAGCGCCAGCGGGATCGCCACGGGCAGATAACTGACCGCATCTCGCCCCATCTGGGCAAACCAATCCATCCACTCCTGGATGGGCAGGGGCAACACGGCTCGAATCGCCAGCGTGGGAACGCTCTCCTCGGCACCCAACCCCGGGCCCAGGCCCACCAGATGGATCCCATAATAAAGCAAACAACCGACCGCGACGGCCCCGAGGGCTCCGGGGAACTGCCGAGGAAATTGCCACCGCGCCGTCAGCGTCGCCAGAATCAAGATCAACGCGACGAACCCGGCTGTCGGATGCGCGGCGATGTCCAGGAGCGGAAGAAAACTGATGAGCACCAAGGCAATCGCTGTCAACGAACCAAGCAATCCAGCGCGCGGCACTACCCTCCTGATCCATCCACTAAAGGGTGCACACAAGAGTTTGAATAACCCTGACGCCAATAACATCGTGATGCCTAGAAACCAGGCATGACGTGCTGATGATTCGGGATCAAGTCCGCGGGCCAAGGCTGCATGGTACGAGGGACCGACGATCAAGAAAACGGTTCCGAAGGTGCTGGGGGTATCGAGGCCGAGCGGCATGGCGGTAACGTCGGGCCGGCCCGTCTTACGGGCGAGGCGAAAGGCCATGACGGTGTAGATCAGGTCGCCGACCAAGACGCCGACGGCTGTGCCGGGGATCATCCGGGTGAGCACGAACTGCCTGGGCATGTTGAATACGCCGACCAGAAGGCTGGCCATCAAGATCATGCCGCCGATGTTGTCGAGCATCAGCCCAAAGAAGGCATTGACATCGCCCCGTTGAGCCCAGACGTAGCCGTCTCGAGCTTGGTCTCGGCCGGCCGCGAAGGATTTCACCGTTCTAGCCCCTTGACCACTGACCACTGATTATTTTCAGGTCACGTCCAATCGCGCGTCCGCCAGTCGCGCCGCCTGGAGCGCGAGCAAACCAACCAGCAAATACACGGCCGCCGTCCAGGCGATCGTCACGCCCAGCCCAAGTCGTTCCGAGGCAAAACCGACCACGGTCGGTGCCACGAAACCCGCAGTCCAGCCCACTGTGTTCATCAACCCGGCCGCCGTCCCCCGATCCTCCGGTCGAATCACGTCGAACACCGAGGCGAAGATGTTCGAGTCGTAGATCCCCTTGCAGATCCCGGCTCCGATCAGGGCAGCGGCCAAGACGGGAACCGAACTCGCCCATCCGGTCAGGAAGACGAACGGCGCGGCCACGATCAGCCCCAGGCTCTGCACCCGGATCCGGCCTCCTTTCCACCGTCGCGCGGCCCAGTCGGCCGCGATCCCTCCAAGGATCGCGCCGGGGAGACTGGCCAGCGGCCAGAACGTCGAGGTGAATGACGAGCCGCCCAGCCCGAGCTTGAATTCCTCGAAGATGAACGTGGGGAGCCAGGTCAGAAACGTGGCCGCCACGAAGTTCGCCCCCACGAACACACCCAGGAGTAACGCCGCCGCGGGATTGGTCACGATCCGAGCGATCTTTTCAACCAGCGAACCGGAATTGCCTGGAGGTGAGTTCGATTCATCCGCTCCGATCCGCTTCGGTCGACCGGCGTCGACCTCGGTCGACTCGCGTTGTGGTTCGACCAGACAGACAGCGAGCAACACCGCATAGACCATCCCCGCCAGGCCGAGAAACCAGAACGGCGAGCGCCAGCCGAGACGTTCACCCAGGTAACCTGCCAGGACCGCCCCTCCCGCCGTTCCCAGATACACGCTCGTCTGATGAATGCTGAGAGCGCGCGAACGCGTCCGCGGTCCATGGTAATCGGCCAAGAGCGACATCGAAGCCGGGAAGTAGAATGACTCGCCCAGACCCTCCGCCCCGCGAAAGAGGATCAACTGCACGAAATTCCTCGAGAGGGCGGTGGCCGCGCAGATGAGACTCCAGAAGGTCAGACCCAAGGAAATGAGCAGTCGGCGCGAGAGCCGATCGACCGTGTAACCCGAGAACGGCGACGCCAAAGCATAGACCAACATGAACGAGGAACCCAGCATACCTTGCTGCGGCTTGCTCAGGCCGAATTCGCTCTTGAGCAACGGAAACACCGAATAAACCGCCTGCCGGTCCGCGTAATTGAAAAACCCGCAGAACCAGAGCAACCCCACCACCAACCACCGATAGTCCGGGTGCGAGCGAAGCGTGCTGCGAACTGAATTGCGGGTCACGTTGCCTCTTCATTCCTCGTCGCCCGAGGAGATCCAAGCCTCGCTGAACCGGGCGTGCGCGATGGTGCTCCCGAGCCCGGGTCGACTGGAAGTATAGGTGACGTGGATCGAGCCGTCGGACGCCTGGATTACGGAAGGATAGTGAAACTGACCTTGCCCGGGCGCGCACCGCTCCACATGCCGCGTCCACTTCCAGCTCGCTCCTTCATCGTCGGAGAGTGAGATTGCCAAGGAGTGTCTTCCCCGGGGCAGATCGTTATACACCAGGACCCAGTGGCCGTTCGCCAACCGGATGGCCTCGATCCCCGCGCCGGGATTGGGAAACGGAGAATCGACCACCGGCGACCACGCGACGCCGTCGTCCTTCGATGTGCTGATCCGGATCCGCCGGTGGGGACCATTGTCGCGCATGAACGCAACCAGGACGCCGTCGTTCTTGCGCACCAGGCTGGGCTGGATGTTGCCGAAACCAATCAGAGGCCGGCTCGCGGTCCAGGTCTCGCCGCGATCGTCGGAGATCGCCATGATCGAGGCGGAGAAGGTGTCGGAGTACAAAGGCAGAATCCAGCGGCCGGACGGCAGAGCGATCGGATGAACCCGAGGCATCCAGCCCAGCCGCTGGTAGAGTTCGTCCCGGGATCGCTCGTCGACTTCTCTCAACTGGGAACGGTACTTGTTCTTTTCCTCGGCGGAAAGGGCTGTGATCGCGCGTTGCATCTCACGAGCGAAGTCCGTGGGTGTGATGTGCAGAACACCCATCCGCGACCATTTTGGACTATCCGGCCCGCCCGAAGGATGCTCGCAGCGGGCGTACTTCAAAAGCGCCCCTTCCCAGCGGTGGTCGAGAATGGTCGGCCAGAAGAGCCAGAGCGATCCATCGGGCGCGGCGAAGAGGGCCGGGTTGCAATCGGGGTAACCGGGTGTGTCGGCCATCCGGAACTTCGGGCCCCACGCCGCTTTCCCTTTGGCAAGCCACGCTCCCTCGATCACCACGTCGTCGGCCTTGCGCTCGCCGCTGCCGGAATACCAGGCCGCCAGCAGATCTCCTTCCTTCGTCTCGACCACGCACGAAGCATGATTGTGCTTGGGGTTGGCCGGGAAAATGGCGGCTCGCTCGAAAATCTGCGGTGCGGCTGATGCATTCGGCGCCACGACCAGGGAGATGACCCCGAGAGCCAACAGCCATTCCCGGAGCACGCGATACAGCCTCATTGGATTTGGTCCGCCTCCATCGTGGCCCGACGTTCAATCCGGCAAGACGACGAGTCTAAGGTTACGAGCCGAGCGGATCAAGCGGCATGATCGAGCGGGATTCTGGCGCGGTGGCGAGCAGTCATCCGAAATCCAGACGTCCAGATCTTTCGTGTAGCGAGGCTCGGTGTGCTTCATCACAGCGTAGCCGCCAACCACCAGGTAGTGGACCTTATAATCGTTGAAAAGTTTCAACAGATCTTTGAAGTTGGAGTTCATTCGGATCTCTACCCTGACTACGCCAGTAAAGTTCAACCAGCTCCCAGGCAGCCCGGAAGATCGCCGCGTCTCCTTGGCGTTGCCAGTACTCGATGTCGAACGAGCGATCCAGCTCACGGATCCTTCCGAACCGCTCCATCACGAACTCGGACCCCTCCCCGGTTGGAACCGACAGCGCAGGCCTGGGCCCCTCATTCCGCTTCTGGCCGCCGCGTTGTTTCTGGAACCCTTCTCTCATGGAGGCTCGCTCCTCGTTTTGCCGAAGGAACCGTGATCATTCCTGACGTACTCCGTCTTCGTCGCGTCTCAGCGCAAGGGCCCGATGGCCTTCGCGTTCGCTCCGCGACGGTCAGGCGCAGCGGCCGTCCCGTCCGAGGAGAGCGGAAGCCTGCGATTGACGATCCGCTGAGAGTTGTAGTCGGCCGCGTGGATCAACAGCGATGGACCGGGATCCCGCCCCGAGGGGGCTTCGAGCCGGTTCCCCACCGCGGCAACCACCAGCTCACCCGGGTCGTCGGATGGCGGATAGCCGAGGGTCAATCCCGCGAGCGGCTGCTTCGCGCCGGCCCCCTCGATGGTCTTCAGGAACGGCTCCGTCCACCGAACCACGTTCTCCCGGAGCTGCACGGCCATGTAGGTCCGACCCACGTTCGACTTGATCGACCGCGGGTCGTGCTCCAATCCCAGAACGCCTCCCCGCTCGGTGTCCTCGATGATGTTTCCCTCGATCACGCCCCCCAAAAACGGGGCGTGAGACCAGCCCCAGATCAACGGTGTCTCGGTCGGGCAGGCCGTCATCCGAAATCCATGCCCGCCGCCCAGCAAGTGGTTCCTGATGACGCGAGTCCCGAAATGGTTGCCGATGAAGCAGAGGCTGTCCGACCGCCGGCCACCTCTCAAGTCGATCCGGTTCTCCTGGAAGACCTCGCCGACGAACCCGGGTGAGATCGACACGACCTCGGTTCCCGCCGGGATCGGAGGATCGACGAGAAACGTACTCGGATCGATGATCTGGACAATCCGCCGCCACTGGCCGGCGGCGGGCCCCTTCAGAAGCGAGACCACCTCACCGGTCCGAGCCGCGTCTCCATGGGGCCGGCCGATCCGCAGCAGCCGCCCATCGCCCGACAGGGCCATGACCTTGCCCTCATACCTCACATGATAAGCCTCGGTCACAATGATCTCGGGCTCATTGCTCCACGGAATCGTATCGTCGTCGCGCGCTCCGATCTGCTCGATCGTGTTCCGCTCGATGACGTCGTTCGCCCCAAACCAGGTCAGGACCAGGAACCTCCACGTTTTCCCGCTCGGCGCGACGGAACGGGTCCGATTGCCGCGGATCAGCAGGTCATGAGTCCCATGGCCTTCGAATACTCCGTGGGAATAGGTTCCTGGAAGCGTGCCCTGGAAGTCGTTGTCGACGATCCGCCAGGGCCCATCGAGGAACTCGATGGGACCGCCCCGGAGGGTGTTCCCCTCGATCACGCCGCTCTGGGCGCGCTTCAGCCTCATCAGGCGCAACGCCTCGAGCCAACCGCCTCGGTTCTCGACCGGAGGGACCTCCAGATCGAGCCGCGTGAACCCGATATTCACTCTCAGCTCGTCATGCCCCTGGTCGAAATTGTCGGTCATGCCGATCACCGCCGGTCCCCACTCCACACCCTCGTTCCAGCGGATCGGGCCCTCGAAACGGACCGCGAACCCGTTCAGCGTGGTGTTGCCGCAGTGGACCTTGATCGCCGCTGTCCAGGGAGGCTCGGCCCCGGCCTGGGCAAACCGGAGCGTCGCGCCCCCTTCGGACGTCAACGTCACCGGCCGGCTGAGCACCAGGGGGCGGGTCAGCCGGTACGTCCCCTTTGCGAGGACCACGGTCCCGTAGCGATCGACGAGCGCTTGCAGGTCGTCTCCTGGCTTGGCCTCGATGCGACCCGCTTCGGGCTGAGGAGCCCTCCGGCTCAGGTCGCAGCTCCCGCCCGGGAATCGCGCCAGTAAACTTCGCCCGTCCGCCCCGATCAACCTCAAGGTGAGCGTGTCCTTGCTCTCGTCACGGTAAGGGGCAAGATAGAGGTCGGCTGAATTGCGATCTGATCGCGGCCTCACCACGAGCGGTAGGGCGAACGGATCCGCCGGGATCGTGACGCGGTCGTTCGCACGGTAGATCCAGGTACCCCACACCGCGTCGCTCAACACCGCCCCGACCATCGGGGACGACGCCGGCAGCCCGGTGATCACCACGTGGACATCACCCGGCCCCGCGGGGTTCTCACCATCCTGTCCCAGCCACTTGGCGGTGATGGCTCGCTCGTTGAACTTGGGCAGCGGGGCCTGCGGCATGCGCAGCTTGGGATCGCACCGGCCGGCAACGAGCGTCGCCGTGTCGACTTTCTCATTCTCATAGGCCACCGTCAGCTTGATTCGCTGAGCGCTCAGATCACGATCCGGTTGAAAGAACAAGTCGCCCTGCGATGGGTCCTTGGGGTCGCGGATTAGCTCGGCATTGGACAGCAGCTTCGGGTTCGTCCCGAACTCCCAGCGCGCGCCGGCCGGCCCCTCGATGCGGACCACCTTGACGGCCACTTGAGCCGACAGCTTGCTCAGATGGATCCGAACGTCCTGGAGACCGTCGGGGCCTACCGATGGCCCCGGTCCGGCCCAGTCCTGCCGGTCTTGGCCGATCCAGCGGGCCGCGACGGCCGCGCCGAGCATCCGCAGGTTGGGATCGGCCTTGCGGCCACGAAAGTCGGTTTCAACCGTCGAGCCGTCGTCGTACCGGACCACGACGTGGAAAACCCGCCCCGTCTCAACTCGACCCGGCTCGATGAACAGGTCGGCGGTCCGAGATTGCTTGTTCCGCTCTAACTCCGCTCTCCAGCAGGAGGCCTGGGTTTCGTATCGCCACTGGTCGCCCCCGTGCCCGGTCACATCCACGAACACAACCTCGCGCCGCGGATCCAGCCCGCCAAGCGCGATGTGGATGTCCTGGACGTCGCTCGGCTTGAGCTGGTTGCTCGGACCGACATGATCATGTCCGTCCTGTCCGATCCAGCGCGCCGAGAAACGCGCCGGCGACCGGCTCGACTGATAGGCGGCGCGTTTGATTGGCTTTCGATCAGTCTGACTGTGCGCGGCCGAGGTCGTGCGTATGGCGGAGTCAGACCTTGGCGAGTCCGAAGAGTCGGAGCTCGCGGTCGTTCCCAGGACCGACAGAACCAGCAACATCCGTGAAGTTGATCCCATAATGACCTCCCTGATTGCATCATCGATCCATCCGCACGTCCGGCCAGACGATCTCGTGGAACCGTGCTAGTGGTCCGTCAATCTGCGATTGCCGGGCAAATATGACCGACGAGACAACGGCCACGACAAATCTCCAAAGAAGAGCAAGATTAGGAGGAAGATTATGATTAGGAAGAGGATTAAGAGCACGATCAAGATTAAGAGTAGGATCTCATGCACGCGCCAGTCCTACTCTTGCTCATGCTCTTGCTCCTAGTCCTCTTCGAAATCTTACTCTTCCTCTTACTCTTTCTCTGATGCGCGAGCCGCTCGTCAACCCGTCAATCCAAGATTGACAGGCCAACAGGCCGCTAGCGGTCGCGCTTTAGCCCCCACTAACATACCACAATCCCGTCCGGGACGTCTCCGGCTCACTTCCTCGCCTTGGCGCCGGTCGCGCGGGTCGCGGCCGCGGTGATGCCATCGGCGATTGTCTTGACGAGCGGGATCGGGAGATCATGTCCCATGCCGGGGATGATCCGCAGCTCCGCACCGGGAATATTCGCCGCGGTGTCCCGGCCGCCCTCGACCGGCATGAGCGGATCCAGGGCGCCGTGGATCACGACGGCTGGCACCCTGATGGTCTTGAGCTTCGCGCGCCGGTCCTCAAAAAAGCCGACGGCTGCCGCCGCATTATGCCGCGCCATCCCAGGCCGATAGTCCGATCGCTTCATGGTGCGGACAACCATGTCACGCACTCGTTTCTCGTCGGGCGGATACTCGGGACCGGCGAGGATCCGGATCATCTTGACGGCACGTGCGACGATCGCGTCCGGACCGCCGTCGAGAGAGGGCGGCGGGAGCTTCGCCATGACTTCGGGCTTCGCCGGCAGTGGCCACGCGGCGTTGCCTGATGTCGCCATGATCGATGTGAGCGACAGCGTGTGCTCGGGGTGGTCCGCCGCCACGAGCTGTGCAATCATTCCGCCCATTGAGACGCCGGCGATGTGGGCCTTCTTGATGCCGAGCGCGTCGAGCAAGCCGACGGCATCCTTCGCCATATCGTCCAGAGTGTACGGGAGCGGCCCGGGCCTGCCCGCCAGCCTCTCTTCAATGATCGCCTTCAAATCGGGCAAACCCGCGGCATCGAACTTGGTCGAGAGACCAACGTCGCGATTATCGTAGATGATGACCTGGTAGCCCCGCTGCACCAGCTCGTTGATGAGCTCGACCGGCCACGCGGTGAGCTGCGCGCCGTTCCCCATGATCAGGAGCACGGTCTCGCGATCCGTCGGGCCGAAGCTCTCGTAGGCCATGGTGATCCCGTTCGCCTGAACCTTACCAGCGCGCGACGGAACGCCGGCGGGGTCGGCCACGGACGGTTTGGCCCCCTGTTCGGAGGAGAGCGGCGACGGGCCGTCGGCCCGCCCGGCTGATCCGCCGAGAAACACACTCGCTGCGATCACGGCGGTCAGCGGAAGATTCTTGTCTCGGAAGAAATCCTTGAGTCGGTCGATCGTCATGGTAGGTCTCTCTGTCCGGCCGCACCGAACCGGGGGATGACCGGGACGGATTCGGTCCCTTCTTGATGGGGAACCCCCAAGCTATTCGGCCTTATCCCGATCTTCTTCGCTTCGAGCGGGTAGATCTGCGTGGCGGAAGCGATCGAACCCTTCACTCCGGACCCTGTCTACTCATCGATTGCGTCGGCGTCGACCGAACGGGTGGCTTCGTAGCGGTGACAAGGCGGGTGGCCACCCACGGGCCGGTCCACCACATACGCCACCCCAGCCCGCGGCGGGCGATCTCGATCATGCCGAGCTCGGCGAGGTGTTTGCAGTACCGGCCCGTGGACCAGATGTCGGCGATCATCAGTCGGCCGCCTGGTTGCAATACCCGAACAGCTTCCCCGATCGCTCGATCGCGGCCCGCCCGGCCTTTGATGTTGTGAATCGCCACGCTGGAGACGACCACATCGAAGCTGTTCTCCGCAAAGGGCAGCGCGGTCATAGTTGGGCGCGGGTCTCCTGACCCCGCCCGAGTGCTCGACCGAAGGTCTCCCTCGTTCGGAGTGTGCTCCGAGAGCACAAATTCCTTTCAATGCAGGGCCTCAGATCAGCGCGGGAGACCTTCGGTCAGGCTCTCCGGCGGGGTCGTGAGACCCGCGCCGAACAGAGGTGCCTTATGGCGTCGTCGAAACGGTATCTCCCGTCGATTCGCCCGTCTCATCGGACCGGAATCGGGAAGCGTCCCCTGGATGGGTTGGATCGAGGTGGAGGTGGGTCGTGCTTCCCTGGGGCCCTCGCAGCTCGAACACGCGGTCAGCGCGGTGCTGGGTCAGGTAGGCCGTCAAGTTGACGCCCAGTCTACCAAGTTCGGCCAGATGCTCGCGCACGTGCGTATCTTGCCGGATGCGGTGCTCCAGCCGGGACTCGGACTCGAGCCGTTGTTGCTGACGCTGAAAACCGGAGCGGGCTTCACTTGTACGTAGCTCGGCCTCGTGCTTCCGCTGGTCAAGCTCGATCTGATGGCCAACTTCCGCGGTCTGCTCGTGCCGTCGCTTACCCGCGCGGAGCATCTGACTTTCCAGCTTGAAGCTCTCGAGGTCCTGAGCCTGCTGTTCCGTGGCGCGCTCGAGCTGGAGCTTGGTGCGCGCCTCGATGGCCTGGTCATGCATCTGCTGGAGCCGATCGGGCGCGCCGTAACCGCGGTAGACGACCTTGTTGATTCGGTATCCACACTGGGATGCCCTGACCAGAAGCTGGCGGTAGGTCTCGATCTCGTTCAGCTTGTCGGTGTTGTGCTTGAACGACTCGAAATCGTGGCGGCCCGTAAAGTCGACGACATCAGAAGTGGCCGCATTGACGAAGTCGCCGATCGGGTCGTGTGTCGTCTCGAGCATCGTCGCGATGTCCAGGAGCTCGAAAAAGATCATCAGGCGGATGGTCAGCACGGCATCGTCGCCAGTGCGGACGTCGGTCACGTCGTGGTACATCTGGTCAGGCATCAACCAGAGCTTCTGAAAAACCAGTCCCTTGGGGACCTTGCGCACACCTTGCGAGCCCCCCTCTGATGAATGCCAGACGAAGGTGTGCAACCACTCACCGGGTCTCGGCATGAACAGCGTCGGCCCATTTTCGATCCGCCGCTGAACGGTGGTGGTCCCTTCCTTCTGGCTGTAGACGACCACGGCCTCCTTGGCGGCGACCTGGAGCATCTCTTCACAAGTGATCTCAAGGTGCACTCGGGGGTCGAACCAGACCTCAGCCGGTCCAGCCAGATGCTCTTGCCGTCCGTCACGGTAGCGGACGATCAGGTAGTCTCCCGGGTGTGCGACATGATGGATCATGCGCTGGAACTTGCGCCCGCCTTGCCAGACTCGCCTGGGGCCGACGATCACGTCCATCGTGCCGTTACGATTCCTCACCAGGACCCGCTGGCCTTCCTCAACCACGTAAAACCACACGCCTGAATCTCCCACGGGATTGCTTGAATCGAGGCCGGATCGGATTCCTCGGTCGGACGCATCGCGCCCAGACGCAGTGCTGCGGGAAGGGAGTCTGGCCCGGGCGGCTTCAGGCGAATGAAAAGCGACGGCCGTCAGGTTGGACTGGACGAGCTCGGACGATCGAGATCCAACCTCGTCCATGAGCGACTGCGGCGTCGGTCCAGCGGATTGCCGACTGGATCCGTCGCCGGCCGGGGAGGAGGGCCTCGCCAGCCAGCCCGCTCCGGAACCCGCCTCGTTCATAACACCGGTCGTTCCAAGATAACGATAATCCATTGGCGAGTTCTCACTGGCACGTGGCCAGTAGTGGGTGGCGATTCAGCGGTTGCACGCTCGCAGCGGAGATCGGCGCTGCCAGCATAACCCGTCGCGGTCCCAGACTGTAGTATCAACACCCTGGCAGATTCCGGCTGTTACCGTGCAATCGGCCCTGGATCGAGCCCGGATTCGAGGTCGAACCGCGACCCGACAGCCCCGACGGCGCAGGCGCCCCGGCTCAGACCGAGCCGCTGGCGAAGTCCGAACACGGGCTCGATCCCGGTGCAGTGGGCGCCGAGCAGGTTCTTGATGGCGAAGGAGCGAAGCTTCGCGGCCGTCCAGTCGAGCGTCGCGGCATCGGCCTCGAAGAGATGGAATCCCCCCAGAGCTGCGTGGATCTGCGTTTCCCGCACCTGAAGGCGGGCGTACTCGAGCGTGTTGATGATGCCGGCGTGGCCGCAGCCGGAGACGACGACGAGGCCCTTGTCGGTATCGAGCACCAGCGACATGTCCTCGGGGACGTTGTCCTCGACCTCTCGGCCATCGGGGTGCCTGATCGTGCGATTCAGGCTCCAGTTGCGCTCAGGATAGGTGCGCGGGACCGGTCCGGTAAGCCAGACTCCGGGAAACAACTCGGTCGGACGGTCGACCACCACAAACGATCCACCCAGGGCCTCGTACTCCCTCTTGATGGCCAGCGCCTCGTTGGTTTCTCGGCCGTCCGGGCCCGGGCGGCTCAGGAAGATGCCCGCCCCGACGTGGGTTCGCCCGAGGGCGCCCGAATTCCGCTTTGACATCTCGCGCCGCAACGTCACCAGGCCCCCGGTGTGGTCGCCGTGATGATGGCTCAGGATCACCGCGGTCACGCCGCTCAGATCAATCTTTAACTCGCGCGCATTTCGCAGCACGGTCTCGGGACGCGCGCCGGTGTCGAAAAGCAAGCGATGGCCGTCAGCCACCACCACGGCCGCGAAACCCCACTCTCCGATCCCCGCTCGGTCGGTCAGCATCGTCGAGAGCACCACAACGTCGAGCGACTTGACCCGCCCTCGCGCGGGTTGTGTCGATGGCGAAACCGGCGATGGAGCTGCCCGCGAGTCCTGGCCGATCTCACCACCACTCAGCGGCGGAACACGATCGGCTGCTGGAACCATCGCGACCACGAGCAGGATCCAGATGGGAGAGGTCGCCCGAGACCTCCGGCGATCTGCGTAACAACGGTCGACGTCAAGGTTCGGGTGCGGCGCCACGGTCGTTCGTCTCGGTGGGGGAACAAAACCTACAACAACATGTCAGAGCGCATAGGCTACAACAATTCGCCAGGGCATGCCAGTCTCTGGGGCCAAGTAGGGCCGACCCTGAGCTGATGAAAAGTTGGCCTCGCGGAGGTGCCTCGTTCATCGCGGTTTCGTTGCGCGCTTTCCCCGGCGAGCACCGCGTTTCCTTTCCCCCCCTTGTGAAGGGGGGGCCAGGGGGGGTGGGGGCGGACGCCTCGGACATCGTGAATGGCTTTCCCATCCTCGGCAACGGGGCTGAGAGACGCGGCGACGCGTGTAAGAAGCCCCTTTGAAAACTCTGTGATTGCTTGTTCCGGGGCCGCGCCCCCCCCCCCCCCCCCCCCCCACCCCGGGGGCAAAAACAACCCCAGCGCCCCCCGCCCACCCCACCACCAACCCCACCCAAAACGAACACCCCCCCCCACACCCAAAAACAAAA
>JBIOJM010000286.1:0-13411 GCA_044450785.1 Isosphaerales bacterium
CCCCCCCCTACTCCGCCCGAGTGACGCTCGAGAGCGATGCGGATGAGCTGGTGTTGTCGAGCGTCTCGAAGCCGGCGGAAAAGCCGGTCGAGCTGGCCCGGCAGACGATCCGCCTCCCGGAATTCGAGGCCGACGCCATCGCGCTACCCAACCGTGTCATCAACCCCGTCGATCTGGGAACGATCCTGGTTCCTTCGGGCTGGCTGCTCCTGGGACCGGGTCAGTCGGCGACGCTCGAAATCGCGGCGATCAGCCGGATGCGGGACTTGCCCCAGGCTCAGTTGAAATCCTGGTTCGACTCCGCGCCCGGTCGAGTGTCGGCCGGCCCGATCCCCCTCCGCTCGGGGGTGCGAACTCGACTCGATCTCAAGCTCTCCGATGCTCCGTCGGCCCGTGACCGCGATATCCTCTCGGTCGTCTTGGACGACGGTGGCGGACGCGTTGTCTGGCACAAGACCATTCCGGTCATGCTGGTGCAGAATCCGCCGCGCCGGCCCCGCTTCGGCGCGACCTACGAGCGGCTGCGCTACGATGCTCCGATCTCGGTCCGAGAGCCAGGGACGGGAAAGTTCTCCAGCATGCGATACGAAGACGGCTGGAAGCCCGAATTCCGCGACGTCGTCGTCTGGCTGCCCAACGGAGCGCGGTTCGTTTTCTGGCGTGGTTCCAGCTACATCCCATTCTGGGCCGGCCTCCATAACACCGGGGCCTGTTATGAGTGGGCCGAGATCATCTCCCAGCCGAAAGGGGCTGTTGACTGTGTCGAACCGCTGATGGACAAGGAGCTGCGGTACGGCCGGGTTGAGATCGTCGAGTCGACCTCGGCCCGCGTGCACGTGCGCTGGAGCTACCAGTCGACGGATTTCGATTACAAGGTCTGGGGCGACGCGGCCGTCGAGGATTACTACTTCTATCCCGACGGTTTCGGGACCCGGGTCGTCAACCTCAAGGCCGACCCCAAGAACGACTACGAGCTGAGTGAGTTCATCATCCTCACCCCTCAAGGGGCGTATCCGTTTGCGGTCTTGCCGGACGACCCGATCGACGCCCTCTACCTCGACGGCCGGAAATACCAGTTCCGGTTCCCGAGCCCGGCGGGGAAAGAAGGTGAGAGCCGCGAGCAGGTGCCAGGTGGCGCGCCGGCGATGTACCGCGTTCGACTGCACAAGCGAGAAAAGCTCACGGCCGTTTGCTTCAACCCCAACGAGAGCGAACAGCCGCCGATGGTTTTCGGCCCCTTTTTCGATGGCGGCCAGATGGTCACTCCGTGCTACTGGGGAAGCCACTGGCCGCTGGCACGCGGGAACTCGACCGGCCGCACCATCGACGACCGGGTCCTGTTCACTCCGTGCCACAACAGCGTGATGACCTGGGCGGGCCGCCGGCCGAAACCGCTCTGGACGGCCGAGCTCACCACCCTCGACACCTTGGGCCGATCCCGGCATCTGTCCGTGCGGCGCTGGGCCTGGCTGATCGGCATGAGCGACGCCGCGGACGCCCGGCTCGTCGACTGGGCGAAAAGCTTCGCAACACCGCCATCCCTCGACCTGCGCGGGGCCCGGCTCGACTTCGAAGGATACGCTCCCGAGCGGCGCGCGATCCGCCTGGAAGCCACGGCCCGTGACGTGCAGATCTCGATCAAGCCTGGTACTCCCTGCGTGAATCCGGTCTTTGAATTCACCGGTGAACCGGGAGGCGAGGTCCAGGTCAGCCTGGCGGGCCAGCCACTCGAAGCCAAACGCTATGCATGGGACGGCCGGACCCTCTGGCTGGACGCCACGATCGAGACGCCGGCCGAGCTGCGTGTTACAATTCGTGGACGCTGAAATCGGATCGATCTACGGCGGATGATTTGCTTCCAACGGAACAAGGGCTGAAGCCGCATCAGCGGCCCCACGAGCGAGTTTCCCTTGATGTCCACTCTGATTGCCCGACCCCCTGTCGAGGAAAAGGAAGGCGGCCGTGTCATCCTCCATGACGTGCCCTGGGACGTCTACGTGAGCCTGCGGGACAAGGACGCCAACCGACACTTGCGAATGGCCTACTACCAGGGGACCCTTGAGCTCATGTCGCCCCGATATCGCCACGAGAAATACAGCCGGCGCCTCGACCGTCTGGTCTGGGAGCTGGTCGTCGAATTGGGGATTCCCTGCGCTTGTGCCGGTTCCACGACTTTTCGCCGCGAGGGTGGAGCGGCTGGCAAGGAATCCGATACCTGCTTCTACATCGCCCACGAGCCGCTGATCCGGGATAAGGACGAGATCGACCTGGCCATCGACCCGCCCCCTGACCTGGCCATCGAGGTCGACAATCTGGACGATCCCGAGGGCAGGCTGCCGATCTACGCCGCCTTGGGTGTGCCGGAAGTCTGGCGCTATGACGTGCGAGCAGGCGCCCTCTGGTTCGGCCGGCTCCAGGCCGACGGCACCTACAACTCGATCGCGCGGAGCGAATGCTTGCCGCTCCTGACGCCGAAACGAATCCTGGAAGTGCTCGCCCTCTGTCACGGGGTGCCGGAATCAAGTTGGGGCCGGCTGCTGAGGGATTGGATCCGCGGTCTGACGCCGTGACCAGTCATGTCCGTGGGTTTGCACAATCAACCTCCGAGGGGCATCTCATGAACCTTCGACCTTGCCTGATCGCCGCCTGTTACACTCTGTCGCTCGCGACATCCTCGTTCGCCAACGAGCCGGAAACCGCGAAGAAGGAGACCTTCTGGGTCATTCAGCATACCCACTGGGAGGGGGCGGTCTTCAAGACTCGCGAGGAATACTTGGAGATGGGCTTGCCCAACATCCTCAAGGCGATGCGGCTCTTGAGAGAGCAGCCCGGCTACCGGTTCACGCTTGACCAGGTGGCCTACGTGCGGCCGTTTCTGGAGCGGTATCCCGCGGAGGAGGCCGATTTCCGCCGGTTCCTGGCCGAGGGAAGGCTCCAACTGGCCGGTGCCCTCGACGTCATGCCTGACGACAACATGCCCGGCGGGGAGACGTTCGTCAGGCAGATGCAATATGGCAAGGGGTATTATCGCGACAAGCTCGGCGTCGACGTGACCACCGGCTGGCTGCTCGACACCTTCGGCCACCACGCCCAGCTTCCGCAACTGCTCGTGAAGGGTGGATACAAGTCGTTCTGGTTCTTTCGGGGAGTGCCGCGGCAAGACCACCCCTCCGAGTTTCTCTGGGAGGGGATCGACGGGACCCGGATCCCCGCATTCTGGCTGCCTCACGGCTACGGGATGATGTACGGCGCTCCCAACGACGCCGCCGGGTTCGAGCGGTTCGCGAAGGACCGGTTCAACCTCCTGGGGCCGAACGCCCGCGGGCCGGACCGCGTCGGTCCGGCGGGGGCTGACGTCAGCGAGCCGGAAGAGCACCTCACCGCGCGCATCGAGGCATTCAACCGAGATGCCAAGGCCCCGTTCGTGATGCGGATGGCCGTGCCCGCCGAGTACGAGGCGGTCGTCGCCCGCCGTACCGACCGGCCCGTCTTCAAGGGGGAGCTGAACCCCATCTTCCAGGGCATCTACAGCAGCCGGATCGAGCTGAAGGCGTGGATGCGGATCATGGAGCGGCAATTGCTCACGGCCGAAAAGCTCAGCGCCGTCGCGGCCTGGCTGGGGGCGCCCGCCGATCTCGACGGCATCTGGGCCGGATGGGAGCCGGTGCTGTTCAATCAAACGCACGACCTGGCATCGGGCGTCATGACCGACCATGTCTATGAGGACACCGTCCGTAGCTACGAGTTCGCCAAGCGCCGGGCCGACGCGATCATCGATGCAAGGTGGGACGTCCTCGCCTCGAAGATCGACACCCGGGGGCCGGGGGCGCCCGTCGTCGTCTTCAATCCCCTCGGCTGGCCGCGGTCGGACGTCGCCGAGGTGGACGCCGGTTTCGGTGAAGGGGGCGTTGCCGCGATCGTGCTCACCGGCCCGGACGGGCAAACCGTGCCGTCGCAAATCCTCGAGTCGTCTCGGTATGCCGACGGCGGTCTCAAGACCGCTCGCGTCGCATTCATCGCGCGGGATGTGCCCGCACTGGGATTTTCGACCTATCACGTTTCTGTAGCGCGCGGCGGCGACGCTGGGACCAAAATCGCATCCACACCCGCCGGCGCCGCGACGGGCCCGCAGGTCCAGCTCGAGAACGAACAGTATCGCATCTCTCTTGACCGCACGACGGGGGCCATGACCGGTCTGCGGGTCAAGTCGGGCGATTGGGAAGTGCTTGCGGGCAAGGGCAATGTCGTCTCGCGCGAGCAAGACCGGGGCGACCTCTGGGAGCCCTACAAGGGCCTGGACGGTGGCAGCCGGATCGCGATGACGACTCAGCAGAAGGTGCCGAAACGGGGCGAGGCCGTCTTCAGCGACGAGGGGAAGGGAGAACCGGCCACGGTCATCGCCGGGCCCGTGCTCTCGGAGTTCCGGATCGATCGCCCCTTCGGCTCGGGCCGGTTCGCCACGACCATTCGGCTTTATTCGGGCCTGCGCCGGATCGACGTCACCACCCGATTGGTCAATCGCGAGAAGTACGTTCGCTACCAGGCGCTGTTCCCGACGACGATCAAAGCAGGCAAGAGCACGCACGAGATCCCGTTCGGGTCCATCGAGCGCCCCGCGGCGATCGAGTTCCCCGCGCAGAACTGGGTGGACTACGGCGATGGCCGCCGGGGGCTGACTCTCCTCAATGTGGGTCTACCCGGCAACCTCGTGACGGACGGGACCATGATGGTCTCGCTACTCCGCGCCCACACGCTGGGTGCCTACGGGTTCGGTGGGGGTTACGAGCCGGGTATGTCGTCCGACTCGGGGTTTCAACTGGGTCAGGAGCGGACCATGCGATACGCGCTGGTTCCCCACGCGGGCGACTGGCGCGAGGCGGGCGTGTTCCGCGACGCCCTTGAGCTCAATCACCCGCTGCTCTGTCGCAAGGTGCTCCCTCACCCCGGTTCCCTGCCGGCTCGCTGGGGGTTGCTGGATGTCTCAAATCCGAACGTCGTCGTCTCGTCCCTGAAACCGAGCCGAGATGGAGACGTCGCCCTGCGGGTCTACGAAGCGGCCGGCCGGCCCGCCGCGGGGGTGACGGTCAAGCTGCGGGCCAAGTTGCTTTCGGCGCGCGAGGCGAATCTGCTCGAAGACGCGGGTGGTGACCTCAAGATCGAGGGCGATGCCGTGCAATTTGATCTGCATCCGTTCGAGATCAAAACGATGCGATTGCGGCTTGGGGCCTTGTGAGTGAGCCCGGCCTTCTGTGACCGATCGGGCGACGCCCCGCGCTGAACTCCTGACCGCGGACTGACTGAAGGTGCGAATGCTCGGTAAACGACAAAAGGTAGTGTCAGGTTTCAGATCGTGGCGGGTGATCCATGCCGTCGAGGAGGCGTTTCCGATGTGGGAAGAGCAAAAGCGTCAGCGCTTTCAACAACTGCGTCAGCGTCAACGGGAAAAGACTCCGGAACGCGGCAACGCGGGCTGAGCGGTCGTCGCCTATCCCTCATTTCCCTCGGCGATCCACCATGAAAAAAAACAGGACGCGACGAGACTTCCTCAAGGCATCATCCCTCGCCGCTGTCGTCGAACTCATGCTCACTTCCGCCTCCGCCCAAGACCGAGCCGGCAAGGAGCAAGTCCGGCCGGTTTCGCGCAGGGCGGTCAGGGTCGTGGTCTGGGACGAACGACAGCCCGCTCAGAAGCAAGCGTACTCAAACTTCCTCGGCAATGAGATCGCCGCTCATCTCGGGGCACAGCCGGGAATCTCGGTCCAGTCGGTCAGCCTGAGCGACCGTGGCCAGGGCCTTGCGGCCAGCGTGCTCGACCCGTGTGACGTGTTGATCTGGTGGGGGCACGTGCGGCAGGCCGAGATCGCACCCGAGACCGGCAGGTCGATCGTCCAGAGGATCAAGGCCGGGGCACTCGCACTCGTCGCGCTCCACTCGGCTCACTGGTCGACGCCGTTTGTGGAAGCGATGAACGAGCGGACCCGGATTGACTTTGCCCAGAGGCTCCGCGCGGAGGGGAAGGACCGGATCGAGATCAGTTACGCTGCGCCGCCAGCGCGGTACACCGTCCCCAAGCCCGATGCACGGGTGACTCCTTATCTATCGTGGCGCAAGTTCCCCGACCATGTCGCCAAGGCGACGGTCCATCTGCCTTATTGCTGTTTTCCAGCCTACCGCGGCGACGGCAAGCCGAGTTCCGTGAGAGTACTTCGCCCGGACCACCCGATCGCCGAGGGAATACCACCGGAGTTCGAGCTTCCCCACACCGAGATGTACGATGAGCCGTTTCATGTTCCCGAGCCGGACGAGGTGATTCTTGAGGAAAGATGGGCCACGGGAGAGTGGTTCCGCAGCGGCGCGATCTGGACGCTCGGCCGGGGACGGGTGTTTTACTTCCGCCCCGGCCACGAGACGTTCCCGATTTACAAAGAGCCGATCCCGCTCAAGATCCTCACCAATGCCGTCCGCTGGCTTGCGGCTGGATCATCGTGACTCACGAGAGGCTCAGGGTGCGGCGGCCGCTCTCACCGCGGGCTGTGTGGCTCTCGGTTCCGGAGTCGTCGACGGCTTCCTGGGCAGCTTCTGATCCATCATGGCCGTGTTGTACACGAAGGCGGCCATGATGACCGAGGCCTGCTTCATATCATCGCCCTGGATGCGATCGAAGACGTCCTGGTTCGAGTGATGAGTCCGCGTGCCGTACTCGATCTCGTCCTGGATGAACTGGAAGCCGGGCAGACCGATGCCGTCGAAGGATTGGTGGTCGGTCCCGCCGGTATTCGAGATCGTCAAGGTGGTGGCGCCCATCTCACGGAAGGGCTGGAGCCATTTGCGGAAGATCGGCCGCACGGCATCGTTCCCTTGCATGTAAACGCCCCGGATCTTTCCGGTGCCGTTATCGAGGTTGAAATAGCCCGAGAAGTTGGCGTACTCGGGTTTTGGACTCGACTCGGATGAGTCCTTGGTGCTCGCACCGTCGCCGTTCCGGGCGGCTGGCGCACCGGCATTGGCGGCTGGCGGCGGGCCCCCGAACATGTTGGCGGGGCTCCGGCCGAAATGGTCCTTGACGAAAGCGCGGGAGCCGAGGAGTCCTTCTTCCTCGCCGCTCCAGAGGCCGATCCGGATCGTTCGCCGGGGCTTCAAGTCGAGCGCCTTGAGGATGCGCACGGCCTCCATGGCGACCGAGACTCCGGCCCCATTGTCGGTTGCACCCGTGCCGCTGTGCCACGAATCCATGTGTCCGCCCAGCATGACCAGCTCGTCTTTCAGGTCGGTTCCGGGGATCTCGGCAACCGTGTTGTACGCCATCAGGTCGTTGTCATGGAACTTGACCGACAGGTCGACCGCCATCTTGAGATGCTCGCCCGCCTCGCACATCCGGACCAACCGATTATAGTGTTCCTTGGCGAGGACGATCTGAGGCGTGATCTTGGGCGCATTCTTGTCGTAGACCGAGACCCTCCTGGCCGTCTGTCCGGGCGTGGGAAGCGGCGCGCCTGGCACCGACGCCTGGGCCACAAAGAATGTACCGCCGTCGCCTTGGGTGCTGGGGTCGACCAGCAGCGCGACCCCTTCCGCGGCCAGGAACTGGTTCTTCTTTTGCGCGAGCTGCATCTGGGCAAGCATCTCGGGCGACCCGAACCGACCCATCCGAGGCTGTCCGGCGGCCGGCCGGCCGCCGGGAGGTGCAGCGCCGGCAGCGCCGGCCGCACCCGGAGCGCCGGGACGGTTGTTCGAGGCCTGGCCCGGGCCCTGTGCCGTTGCCTGGGCCTGTGCCTGGGCCATGCGGCGGCCGAAACCGCGCGCGTTGGGCTCGGCCGCATCGGCCAGGGCGAGCAGCTCGGAATCGGTCTTGCGATTCGCCAGCGGTTCCCACCGAGCGGCGACCTCCCGCACGGGGCTCGTCAAGACGATGGCGCCTTTCAGCTTCCCTTTGAACTTGGCGAAGTCAGCCTCGGTCTTGGCATCGAAATAGACGACGGGTGCCTCGAGCGTCCCGTCGGTGCCGGGCGACCAGGCCTTTGGGTACCCGATCAGCGGGATGCACTGGGGCTCGACGACCTGCGCCGAGAACCGCTTGAGCGACCAGCCTCGTCCGAACGGGCCCCACGCTTCGAGGTGTGCGTTGGCCAGTCCCCACGCGGCCAGCTTGTCACGTGTCCACTCATTGGCTCGCTTCAAATTGGGCGATCCGGTGAGCCGAGGTCCGATCACATCCGTCAGGTAGCTCAAGGTTGCCATCACCTGCGACCGCTTCAACCCCTCTTCCTTGATGCGGTCGATCGGGTCGGTCGAGGTCGGGGTCGTCGCTGCCTTTTCAACGGCTTTGGCCGCCGGCTGGCTGGTCGCTGCCTTTTCAGCGACTTTGGCCGCCGGTTGGCCGGTCGCTGCCTTCGGGAAAGGTTGTTGGGCGCGCAGAGCCAGTACCGGCATCAGGCAGGCCGCGGCCGTCAGGCAAGCCGTCGCGAGGAATCGTTGCATGGTTGCGAGTCTCCAATGGGATGTGGGCTAGTTCAGTGGCTTGGTATCGCGGGTCGATCGGTGCAAAAACTCAGGGAACGGATCAAACCCGGGGTCGAAGAAGACATTGTATGTGGCTGACGGCGACGTGTCACGTACCATCGACTCCACTTGCCCGAATCCTTTTTCGAGCGATCTTCCAACCCATGGAGACGGCCGTGGCCGGCAGCTCGTTCCAGCACGTGGTCTCCAGGACCGATGCGGGTCATGCGCAGCCCCTCAGCCGTCTCCAATGACCAAAAGCGACAAATCGACGCGAATGGGCCCGACACCCGGCTGAAAGACCGCGGTTTCTCGACGATGCGGCCGCTGCTCATTGACTGGGTGGTGAAAAGGGGATAAGTCCAATTCTTTTTCGACGCGGCAGAGCCATCCCGTTGATTGGACTTCTCCCCTTTTTCTTCGCGAGCGTCGTCTCCTGCACGCGAGACGAGAGCAAGAAGGCTGCTCTGAAAGACCGGATCATCAGGGAATATCCGAATTCCCCAGAGGCCGTTAAGGATCGCGCGGACCGCCTTCAACGGGGTGCGATCGGTAAGCCCTTCAATCTTTCGTTCACCGATGCGACCAAGGGGGACGAGGTCTCTGTGATGGCCCTCAGAGGCAAGGTCGTCGTCGTCGATTTCTGGGCGACTTGGTGCGGTCCATGCGTCGCCGAGATGCCGAACATGAAGAGACTCTACGACGAGTACAGGGATAAGGGCGTCGAGTTCATCGGTGTCAGCCTCGACACGCCGAAAGAAGAGGGCGGGCTGGACAAGCTGAAGGAACGCGTCACCAAAAACGAGATCGCCTGGCCGCAGTACTACCAGGGTAAGGGCTGGGAGAGCGAGTTCTCTCGATCGTGGGGCATCCACGCAATTCCGAGGATGTTCGTGATCGACCCCAGCGGCAACCTGTACTCCGTCGAGGGCCGTGGCAAGCTCGATACGATGATCCCCGAATTGCTCAGGAAGAAGATCGACGCGACCGGCGGCATGTGACAACAGAGTGCAAAGTTAGCCGGTCAGGCCGTGTAACGCTTCAGGAAGTCCAGGACGCGCTGATGGATTCCAGCGAGGACGGCCTTGTCCACGCCTCCCAGTCCGTGCCCGCCGCCGGGGACCGAGATGAACTCGTGAGGAACGTGGTGGCTGGTCAACTCCCTGTCCATGACAACCGACTGCTCGTGGGGGACGTCGGTATCCTTGGTCCCGTGGATCATGAGGGTTGGAGGGTACTTGGCTGACAGGTTGCGGACCGGGCAATACGGGTCGAAGGCCTTGGGCTCGGCGTCGGGGTCGTGGGCGGCCACCTCTTTGGACCAGAGGCCGTTCTGCCGGCAGTAGAGATAGAAGCGACCCCGCTGGTTTCGGGGCGGCGGCTCCGCGACCTCGGTCGTTCCCACGGCAGCGCGGGCTTGGGCCTCGGTCACCAGGGGCTGGCGGCGGTAGAAGGCGTCGGGTCGGCTGTACCAGGTGCCGGCGATGTCACCGTATCCCCAGAACGACACGAGCGCCGCCGGACGCGGCTCGATCAAGTAACCGCAGGTCAGCGTCAGATAGCCGCCGGCCGAGCCGCCGAGCACGGCGATCCGATCGATGCGGGCGCCGAAGCTTTTCGGTCCCTCCGCGCGGACCCAGGCGAAGGCATCCTTCACGTCGTCAAGAATCGCCGCCAGCTTCGTCTCCGGAGCCAGGCGATAGTCGATCGATACGACCACATATCCGGCCTTGATCAGCTCGGCGAGCAGCGTTCTGTCGATCCCCCGGCGATCTCCCATGATCAGGGCCCCGCCATGAATCCAGACGGCCAGCGGCCGGCGTTCTCCGGGAGACGCGCCATAGACGTCGGCCTTGATCTGGCAACTGCCGACGGTTTTATACGTGAATGTTTCCCGGCTGACCTCCGCGCCGGACGCCGGTCGCCGTGCGGTCGCGGCGGTCGAGACCAGACCCGCGACCGATGCGCTCAGGAACGCTCGCCGCCTCCATTGACTAGCCATTGCGTTGCCTCCATTTGGTGTGAGCACGGCCGATCTCGAACACGTGTGCGGTTACAGTCTCTTCGATTCTTGCGATCGTTGCCACTCCCCAGTTTGGGGCACACCGCCGCACGAGACGGTCGGCCGAAGTCCCTGAGAAACCACGAAGTGGCTCCGGAAAATCTCCCGGGGGCTTGACTTCCGGTGTTCGATCGAAGAAGAAGGCTAGTGGATCGGAATCAGGCCCGGTGCCCGCGCGGGCCGGGCGGGTGAGTGAATAATCTGGCCTTGATAAGGAGCCGTGACGATGAGAGGGATCAAGCCGAGCTTGGTGTTGGCCTCGGTGGCCGTGGTGGGGCTGGCCCTCTGGGCCGGCGCCCAGGTCGAGCCGTCCGGGAGTCGAATGGCGGTCGCGGCCGACCGGTTCCTGAAGTCGCTCTCGGAGGCGCAGGCAGCCAAGGCCGTGTACGCGCACGACTCGGGCGAGCGGCTCGACTGGCATTTCATCCCGCGTGCCCGCAAGGGCCTGCCGATCAAGGAGCTCAGCCCCGAACAGCGCGCCCTCGCCTTCGGCTTGATCCAGTCCGGCGTGTCGGGGTCCGGTTTCCTGAAGGCCACCACGATCATGAGCCTCGAGCAAATCCTCCGGGACCTCGAAAAAGGCAGAGGGCCGGCGCGAGACCCCGAGCTCTATTTTCTCACGATTTTCGGCAAGCCGCTCGACCGCGGCAAGTGGGGCTGGAGGGTGGAAGGGCATCATCTGTCGCTCAACTTCGTGCTCGAGGACGGCAAGATCGTGGCGGCCACGCCAGCCTTCTTCGGCGCCAATCCGGCTGAGGTCCGCCAGGGGCCGCGGCAAGGTCTGCGCACGCTCGCCGAGCGGGAAGACAGGGCCTTGCGTCTGGTTCAAGCGCTCGACGATGGGCAGCGCGCGAAGGCGACCTTCGCCGACAAGGCCCCCGCGGAGATCCGCGCGGCCAACACGCCCCAGCCGCCGGCCGACGCGGCCGCCGGCATCGGCTTTGCCGACATGAACTTTGCCCAGCGGGCCATGCTCCGGGCCCTGGTCGAGTGTTATGCCGAAGACATGCCGCTCGAGGTCGCCAAGGCCTGGCTCGATGAGATCGCCCGTGCCGGGACCGAAGGACTTCGGTTCGCCTGGGCCGGGCCCGCCGACCGCAGCCAGGGACACGCCTACCGCGTCCAGGGGCCTACCTTCCTGATCGAGTTCAACAACACTCAGAACGGAGCCAACCACATCCACTCGGTCTGGCGAAACATGCTCGGTGATTTCGGCATCCCCGTGCCGGCGCATTGAGCGTTGCTCCTTACCAGCGATTGGTGTGCTGTTGTCGCGGCGATCGAGATCGAGAACGGTTGATCTGATGAGATGAGATGAGATGGGATGGGAAACGCCATGAATCACTGGACTCGGCGCGAGTTTCTGGCGGCTGGGGCGCTGGCGGCCGCGAGTCAGGCCGATGCCAAGAAGACGACCAGCGGCGGTGCGGAACCGTCCCAAACGGGAAACAAAGACCAGGCTCGGGACCAGGCCAAGAGTGAGCCGAAACCGGTCGCTCCTGGCGAGAAGGTCGTCCTGGGCTTCATCGGCGTCGGTGGGATGGGGACCGGGTTGCTCGACATCTTCAAAAGGTTTCCCGACGTGGCGATCGCCGCGGTGTGCGACGTCTACGAGCCCCACGCTCGCCGCGCCCAGAGGGCGGCCGGCGGGACGCCCGAAGTTCACGGTGATTTTCGCCGTGTCCTGGACCGCAAGGACATCGACGCGGTCGTGATTGCCACGCCCGACCACTGGCATGGGATCACGACCATCCTGGCCTGCCAGGCCGGCAAGGACGTTTACTGCGAGAAGCCGCTGGCGCACCGCATCCAGGAAGGCCGGGCCATGGTCCAGGCGGCCGAGCGGTACAAGCGAGTCACCCAGATGGGCAACCTGATCCATGCGGGTGAGAATTACCATCGGGTCGTCGAGATCGTCCGCTCCGGCGTCCTGGGCAAGATCAGCAAGACGCGCGTCTGGCTGGCCGCCGACCGGCGCGGAATGGGACGTCCCCAGGATGGCCCGCCCCCCGCCGGCTGCGACTATGACTTCTGGTTGGGACCCGCGCCGCGGCGTTCCTTCAATCCCAACCGCTTCACGTTCAACTGGCGGTACTTCTGGGACTACGGCGGCGGCATCCTCACTGACTTCTGCTGCCACATCGTCGACCTCGTGCACTGGGCCATGGACGTCGATGCGCCCCGGACCATCTCGGCGACCGGCGGCCGTTACGCCCTCGCCGACAACGCCGAAGTGCCCGATACGTTGGAGGTCACGTACGAATACGGAAAGGGAGACCAGAAGTTCCTGATGGTCTGGAGCCAGACCGACGCCAGCAGCCACGGGCTTGAAAACCAGGGACTGGGCATCATGTTCCAGGGGACCGAGGCCACGCTGGTGGCCAGTTACGACACCTACCGGATCATCCCCGAGAAGGGCCGCAAGATCGATGAGCCGCCCAAAAGCCTGCCTCGATCCGCCGGCCATCACCGCGAGTGGATCGATGCGCTCAAGACCCGCGCCCGGTGCTCGTGCCACTTTGGATACGGCCACCGCTTGACGACCGTCGGCAACCTGGGCAACGTCTCGCTCTGGACCGGCGAGAAGCTCGAGTGGGACCCGGTCGCTGAGCGGATCGTCAACCATCCGGAAGCCAACCAACACCTGACCAAGGAATACCGCAAGCCCTGGACGCTGCCGAGCGTTTGATCTCGGGTCAGGGCCGAAGAAACAGGCTGAAGCCAGTCCGGAAATTCGACATCCTTGTCAGCTCGTCCTCGCATCGGCATCCCCCACCCACCCAACCTCTCGGGGAGCAGGGGACACTGCCTTGAAGTCGGACCTAACCAGGCAAGATGGCTGGCAGGTCG